>JAUWPZ010000102.1 GCA_030611315.1 Sedimentisphaerales bacterium
ATAGCGTACAGCGTACATCGTTTAGATGTACGAGGCACGGGGCACGAGCGACGAGTTACGAAATTGATTGACGTAGAGGGAGGTTGGACAGAAGAAATTAAAAGTTCAAGTGTAAAATGTAAAGCCACAGTGTACAATTCAAAACGAGAATCAAAACCCGGTGTGAAACGCCGGGCTATATACGGGTTCCACGTCGATTTTGGAATGACAGAGGCCGGTGAGCTTGCGTTCTTGAGGGATGTCGGGTATTATAGGTCAAGGAAAATTAAAGGAGTCGAAGATGGCTGACAGAAAGTTCATAATGGACCTTGCCAAGCTGGTAATAGCGGCGGCCTGGGCAGACGGGGAGCTAAAGAACGAGGAGGTCAATGCCCTGAAGGATTTGCTCTTCAACCTCGAGGATGTAACCGGCAAGGAATGGGCGCAGCTCCAGATGTATATGGATTCGCCGGTAAGCCCGGAAGAGACCGAGAAGCTGTTGGGCGATGTCCTGAGCCAAATCAAAACCAGTGAGGACAAGCAGCTCGTGATAAGCTCGCTTGAGAATCTCTTCGGCGCCGACGGGGTTATCAGCGGCGAAGAGCTTGTCCTGCTGGAGAAGATTAAGGACGACGTTTCACAAGTAAGTACCGGCCTTCTGGCCAGGCTTTCAAAGATGTTACCCGGCTCGTTGGCAAAACGCGAGACGACATATACCGGCGGCGCTCAAAGAGATACGCAGGTTGACGACTACATTGAAAACAGGATTTACTATCATTTGAAATCCACCGCCCGGAAAAAGGGGCTTGCCATCGACCTGCCGGAGGAGAAAGCACGGCAGGTATGCCTGGCGGCCGGTATTATGGCCCGAATCTCGGCGGTCGATTCGGGAATCTCGGAGCGGGAAAAACAAACCATAAAAGACGTCCTCGGGCGGCAGTGGGACTTAGAGGAGCAGGAAGCCGAAATCTTAGCCGAGTTAAGCTGCGACAGCACCTTGAAGGGTTTGGATTTCTTTCGACTGACAAGGAGCTTCTTCGAGTGCACCAGCCTTGAGCAAAGAAGGGATTTTATAAAGAGCCTTTTCACGGTCGCCAACGCGTCGGAAAAGACCTCATACGATGAAACCGAAGAGATTCGGCGGATTGCAAAGTCGCTGAAGTTAACGCACAAGGACTTTATCGATGCCAAGCTGACGATACCGGACGAGGACAGGGTTTAGGAATTCAGAATTTAGAATTTAGAATGCTGAATTTCGAATGTCGAAATTCTAAACAAGAATTAAGACCGAAGACATCAGACCGAATACCAAAGGGCACAAGTTACAAGCAAAAAGATAGATTCATCAGGTGGATTTTCTCATTGCCGGGATTGACAAGGGGCGGGGCAAAGGTATAATCCGGACAACTCGTGATAATCGAAGAACTAATCATTTGAACCGCATAATGGAGGTTTTGTTCATGAATCGTCAATCAATGACACGACGTAACTTTCTGAAGAAATCTGCGATTGCGGCTGGGGCAGTGGCCTTGCCGTATTATGTCCCGTCATCGGCGCTGGGGGCAACGGGGGTGAGCCCATCGGAAAAAATAGTAATCGGGTACTGGGGCACAGGCAGCATGGGTTCCGGGCACGTCAGGAGCTTTACGGGCAAGTCGGATGTTCAGGCGGTCGCGGTTTGCGACGTCAACCGGGCGGGGAATAACTACGCCGGAAAGCGCCTTGGCGGCCGCGAGCCGAATGTGAAGGTCATTGAGGACATGTATGCCAAGCAGAAAGGCACAGCCTCGTATAAGGGCGTCAAGGGATACAACGACTTCCGCGAATTTCTCCAGCACAAGGGTATGGATGCGGTGGTCATCGCCCTGCCGGACCACTGGCACGCACTGGCGGCGGTTGCGGCGGCGAAGGCAGGCCTGGATATGTACAGCGAAAAGCCCATGGCTCGCTCGATATACGAAGGGCTGGAGATGGTCAGGGCGGTGCGTCGGTACGGCCGGGTCTTTCAGACGGGCAGCCAACAGCGTTCAGACAGGAAATTTCGCCACGCCTGCGAGCTTGCGCGTAACGGGTACATAGGCGAGCTCAAAGAGGTGTATGCGAATGTGCGGGGCATATCGCGGCCTTGTCCTTTCGGGGGCGAGCCTGTGCCGGACGGATTCGATTTCGAGATGTGGCTGGGTTCGGCGCCGGAAGCGACGTATCATCCGAAACGCGTCAGCGGCAACTATGACTGCTTCGGCAGTGCGTGGCGGTCGTGGCGCGAGTATTCGGCGGGACATATCACCGACTGGGGAGCGCATCATTTCGATATCGCCCAATGGGGTATGGGAATGGACGGCAGCGGCCCTGTTGAAATTACGCCGGGTACCGGTAACAACGCCGACGGTCTTACGTTTAGATACGCCAACGGAATACCGCTAATCAAAAAAGGCGGCCCGCATCAGGGCTCTGTACAGTTCATCGGCGACAAAGGCTGGGTGGGCGTGAGCCGGGGCAAAATCTGGGCATCTTCCGACAGCCTGTTATCGCTCAAGATGAAACCCGGCGACGAGCACCTCTACGAGAGCACGGACCATCGAGGCGATTTTTTAAGCTGCGTTCGCAGCCGCAAGCGTCCCATCTGCGACGTTGAGATCGGGTGCAGCTCGGTAACCATCTGCCTGCTGGGAGAGATTGTTACGCGTTTGAATCGGCCCTTGAAGTGGGACCCGAAGCAGTGGCGGTTTGTGAACGACCGCGAGGCCCAGGGCCTTGTGAGGCGGCAGATGCGAAGTCCGTGGATTTTGTAGGAAGCATTTAGACCAAAGACAACAGGCCGAAGACAGGAAAATTCGAATATCAGTTCCGGTGCGCCGGGATGTGGTGGGATTGTAAAATATTCCTCTGTACCCAAAAACTTTCTCATACAGACAAGGATTCCATAGAAGATTGCCGGACATAATGGTAGAATGCCGGGGCTATGGAAGGCAAGGCAATGCGAAAGGATACAGAAATGGGACAGAAGAATCGAGTATTGGCAAAACTCCTTGTCGTTTTGTTTGCCGCGATGCTTTTGTTGACGGCGGGGGCTGAGGGCAAAGTAAATTCCGACAGAATCGAGCAATGGGGGCTTTTTGAATTGTCGCTAAGCGGGCCTTCCGGGGGGAATCCCTTCGAGGATGTGCTTTTGATGGGAGAGTTCAGACAGGGCGGGCGGGTCTTTAAGCCGGAAGGATTCTACGACGGCGACGGCGTGTACCGGATTCGATTTTCACCGGACAAAACGGGCGAGTGGACATATCTTACACAGAGCAACCGAAGAGAGCTTGACGGCCAAAAGGGAAGGTTCTGGTGTGTGAAGGCCTCGGCGGGTAATCACGGGCCGGTCGTCGTGCGCGATACGTTTCGGCTGGCATACGCCGACGGCACGGAGCATTTCTCCGTCGGGACTACATGCTATGCGTGGGTACACCAGGGGGCCGTGATGGAAGAGCAAACGTTGGAGACACTGAAAACTGCGCCGTTTAACAAGATGCGGATGTGCGTCTTTCCGAAAAGCTATGCATATAATCAGAACGAGCCGAAGTATTACCCATACGAGGGAAGGCCGCTGAAAGACTGGGACTTCAAGTGGTTTAATCCGGAATTCTGGCGGCACTTCGAGCAGCGGGTCAGCGATCTGCAAAAGCTCGGAATCGAAGCGGACATCATTATCTTCCATCCTTACGACCGGTGGGGATTTAAGGGCATGGGGCATGAGAACAACAAGTTCTACCTGAAATACTTAGTGGCGAGATTGGCGGCTTACCGTAACGTGTGGTGGTCGTTTGCCAATGAGTATGACCTGCTGAAATGGCCGATGGAGCATTGGGACGAGTATATGAAGCTGGTACAGAAAATCGACCCGTATAATCGGCTTCGGGGTATTCATAACTGCAGGGCTTGGTACGACCATTCAAAGCCGTGGGTAACGCACTGCAGTATTCAGACGAGTAACTTTCGAGAGGCCAAAGAGTATCGGGACAAGTATAAAAAGCCGGTGGTCTATGACGAATGCAAATATGAAGGCAATATTCCGCAGGGCTGGGGCAATATCTCGGCTGAGCAGATGGTGCGAAACTTCTGGGCCGGCTCGCTGGCGGGCTGCTATGTCGGACACGGCGAGACATATAAACATCCGAAGGACATCCTCTGGTGGAGCAAGGGAGGGGCGCTGCACGGCAAGAGCCCGGAGCGGATTGCTTTTATGAAAAGAATAGTTACCGAGCAGGCACCTTACGAGGAAATGGAGCCGGATTTCAGCCTTTATCCGGAGACTTATATTCTGGCAAAGCCGGGGGAGTATTACCTGCTGTATTTTACGGACACCGGCTCGATAAGCTACAAACTGCCGGGAACGAATAAATATAAAGTCGATGGTATTGACCCGTGGGAGATGACGGTATCGGCGGTTGGCAGCGCGAGTCCGGGACAATTCAATTATACGCCGCCGAAGGCCGATTACGTACTCCGACTGATGCTATATAAGCCCGGCGAGAAGATACGGCCCGAGGCGAAGATATCGGCCAGGCCGCTTGAGGGGGTCGCCCCGCTGAAGGTGCAGTTCTCGACGGATTCCAAGTACAAGAGCGTCTGGGACTTCGGTGACAAGACCAAAGCAACCGGGACCAATCCGGTGCACGTTTACAAAGAGCCGGGGATTTACACGGCCAAACTGACCGTCACGGATGCAGATTCAGGGGTTAGCGTTACAAACTCGGTGCGAATCTACGTGGACAGGACACAGGCGGCGGGCTCGGCGATAATTCGAGTGGGGTGCAAAGAGGATAATTCGCCGGTGAAGATGCACGGCAAGATTACCAAGGGCAAAGACGGCGGTTACGAACTGGCAGACGGCAAGCCCTGGAAATGGATTTCGGTCGGGGAGAAACCCATAAGGGAGCTTGAGGAACTGAAATCTTTTACGATATTGGGCTGGGTAAAGGCATCGAGTCTGAAAATCGGCTCGGGGGGCAATCGAATCGCGTTCAACCTGAACTACAACAAATCAGGATTCGATTTGGTTTGCCTTGAGGCAGGTCAGTTGCGATTAGCGGTTAACGAATGGCCGGACCGCGTCAAGAACGACAGCTCGCGGGGAAAAATCAAGGTCGGGAATTGGACGTTTTTCGCGGTAACGTATAACTCGCTCGAAAAGCAGGACAACGTTCGCTGGTATTTCGGCGACGCCGATACGCCTGCTAAATTCGACAGGGCCACGATCTACAACCGCGGCCCGACAGGCAAGGGCGGCGGAACACTTACGATTGGGAACTACAACGAAAGCATTCACAGACACGGAAAGGACAGGCAGTTTAGAGGCGGGATTCGCGGGATAGAGATTTTCGGCAGCCGAATCAGTTCAAGCGGAGCACTGTCGATAAGTGAAATTCGCAAACGCCAGCGTGAAAATTAGGCCGAGCGACGAAATCTGTGAAGGCCGTGCAAATGGAGGCAGTCTAATGACAAATCAAAAAGAAAAAACTAACAGGACAGATAGAATATTCTTAAACAAAGCATTGCACAGAAACAGACGTGAACTTTTGCAGTTGACGGGGATAGGTTTGTTCGGCGTCCTGGTAACGCAGAAAATCGCACACGCGAAAAAATATAAGATAAAGTTTAATGTCCTGGATAAGAGAGACCAAATTGACGTCGGCGATAAGGCGGAGCAAATGATAGAGAACGCATACAAGCTCGGCTATGACTTCGAAAAAAAGCACGGCGGCTGCGCACGATGCACCGTAGCTGCATTGCAGAAGTCGATTGAGTTTGCTCCAGAAGATAAAGGTCTATTCAGAGCGGCGAGTTGTCTGGACGGTGGGGCAACACCACAAGGGATACAGAATTGCGGGGCATTTACTGGTTCGGGGATGGTTATCGGCTGGGTGTGCGGAAATGAGACGTTTGGGGATACCCGTCTTTCTCATAACTTGATTCGGAAAGTTTATGAGCGATTTGAAAAAGAATATGGGAGCGTGTTATGCAGGGACGTTAAGAAAAAGGCGAAGCGCAACTGCCCGGAGGTAGTAGGAACAGCAGCAAAGTGGGCGGCAGAAGTACTATTAAAACAGTTCACAAACTATGAGTAGAAAAGGCAAGTTCGTAAGTCCCGTAAGTTGCGTAAGGGACGCCTGGCAGCGGACTCCATAGGAGAGCGAAGGGGAAAAGGAGATATTACATGGAGAAGAAAACGGTTAGCACAGGGATTATCGGCGCGGGATTCGCGGCGACGTTCCACTTTGAATGTTTGAAGAAGGTCCACGGAACGAATGTCGAGGTCGAGGGAGTATTCTCAACCGACACCGAGCAGGCGGCGGAGTATGCCAAAAAGCGAGGGATTCGCGCCTGCGAGAGCCTGGAAGAGCTCATCGACAAAGTTGACGTGATTCACGTCTGCACGCCGCCCGTGGCGCACGAGCCGATTGCGGTCGCAGCGCTGGAGCAGGACAAATTCGCCATAGTGGAAAAGCCGCTGACGGGCTATTTCGGCGATGGCTCGGATGACTTCAACGGCGATACGTTCGCCAAGGCCGATGCCCTTGAACACTCGCTGGCGAGTATCGAGCGGATGCTTGCGGCTGAGAAGAAAAGCAGGGGCAGGATACTTTACGCCGAGAACTGGGTCTATGCGCCGTCGATTCAGAAAGAGCGCGAGATTATCGAGAAGACCGGCTCGCAGATACTGTGGATACACGGCGAAGAGGCACACTCGGGCTCGCACGCGGCGACATACGCCTACTGGAAATTCTCCGGGGGCGGAGTGATGATAGGCAAGGGGTGTCACCCGCTGACGGCGGCGCTTTATCTAAAGCGCATCGAGGGGCTGGCCAGAGACGGCAAGCCGATTCGACCCAAGGCGGTCTCGGCAAGGACGCACGCGATAACAAGGCTTGAGAACTTCAAGGACGAAGGGCACATTCGCTGCGATTATCACGATATCGATGATTTCTCGGTGATGCACGTTGTGTTCGAGGACGGGACGATTGCGGACATATTCGCTTCGGACATTATTCTGGGCGGTGTTCACAACCGGCTCGAGGTCGCGGCGAACAATCATCGCAGTATTTGTAACATCAATCCGAACACCGCAATGCAGACATATAACCCGGTTGAAGCGAATTTCAAGGACATTTACGTCGTGGAAAAGACGGGTACGAAACAGGGCTGGTCGAGTCCGTCGCCGGATGAGGACTGGTTCACGGGTTATCCACAGGAGACCGAGGCGTTCTACCGGACGATAGCATACGGCGAGCCTCTGGAAAGCAACAGCCTCCTCGCCGCCGAGGCGATTTCGACGATATACAGCGCCTATGTATCGGCTGAAAAGGCGGGGGCCGAGGTCGCCGTCAAAACGTTTTAACGTCCTCAAGGCCGCACAATAAAGACCGCTGCTTGTCTCAACAGCTTAGGAGCATTTATGGAGATTCTCGGATTGCATTACTCTATCTGGATTGTGCTGGGATTGTACTTCGCCGGGATGCTGCTGCTGGGGTGGTGGTCAAAGCATGGTATTAAGAATCAGGAGGGGTATCTGCTGGGTAATCGCCGGTTCGGCTGGCCTATGATGGTGATGCACGCGTTCGGCGCCGGGACTCATCCGGGCAACGTGGCGGGCGTGATGAGCCAGGGTGTCGTCAGCGGGGCATCGAGTATCTGGGTCTCGTGGATGTGGCTGTTCGGGACGCCTTTCTACTGGATTATCGCGCCGATAGTTCGGCGGATGCGGTGCCTGACGATGGCGGACTTTTTCCGGGAGCGTTTCGGCAGGGTCGCCAGCGTATTGTACATCGTAGTCGCGGCGCTGGGGATGATAGTTTTCTTAGCGGGCGTTCTGCTTGCGACTACGCGAACGGTGCAGGGAGTGATGGGCAAAGCTGCGACCACCGACAGCGAGATTTGGTTCTTCGGTATTTTATTCGTAACCACGGCGGTGTTCATAGTGTACAGCTACTGGGGCGGGATAATCGCAGCGATACGCACTGATATGATTCAGGGGCTGATGATAATCGCACTGTCGTTCATTGCCATTCCGGTGGCGCTGAAGCTGCCTGAGGTCGATGGCCTGGAGGGCATGCGCGCGACATTAGGGGCACATGGCGCCAATTACCTCAGCTTGTTCGACCCGAGCAATCCGAAGGGATTTAAAATCTCGACCGTGCTTTTACTGTGCATTAACGCGCCGCTGACGGCGCTGGCCTTTCCGCATCTGATGAGCGTTTGTGCCGCAGGGAAGACCGAATGGGAAGGTCGGATCGGCTTTACGTACGGCAACATTCTCAAGCGGGTCTGCACGATAGGCTGGTGCGTGCTCGGCCTGTGCTGGCTGGCATATCTAATCAATTCGGGTTCGGAAATTCATAAGGACGCCGCATTTGGCGATTCAATTCGCACGCTGTTCTCGGCGCCGCTCCAGGGGCTCCAGGGCGTGATGCTTGCGTGTGTTATGGCGGCGGCGATGTCGTCCGGCGACGCGGTTCAGGTTACGGTGGCGGGGCTTTTCTCTCAAAATATCTACCGCGCTTACGTTAATCCGAAGGCCGACGAGAAGCGCTTGGTCGGCGCGACGCGAATCATCGGTATTTTCATCGCCCTTTTGGCGCTTGGGGCCGCGATTTTGATGCGAAGCAACCTTGTCAAAGCGATTCTCGATTATTTCAATATTCTAAGTCTCGTGGGTATTTCGACGGCAATGGGCATTCTCTGGCGGCGGATGAACTCGACGGGGATGGTTTGCAGCACCGGCGCAGCGGTGTTCACCTTTATTATGACGCGCTACGTGATTGAATACACCAGCTCAATCCGAGCTATAACAATCGGCCTGCCGATACTAACAGGTGTTCTTGGCGGTTTGATAGGCAGCCTTATGACAAGGCCGCCAAAGCCGGAGATTATTGAAAAGTTCTTCACGAAAATATATGTTCCCATCGGCCAGGAGGACAAGCTCGCATTGCCGCTGGATGAGGTGGTTCCGAAATCGAAGCGGTGGTTTACGGCGGGCGGGCTGTTTGTCGTCAAGCCATCGCGTCAATCGTGGGTGGGATTTTTGATAACGTTGGGGATTTGCTTGGCGTGAGTATTAGTAATGCTGGCTATACTTAAATAGTATCTGTTGCGGAAACAACGTTTGTCATTCCTGCGAAAGCAGGAATCCAGGTTTTTTCGATATAGACCCCTGCTTCCGCAGGGGTGACATCACCAGTTTTGGCTTTCCGCAACAGATACTAGAAGTCTGTCATGATTGAATATGTAGCTTGTCATTCTGAACGAAGTGAAGAATCTCAATTGCACATTGAAAGTAGTTGTATTGCTAAAGCCAGATGCTTCTCTCCGCTCAGCATGACAGCTTAATTGCGTTACTAACAAATACAATTTTGACAGAATATTAGGTCTGTTTCGGAGATTCGAACAAATGAGCCAGCCAATAAAAACCCGGAATTCTCAGTCGAAGTTCCCATGTCCGGCAGGGCAGTTCCTATGCGCCGTTTCTCTAATCTTGTGTGTTTACTTTCAATGCTTCGGTGCGGATTGGCGGACAATCGGTCCCGGCCAGAGCGACCAAATGCTCGCCGAATATTTTCGCGGCGAAACCGCAAAGCTCTCTGAGCGGTGCCTCGCGGATGTAAAGGACCTCAATGACTGGAAAAACAAACGCGTGATTCACGTCGGTCCTGCTCACGAATGCAAGACCCCAAGCCAAGCGGCGAACGTTGCCGGCGACGGCGCCGTAGTCGAGATAGACGCCGGCGTATATGAGGGCGACGTGTGCGTCTGGCGACAAAATGACCTGACGCTTCGCGGCGTCGGCGGATACGCACACCTAAAAGCCAACGGCGCCTCTGCAAAGAAAAAGGCTATCTGGGTCATCCAGGGGCGAAACGTAACCGTCGAGCGCATAGAATTCTCCGGCTGCCGCGTTCCCGATAAAAACGGCGCCGGTATCCGCATCGAAGGTCCCGGCCTGGCCATTCGGAACTGTTACTTCCACGACAATGAAGATGGCATCCTTGGCAGCGGCGGCGGCGAAAGTAACATCCTCATCGAATTCACCGAGTTCGCCCGCAACGGTCACGGCGACGGCTACTCTCACAATATCTACATCGGCCACGCCCGCAGTCTCACCATCCGCCACTGTTATTCGCACCATGCCCGCATCGGGCACAACCTCAAAAGTCGCGCCCACAACAACTACATCCTCTACAACCGCATCATGGACGCCGGCGACGGCGCCTCCAGCTACGCCATCGACCTTCCTAACGGCGGCCGGTCTTTCATAATCGGCAACGTCATCCAGCAGGGCCCAAAAACCGACAACTCTACCATTATCTCATACGGCGCCGAGGGCCTAAAAAATCCCAATCCCGAACTCTATATGGTCAACAACACCCTTGTGAACGACCGCCGTACAGGAACTTTTGTTTACATCCGCGATGGAGCAAAAGCAAAACTCATCAATAACCTTTTCGTCGGCAAGGGCAGGTCCATTAGAGGCAATGCCGAGCAAATTGCCAACCTGACCACCGATACACCTAAGTTCGTCAACAGAGCCGACTTCGATTATCACCTGACAGCGGATTCCCCGGCTGTCGATGCCGGCTCCGACCCCGGCTCGGGCTTAAAACCGTTGTATCAGTATGTCCACCCCGCCAAACGACTCAAACGACCCACAGACAACTCCCTGGACATTGGCGCATTCGAGTTCATTGGCAAATATTCGCTGACTGGAGAGAAAAAATGAATCGGCAAATAAAAAATGTAGTGCTTGTGTGTGTCTTTCTCGTGTTCAATTCTGTACTCTCGGCTGAAGAAAGCCTGCGCGTTCTGCCTGAGACTATCGACGGTGCCAAGCCCGCTAATATGATGAATAGTTATCTTCGCAAGCAGGCCCAGCAGCGTTACGAGACATGGAAGAGCGAATACGAGCAGCGCAAAACGCCCGAGCAGATAGACGGATATCAAAAGCTTCTTCGCGGTAAATTCATCGAGGCGCTCGGCAGATTTCCGCAGCGGACTCCGCTCAATCCTAAGGTTACCGGTGTGGTTCGCCGCGATGGTTACCGTGTGGAGAAAGTTATCTTCGAGAGTCAGCCGAAGCACTATGTCTCTGCGCTGCTTTTCCTGCCGGATGCCAAGAAAAAACGCAAGTCTTCATATCCGGGCGTGCTCGTACCCTGCGGCCACAGCCGTAACGGCAAGGGCCACGATACCTACCAGACAATGGGGGCACTGCTGGCCCTCAATGGTATGGCGGCGTTGGTTTTCGACCCTATCGACCAGGGCGAGCGAAGTCAGATGCCTTCGAAGTTGCCGGACTTGTGGGGCACCAGGGCGCACACTATGATTGGCGTCGGCAGCATTCTGCTCGGACGAAACACGGCCTGGTTCGAGATATGGGACGGTATGAGGGGCATCGACTACCTGCAATCGCGCCCGGAGGTGGACCCTGACCGCATCGGCTGCACGGGCAACAGCGGCGGCGGCACACAGACCTCGTACCTGATGGCATTGGATGATAGAATCAAAGCTGCCGCGCCGAGCTGTTACATTACCAACTTTTACGAGCGAATACTGGCCCTCGGGGCCCAGGACGCCGAGCAGAATATTTACGGCCAGCTCAAATTTGGAATGGACCACGCCGACTATCTGATGATGCGGGCGCCGGTGCCGATTATTATATGCGCCGCAACGAAGGATTTCTTCGATATCCGGGGCACCTGGGATTCGTTCCGCTATGCCAAGCGTCTGTACTCACGGCTCGGTTTCGCAGAGCGTATCGACATCCTGGAAAATGACGCGCCTCACAATTACAACCAGCTCCAGCGGCAAAGTGTGGTGCGCTGGATGTCACGATGGCTGCTCAAAAAGGACAAACCCATAACCGAGCCCGAAATCAAATTGCTCAGCGACGAGGAAGTTCAATGTACGCCGAGCGGCCTGGTAATGGACCTGGAGGGCGCCAGGTCAACCTACGATTTGAACAGGGACTTGGAGAAGCGCTTGGCTTCGCGCCGCCGTAAATTATGGAGCAAATCCGACCGCACCGAACTGCTGAATCTTGTCCGTAACATTGCCGGCATACACAGCCTCGCCGAGCTGCCGAAGGGCGAAGTGCAAAAGGTTGGCGTCGTGGAACGACCCGGCTATAAGATAGAAAAGCTGATTCTAAAGCCCGAAGAGGGCGTCTATCTGCCGGCGTTGATGTTTGTCCCGGAAAAAACGCCGCCTGAGAGCCTTGTGTTATATATTCACGAAAAGGGCAAGGACGCTGATACCGCAGCGATTGAGAAGCTCGTAAAGGCTTCTCGGCTCGTGCTGGCGGTGGATATTCGGGGTACCGGCGAAACACAGCAGGCCGGACAAAGGTATTTTCTCTCCCACTTTGGCCCTGACGGTCAGGATGTTTATATGGCCTACCTGCTTGGGCGTTCCTACGTCGGCATGCGGGCAGAGGACATACTGCTTTGCGCACGTTTTTTGCGCGAAAAGCAAGCCTCTCAGGTTGATTTAATCGCTGCCGGTCACGTTGGCGTACCGGCCCTGCACGCGGCGGCTCTGCATCCTGATATCTTCCGCTCCGTAAAGCTTTCGCGTTCGCTCGGCTCCTGGTCCGGCGTAATCGAATCGGGCCTGTCCTCCAACCAACTGGTTAACACCGTGCACGGTGCCTTGACGGTGTACGACCTTGACGACCTGGCCGCGACTCTGGAAGATACCCTGACTATTGCCCAACCCGTCGATGCCTTATGTAAGCCGATAGAGCAAAAATAAAATGAATATGACCGGGGATTCCTGTTCTTGCCGGTAGTGACTTGAGATATTTGGTCGGAAAAATTTTTACCCGCCCCTTACTTTTTTTACACTTCTGGCTTTTTTTACCTTCCCTGCTGCGTCCGGTAAACGATACACTTCTAATACCATACTCATCATTATGCGTCTCTTCCCCGACGAATTTG
>JAUWPZ010000066.1 GCA_030611315.1 Sedimentisphaerales bacterium
AGCTAAAAACGGGGGCGGGTGGGTTAAGTTGGCGAATTGGGGTAAAAGGGGCAAGAAAAAAGGTGAAAAAAAAGAACATAAATTGACAAAAGTTCGCACTTTTTTGACGGTGACTACTTTTGACGCAGGCATCAAAATTGGGGATTTTCAGGTTTTTTTAGTTTTCTTTTGTTGCGATGTTCGTTTTTGAGCTAATAATGGGGGCGGATGGGTTAAGTTAGCGAAGCAGGGCAAGAAGGGTAAGAAAAAAGGTGTAAAAAATGAACATAAATTGACAGGAATTTACACTTTTTTGCATTTTTTTGCACAAAATGAACAAGAATTGCAATAAATTGACCTAAAATTGACGTGTTTTTCATCTTAATATTTTGTTAGGATGGGGAATATAGGAAGTTTTTGCTTAGCCACAAAGCACACCCCATTAGAAAACAGAAGATGTGTTTCTAACGGGGTAAACAGATTTACACGGATTTTGAAGGGGCAAAGGGCGGAGAGAATTTAGAATGTCGAATGAAGAAGGGAAAAGTAAAAAGGGGAAAAATCCCCCCAAAGTGACCCCCATCACTGCCTTAATAGGCAGGTAAGATCATGGGGTAGGGGCGAAGGAAAGTAAAAAGTTAAAAGTAAAAAGGCAAAATAATTTCGTATTGCGTTGTGCGTGAAGCATATTGCGGGACAAAAAGGGACCCCCACCGCGCGGGGTGGGGGCTAAGTGACAACGCCTTGACGGCGGGCGTTGAAAAGGGTAGTAGGTACGATGGCGGAGAGGAAGCGGGGGCAAGGGAAATGCGAGATTGTCATCAAGAAAAATCTTTAATGAAAATTTGTTAAAATGTGAAGATGCAGGCAAAATAACGCTGTAAGGCATTATCTACCAAATACTTATGTGTTTTTGCGGAGGTCGTAAGTTTTTTTGCGGGTTTGCAAAAATCCGTATTTACCACAGTAGTTTTTGGGATAACATCTGTTACAATAAAGATTTATGCTTTATTGTATTCGAGAGCTACGAGTTGTTTGTCAGTTTTGAATCGGGACAGCTTTGAGACTACGCTGGAACCGGTGATAGCTCACAATAGGAGAAAAGAATATCGTAAGGTTTTTTTTCAGTTACGTATCTTTGGGAAGAGTTAAGGTAAAGAACAGGCTGGGGGCAGGGAAAAGGAGAATGAAAATGAAAAATATGGCCAAACTTGCGATGATTAGCGTGATGTTAATAGTAGCTGGGATTGGAGGAGCGGAGGTTTACGCGGCCCCTGTAATCTCTTTCGTGGAGCCGCCTACTCCGGCCGACGGGGCAACCATTGGTGTGGATTGGGCAGAGATAGAAGTTTTCATACAAGATGAGGGCCTGCGAGACGTAATATTCAACTGGGACAGTACGGACCATTATCTCTACGATGATTCGCTGGTTCTGATGTTCAACTTTGATAATGTTGCCGCTTTGGGAGAGAATTACGCCGTGGCAGGTGACGTGGTCAAAGACCTGTCAAGTGCGGGCAATGACGGCTATTTGAGTAACGAAGCTCTTGACCCGGATATGGTTCCGGCGTGGATTTCAAATGGCAGGTATGGAGGTGCTTTTGATTTTACTGGTGAGAAGGTCGATGGCACGTGGGTGCAAGGTCAGAGTATTCGTGTGCCTCATTCGGAGTCTTTGAATCCGTACGGCGGCGATGGAGATTTTTCAATAGCGTTCTGGATTCTCACGAGGGACGACTACGACGGAGACGTAATCAGAAAAGGCTCTACGGATACGGGCGACGGCAGATGGTATAAAGTCGAACACGCCGGTGGAGGCGACATCGACGCACTATCGCTGAACTTCAATACGGACGGTACGGACGCCACAGTAACCTCAACAGAAGTTTATAACGATAATCAATGGCATTTTGTCGTTGCTCAAAGAAGGAGCGGCCAGGCGGAGCTTTGGATCGACGGCGCGCTTGATGGAACGGCGCCGATAACGGGGAGTATCTACAACGATGCCGACCTTGCAATAGGAAGTAAGGACACGCAAAACGACGACTTCCTTAACTCGGCATTAGACGAAATCAGGATATATAACAGGTCTTTTAACCAGGTTGAGATAACCGAGTTATATTATTCCAATTTATCCAAGTACGATTCTGAAGAATGGCTTCTGTATGTGAATCAATCGAATTTAGCCGAAGGCACATATACATATCAAGCCTTTGCCGCCGATTCATTGACAATGAGCCAAACCGAGCAAAGAAGCGTGACATACACACAGGCTCAAAAGCCGATCGTCAGTCTTGAGCAGCCTGCCGATGGAAGCATAGTGAATACGACCGATGTGGTCTTTAGCTGCTCCGCGACCGACGGTATCGGGCTTCTTGATGCCAGTTTATACGTCGGTGAAGAGCCCCAGATAGTTTCTTTCAGCGGGCCGAGCGATACCGAAGATGCGCAGCTTTACGCGTCAGACGATTCCAGCACGCCGCCGGTAGAAGGGCCGGATACGAACGCAGGCGATGCGGCCAGCATAAATGTGGACGGCGCGAACCCGCATGCGCACGGCGTCATCAAGTTTCTTAACGTGTTCGGCAGCGGGCCCGGCCAGGTTCCGCCGGGTTCGACTATCACTTATGCGACCCTGGAGATAAACTGCTCAAATCCGGGTAACGTAATGAAACTTTACCGCTTGGCTGAAGACTGGGTCGAGGGTGAGGTAACATGGAACGACCGGACCAGCGGAACGCCGTGGCTGGATGCGGGCGCCGACGGCACCGGTTCCAACGCCGGGATTTCAATTGACGGGAACTGTAGTATAACCGGCGTGAAAACAATTGACATCACGCAGTTCGTTCAGGAGTGGAGCGATGGGGCGGTAAATTTTGGATTTGTCATCACGGATACGGGTACCGACGGCGTCGATTTCGACAGCAGCGAGTCGGGCAATCCGCCTGTACTGACGGTGAGCTTCGGGCAATCCGGTCTGCAACTAATCGAAACAGTACCGATGTCCGGAACAAGTGATTCGGTATCCTTTTCCGCTGTTACTCTGAGCGACCAGCAGAACCATGTCTGGAACTGTCTTGTAAGAAGCAGTTTACTACTTGAAAACTGGGCGGCGGCTGATTTTACACTCACGGTAGATACGCAATGCCCGGACGAGCCTGTATTAGTTGCTCCAGCCGACGGCGCGACGGGTGTGCCGGTGCCTGCCACTCTGGTGGTCACCGTCAGCGATCCGCAGAGCAACGATGTGGATGTTACGTTCTATGGTCACAAGAAGGTCTTGGGTCCCGAGGACTTTACGATTGTGGTTCTGCCTGATACACAAAAATATGCCGAATCTTATCCGGATATATTCACCTCGCAGACTCAATGGATTGTAGACAACAAAGAAGCCCTAAACATCGTGTTTGTGACCCACGAAGGCGACATCGTCAACAACTGGAACAGCACAACCGAGTGGGACCGTGCGAATACCAGTATGAGTCTGCTGGATGGTGTCGTTCCCTATAGCGTGGTTCCAGGAGACCATGACCATTCCGGCGAAGACCCGGCGGGTTCGACGGAGTATTATGAACAATACTTCCCGGCTTCAAGATTTGCCGATGATCTGATTTATCCTTACTGGGGCGGCAGTTACGCCGGGAATTATGGCGGGAGTTACGATGAGACTTATCCGCATACAAATAACAACAATTATCAATTAATGACAATAGGAGGGGATGATTACATATTTGTAAGCTTGGATTTTTGCCCTTCGCAGGACGAAATAGACTGGGCCAATGGGATTTTAACGACGTATTCGGAAAGAAAGGCCATATTAACCACACATGGCTTGTTAGATACGAGCGCTAATTACTTTGGGTCGGGTGATTTCTGGCTTTATCCGGACGGCAGCTCCAATCCGACCGGTGATACAAGTCTTATATGGTATGACCTAATCAGGAATCATGAGAATTTACAGTTGGTTCTTTGTGGACACATGCATGGAGAAGCAAGAAGAACAGATGATAACCTATTCGGAAAGCCTGTCCACCAGCTCTTAGCTAATTACCAAGGCCGGACGAATGGTGGAAACGGGTGGCTGCGTATTATGCGGTTCGTTGCTGCTGAGAACAAGGTCTATGTTGAGACTTACTCGCCGTACCTCGAGGCATACGAGACAGACGGCGACAGTCAATTCACGCTGGATTTCCCGATGGACTGGTTTACGGAAATCGGCACGAATACAGGCGTCGCAAGCGGCACGAGTACGTCCGTTGTCTGGCCCGGCTTGTCAGCCCTAACGGAATATGAGTGGTTCGTTGAAGTTACGGACCCGACAACCAGGACAAGTGTTGGGCCGGTCTGGAGCTTTACGACCGAGCCGCCGGAAGCCGAGGCGCCGGTGATAACAGGCGCCATCGGCAACACTTCCGGGACGACAGGCGAATCGGTAACGATATCGGCGACCATAACAGACAATGTGGATGTCACCAGTGCCACGGTATACTACACACCGATAGGTGCCTCGGAAACAACTGAACCAATGATAGAAGGCGAAAATGACCTTTGGAGTACCAATATCCCAGTCGCCCCTGACAAGCTTGGGACAATTACCTACCACATTGTGGCTGACGACCCGTCGGCCAACACGGCAACGGATCCGACAAGCGGAGCATACGACATAGCCGTGACAGACAATGACGCCCCATCCGCTGTCGGCGACCTGGCAGCGACGGCTGTAGCCGGTGGCGCCATAGACCTGGCATGGTCGGCGGCGACGGATAACATCGGCGTGGTCAGCTATAACATTTACAGAGAATCGACGGAGATAACAGACTTGACGGAATTGACCGCCCTGGCGACGGGTATTGCTGCCGGGCCGCCATACACTGACTCTACGGCTGCGGACGGGACGACATATTATTATGCCGTTGCTGCACTGGACGGCGCCGCCAACAAAGCCGCCGTTTCCAACAGTCCGAGTGCAACATCGGACGGCAGCGGCCCGGCCATATCAGGCGTGGCGTCTTCCAGCGTAACAGGCTCGGAGGCAACGATTAGCTGGACGACGGACGAGGCGGGCGACAGTGTGGTAGTATATGGAACAGCCACGCCGCCGGGCAGCCAGCAATCCGACGCTGCGATGGTTACCGCCCACTCAGTGGCACTTACGGGGCTTTCTGCAGCGACAACCTACTACTTTGAGGTCAAGTCCACAGACGCCATCGGCAACACCTCGACCGACAACAACGGTGGAGCATACTACACATTCACCACCGAAACGCTGCCCAACACGCTGTTCACCGACGGTTTCGAGAGCGGCAGCTTCGCCGCGGGCGGCTGGCAGACGACCGGTGATGCGAGCGTGAGAGAGCCTGCGGCCTACACCGGGCTTTATGGTGTACAGCTCAAGAAGGCCGCGTCGATAGTCAAGACAGTCAGCACAGTCGGCTATAGCGCCATTCACGTCAAGTACGCCCGCAAGACCAAGGGCTTCGATACCGGTGAATGGCTCTTTGTCGAATGGTCGACAAACGGTTCGACCTGGAACCTGCTGGAGCAAACGCAGGATGTGTCCTGGGCGTCTCGCGATATCGCCTGTGGAACAGGCGCCGACGACCAATCCACTTTTATGCTGCGATTCTCAACCAACGCCAATAATAGCAGTGAGACCGGTTTTGTGGACGATGTCGAAATCATCGGCACTCCTTCGGGGCCGGACAATGATGCTCCGAGTCCGAACCCGATGACGTGGGCGGCTGTACCGCAAGCGACCGGCAGCGTTTCAATCTCGATGACTGCTACGACGGCAACAGACGTCAGCGGCGTGGAGTACTACTTTGCCTGCACGGCGGGCGGCGGTCATGACAGCGGCTGGCAGGACAGTGCGAGTTACGAAGACACAGGACTGCTGCCGGATACTCAGTACACGTACCAGGCGAAGGCGCGTGACAAATCAGCCAATCAGAATGAGACCGCCTTTTCGAGCGCAGCTTCGGCCACCACACTGCCGGATGATACGACGCCTCCAAGCCCGGACCCGATGAGCTGGGCGACTTTGCCGTATGCGACCGGAGCCACTTCGATTGCGATGGCGGCGGCGACGGCAACGGACGTAAGCGGCGTGGAGTACTACTTTGCCACGGCGGGCGGTGGTCATGACAGCGACTGGCAGGACAGCACGAGCTATGAGGATACCGGCCTTAGTCCGGATACGACATATACGTACACTGTGACTGCTCGTGACAAGAGCGCCAACCAGAACGCGACCGATGCGTCGAGCGCAGAATCGGCAACGACACAGCCGAGCGGTGTCGATGAGGTTCACGTTGAAAATATCGATATGAACCTGGAGCAGGCAGGCAAGAACTGGAAGGGCGTTACAACAGTTCTTATTCACAATCAGAATGGGATGGCTCAATCGAGAGCTGCCGTCGTCGGCAACTGGTTTTTGAATGGTGAAATCATCCAGACAGGCGCCGCCGGCACCACGGACGGCTCCGGAGAGGCAGTGATTACCTCTCCGCCGAAGAAGGCAAAGAGCGGGGATACATACACGTTCACGGTAACGGATGTAGCGGCATCAGGTTATACTTATAATGATTCGCTAAACGTGGAAACGAGCGACTCGATTATCGTTCCGTGAGAAGATATTAGAGCAGTTCCGGGCCATCGCTATTATTTTAGTTCGACGGACCAGTAAGCGTGGTCGAGGAACTGCTTCCAGCTTCGGTATCGGCGGTAGCCGAGATGGACGTGTACGAGGGGATTGTGCTTCGGCCTGACGGGCTTTTGGATTAGTGTCATGTTGGCCTGTTTTGGAGTCCGGCCGCCTTTTTTGACATTGCACTTTGCGCAGGCGCAGACTATGTTTTCCCAGGCCGAGACGCCGCCCAAGCTCCTGGGGATGATGTGGTCGAGCGAGAGCTCACTGGTGGGGAAGCGTTTGCCGCAATACTGACATCTATTTTTGTCTCGAGCGAAGATGTTTCTGCGGTTGAATTTGACCTCGTTTCTCGGCAGGCGGTCATAAAATAACAGCCGGATAATCCGGGGGACGGCGACATAGAAGTTGACGGTGGAGACCCAGTCGTGCCCGGCAGGCTCGAACGTGTGCCTGAGCTGGCTGAGCTCGCACCAGCTTTCGAAATCATAGTTTGAATAAGCGCCCTGCTCAAAAGAAACAACTTCGGCAAGCTCACGACACAGCAGTGAAAAGGCCCGTTTGGCGCCGACGATGCGGATAGCCATATAATGCCTGTTGAGCACAAGCACATTGCAGTTAAGTCCGGATTGATAGTCTGCAATAATCATAATTTAGTATAGGCGCCAAGCGATACACAGGCACAAGTACGAACGATACTGACTATACATCAGTCAGTCAGTCAGGGAGTGACAGGAACAAGAGTTGCTTTCAACCTCCCCTCAGTCCCCAAAAAATAAACAGCAGCTTTACGACTCTTCTTTTTCTTCTTCCGGAACTGAAGCAGCGACTACGTTTTCAGCCCTCAGTCCCTTATCACCTTCGACTATATCGAAAGTAACGGGGTCGCCTTCAACAAGAGTTTTATATCCATCACCTGAAATACTTGCGTAGTGGACGAAGATATCGCGTCCATCTTCGGTAGCGATAAAACCGTAACCCTTCCTTGGATTAAACCACTTTACTTTTCCGTCTGACATACGAAACGCTCCATTTGAACAACCTTACTACAACACACTACTTTTTGTCCCCGGCCCGGCACTTTTTCAGCCGTCGTTTTTACAGTTCCGACGGCTGTGTTAAGTTGTGGCCGGTGACATATTATTCAAGACAGCTATTTGGCCTCAGCGGATTTGACAACAGGAGCACTGAGATTTTCTCTCATCAGTCGGCCCATTTTAAATTTAACCGTTCTCTTCGCAGGTACTTCGACTCGTTCAAGAGTTTTTGGATTCTGCGCGTTTCTCGCGGCTCTTGTCTTGGTCTCAAATACCCCGAAGTCTCGGAATTCCAGACGATTATTCTCACAGAGTTCCGTCGTTACCTCATCAAGGAACGCCTGGATTATGCGTTTGACTGTTACCCTTTTTGCTTGCGTCCGTTCTGCAATCCGGTCAATAAGTTCTTTCTTTGTAACTGTTGCCATAGATTACCTCATTTCAGGAAAGAGCGATTATAAAACTGGATTTCGTTTACATTGAGAAAACTGCCATCCAACCAGTAACCTCGATTATCCACATCTCACCACGGCTTTCATGCAGTGTCGCGCCAACCAGCCGGTAACCACCCTAGCAACGCATCGGGGAATATAAACACCCCTGTCAGCCGCAAAATCAGCCGCAAAGTGGTAACACTGAACTACCGCAAATCACTATACTATAAAGACTTCTAAACATCAAGCACTTTTTGCACAAAATTTACGAGATTCTAAAAAAAAAATGTGATGCCGGTTCAACATTCAACTGCAAACAAGAATCCCGCAACATAGTTTGGCGGCGATTCATGCTTTGAAAGGGGCTTAAGTACACAAACTCAGCAAAAAACACGAAAAACACAAGGCGGTGACAAGCAATTCGGGGGCGGCCTAACCAGGCATAACTTCTTATGTCGCAATGACTTACGCAAAAAAGGGGCTTTGCTTAATCCTGCCGGTGCGCTCAAAAGATAAAGTTTTGTATAGCTTGAAGGGGCCCGGTGGGCGCCAAAGGTGTGCATTTGCGCTAATGTGAGTATTTTGTGCATCGTTATCCTGCAGAAACAAGCGTCTTTTGATTGGCTTGTGTTTGCGAAAAGAATGGTATCGGAGAAAATAGTCTATTGACCAGAGGATGATTTGCAGGCATAATCGCTGTTTCTATGCCCGGTCGGCTTTGTTTTGATGAGCCTGTAGGGTATGAAGACAAGAGTATTGTTACGATGTGAATGGTTATTTGTAGTTTATTGTCTAAAGTTTTTTAAAATAACGAGTAGAAAGGCGGCCTGAGAGCAGGATTAACCTATACCCTTAAGGGTAGTAAATGTCCGCGAATAAAACCGTAATTGGTTATTTTTAAGTTATACCCTTAAGGGTAATAAATTCTCGCGATTAGGATTGTAAATTATTGTTTTAAGGTTACTACCTGTGGCACAAGTTGCCCGCGGATAAACGGGAAAATTCAATGGTGAGCAGTATAATATGACTCCAATCAAGAGAGAAACAAACGATTCCAAGAAAAAACCCGGCAAAGACAGAGCGGCTGAGATTGCAAACACGTTCGAATGGCTTATAACGGCTTTTATCCTGGCGTTTGTTTTCCGTGCGTTTGTGATGGAGGCCTTCAGGATACCTACGGGCAGTATGGCGGATACGCTTAAAGGGGCGCATTTTCGCATGCGGTGCGAGCAGTGCGGTTATAAATACAACTACGGTTTCATGCCGGAAATTTACGGATTTCCCTCAGATACGATACCGGCTCAAAAAATTAAGCCGCCTCAAACGCGCTGTCCGAGCTGTGGATATTCTCTGCCGCCCAGCACAACAATGCCTGTGCCGATAGCCAACGGCGACCGGATACTGGTTCTAAAGTGCATTTATCAGTTCTTCGAGCCGAAGCAGTGGGACGTAATCGTGTTCAAAAATCCAACCAACCCACAGATAAATTATATCAAACGGCTGATAGGACGACCCGGAGAAACCGTGGAAATAATCGACGGCGACGTGTATATCAACGACCAAATCAGCCGAAAACCGCCCAAGGTGCAAAATGAGCTTTGGATGCCTGTTTATGACAACGACTACCAACCTATCGCACCCAGTGAAGATTTTTTTAACTATCACAAGTGGGCCCAACCATTTAACATGGCAGGGACAAAGTGGGTAACCGACGAAAACAGCCCCACTCTATTGCACTTGGACAGTGCCGCAGACGAGATAGATACGATTGTTTACGACACCTCAATCGGCAATACCCCCAACGCCACGTACGCATACGACGAGGTGAGGGGCTACAAGACTTTACCGTATTGCAGCGACCTGATGGTGCGTTTCTACGTTCGTTCGGTCGGGGATTCGGCAGGACTTATCGGGGCGGCCCTGAGCAAATACGAAAGCAACTATAGGGCATGGGTCGATTTGAGAGGCGACATGGTCATCGCAAGAGTCGTGGAAGGCAAAGAAACGGAGTTAGCCAGGAAGTCAATCGCCGCGGCGGCTGCGGGCAAATCGGCTTTGTTTAAATTTGCGAACGTTGACCATCAGTTGATATTTGAATTCGGCGGCGAAGAACTGAGATACGATATGGGTCGCGGTGCGGATGCCGCCGGGCCGATAAAACCGAAAATAGAACCGAGAGTGGAAATCTTCGGCTCGGGCAAATTGACGCTCCGGCATATCGCTATTTTCAGGGACATTCACTACACGCTAACCGGCTCCATACCCGGTTTTGACCGAGGCAGAGCAGGAGAGGGCGAGCCTTTTGCGCTCGAAGAAGATGAGTTTTTCGTACTTGGCGACAACAGTCCGAACAGTGAGGACGGCAGGTTGTGGAGAGAGCAAGGCAAGGCAAACAAGGGGCTGAAGCCGTACAGGGCGGGGGTTGTTCCGCGTAACTATCTTGTGGGCAAGGCGCTTTTTGTGTATTGGCCGAGCGGTTTTGACTTTCCCTGGCCAGAGAGCTTGAGGACGTTTCTGCTGCGGAAAAGCGAAAACAATCGGTTATTTCGGGTAATGCACACGATTGTTTCGTTGAGGTGGATTCCGAACATCGGCCAGGTCCGTTTCATCTACGGGGGAACAGAAAAAATTAAAAGTTAAAATGTAAAGCGTACAATTATATTTCAAAATACAAAAAGTTTTGGATTCCGCGTCAAGTACGGAACGACAAGCGGGATTTCACATTTCAAATCTCAGATTCATTACGGAGCAGCCCGGCAAGACCGTACCGGTAAGAATTGTAGAGTATCCGATTTACTTCGAGGTTGAGCCGATGCAGAAGAGGTGCTTGTCGCCTCTGAGGAACATCTGTCCACGGCTGATTGCGGGTGAGGCGTTGGTTTCTTCGCCCAACTCGTTACGAGCGACGACTTTGAATTCCGCGCCGGGCTTGACGACGGTCATCACGCCTTTATCGGAGAGGAAATAGACCAGTCCATTGGCGGATACGAGCGAGGCGCTGTGACGACCCCGAAGGCGCTCCCGCCAAAGGCTGCCGCCTTTGGCGGCATCGATGCAGGTTGCCACGCCGGCGTCAGATACGACGAGGAAATACGGACCGGAGGCAATCGGGCTGGGGACATAAGAGCAGTCCTTGTCCGTCTGCCAGACGACGTGTGTTTTGGTTACATTGCCGCGACCATTGGGACAGATGAGCTGCATATAGAGTTCGGGAAAGCCGCAGGTCATAAACAGGAATTCGCCATTGTACACAAGCGAGGCGACGTACTGCTCCGTGGGGCCGTCGATAATCCAGTGCTGCTTTCCGGTGTCGGGGTCGTAACTTGCGACGCACTTGCTTCCGGAAAGAACCATCTGGTTTCGCCCGTCGATATGGCGGATGATAGGAGCGCAGTAGCTTCGGGTATTATTGGGGCGTGGAGTTTTCCAGATTGTTTTGCCGGTGTATCGGTCGAGGGCAACGATGTAGGCCGGGCCGTCGTGGTCGCCGTTGACGATGATTTTGTCCTTCCAAAGGATAGGGGAGGAGCAGTAGCCGTGCATACTGGCGAAGACGCCGGGGCGGACAGACCAGATTTTTTCGCCGTCGAAGTCGTAAGCGGCGACGAACATCCTGTCGCGGTCGAGGAAGCTGACATACACTTTCCGGCCGTCGGTCAAAGGCGTTGACGAAGCGTAGCTGTTGAACTTGTGGATTCTTTCCGAGGGGGACTCGATGATCATTCGCTGCCACAGTATTTTTCCGCTTTTACGGTCGAGGCAAAGCAGGAGGCGCTGGGCTTTGTCTTTGAGGGCGGTAACGAGGAAGATGCGGTCCTCCCAGACAATCGGCGATGCGTGTCCTTTGCCGGGGACAGCAGTTTTCCAGACGACGTTCTTCGTGCCGCTCCAGGTTACGGGTACGTTTTTTTCGAGGCTGGTGCCGTCTCCGCGGGGCCCTCTCCAGGCGGGCCAGTTTTCAGCCGGAGCAAAGGCCGAGAATGCGAGTACGAGGGCCGCCGCCGAGAAAATTCGAGCAATCATATTTCGAGAGGCGAGTTTTTGGTTTTTGCTAATCAATGGCCACCCTATCAATCTGATATTTTCCATTCAAATGCGCTCAATCACATAATTGAGCATCGATTTCAATACAATACCAAATTTGCCCGTAAAATACAAGTGGCCGGTTTATACCCTTAAGGGTAATAAATTCCCGCGATTGGGATTGTAAATTATTGTTTTAAGGTTACTACCTGTGGCACAAGTTACCCGCGAACCCGCCGCGGCGGGGGAAATTTCAATCGTGAGCACTATACTAAGCGAAATATGGCACCGGGAAAAATGCGTGGGATGTTCGCGGTTGATTTTGCCTTGTCCGCTGGTGAATTATTTTTTCCACTTGTTGGCGAGTTCTGCGAAGTCGGCCAGGTTTATTGTGCCGTCCCTGATGGTGTCTTCGGGTATTGAGCCGGGCTGGACTTTTCACGCCGTCGTTCACATCCGGGAAATGTCCTTATCTCCTCCTAAAGAAATGCCCTCATGGCATCAAGGTTAAGGTCAGCGTACATTATTGGACGCGAAAAGTCAAGTAAAATCTCATTTTTTTGTCGTTTATCCGCGTTTTTGGGCGTTTTTCGCCATTTAAGTCGGCAAAACAAGAAAAGCAGCGCTGTAGTATTGCGTTTTCAGGAAAAAGAGTTGACGCCGGATGAGGATAGTCATTACAATCTCCCGGCTTTTGGGACTCAGGGGTCTCCGGCTTATTGCAAAATCAGGACACGGATAAACATTTTGGAGGTAATGGTCACTTATGATTGAAGTAAACGAACTATTGAGAGAAAAACTTTCAACGGAACACTACGACAGGCTTATTGCCTTAGACAATCCGAAAATGCACGAGTTCGTCGCCGATGCGATTGAGCTTACCGGCGCCGCATCGGTTTTTGTCTGCACCGATTCGGAAGAGGACAGGGCTTATATTCGCGAAAAGGCGGTCAATGACGGTGAAGAAACTCCGCTCGACATCCCCAGCCATACGTGCCACTTTGACGGATACAACGACCAGGCCCGTGATAAGGCCCAGACAAAATACTTACTGCCGCCCGGCTCGGACCTGGGCGCCAGCCTTAATTGCATTGAAAACAGGAGCGGCATTGAAGAGGTCCGCTCCTTTTTGAAGGGTTCGATGGCTGGGCGGGAAATGCTCGTCCTTTTCTTCTGTCTGGGGCCGCTCGATTCGGATTTCTCCATACCCTGCGTTCAGATAACGGATTCTCCCTACGTTGCTCACAGCGAAACCATTCTTTATCGGCCCGGATATGAGCAGTTCGGAAAAATCGGCCCATCGGGCGATTTCTTCAGATTCCTCCATTCCGAGGGCGAGCTTGCCCCCGCCAGCAACAAGCGTGGGCCTGTAAGCAAGAATATCGACAAGCGCCGCATTTACATCGACCTCGAAGATGACCTCGTGTACAGCGTTAATACACAATACGGCGGCAACACCATAGGCCTGAAAAAACTGGCCCTGAGGTTAGCCATACAAAAGGCCTCGATGCAGGGCTGGCTCGCCGAGCATATGTTTGTCCTTGGCGCCCACGGCCCGGGCGGCCGAGTTACCTATTTTGCCGGCGCATTCCCTTCCGCCTGTGGAAAAACCTCCACCTCAATGCTGCCGGGACAGACCATTGTCGGCGACGACATTGCTTATTTTCGCAAGATAGACGGGCAAATCCGCAGCGTGAATGTCGAAAAGGGCATCTTCGGCATCATTCGCGATGTAAATTCGCAAAACGACCCTATTATTTACCAGGCGCTGACGAGCTCCTGTGAGGTGATTTTCTCGAATGTCCTGATTGATGATAATCACAAGCCGCACTGGCTGGGCATGGGCTCGGAACTGCCCGCGGAAGGGACCAATCACTCAGGCAAGTGGCAAAAAGGAAAAACCGACGACAAGGGCAATGAAATTACCGCCTCGCACAAAAACGCGCGCTATTGCCTCAACATCCCGGACCTTGACAATTGCGACCCCTTACTTGATGACCCGCAAGGCGTGCCGGTCGGCGGTGTTATTTACGGCGGACGGGATTCCGATACGTGGGTGCCCGTCGAGCAGGCTTTTGACTGGAAAGAGGGCATAATCGTCAAAGGAGCTTCGCTCGAATCGGAGACCACCGCTGCGACGCTCGGCAAAGAGGGAGTCAGGACTTTCAACTTAATGTCGAATCTCGATTTCCTCTCGATACCGCTTGGCCGATACATCCGGAACAATCTGGATTTCGCCGGGGACATCGAGAATCCTCCTTTGATTTTCTCGGTCAATTATTTCTTAAAGGACGAAGACGGCACATATCTTAACGGTATGGCCGATAAGCTCGTCTGGATTCTGTGGGCTGAGCTTCGCGTCAACGGCGACGTTGACGGCATAGAGACGCCGACCGGGCTGATACCGAAATATGAGGATTTGGCAAGGCTGTTCAAGGACAATCTCGGAACGGAGTATACCCGGGACGACTATGTCCGGCAGTTCACGATTCGCATACCGGAGAACCTCGCCAAGCTCGACCGTGTCGAGAAAATTTACAGGGAAAAGGTTTCCGATACTCCTGCGATTGTTTTCGACACGTTTGAGGATGTTCGCAAACGTTTCAAAGCTGCCGCCGACAAACACGGCGATTATATCTCTCCGTTTGAGTTGACAGCTCAATAGCCGAGGCCATACTGAAAATACACAACGCCTGCGAAGAAACATGGGATAAGGGAATACCGGTTTTAAGATTTTTTATACCCTTAAGGGTAGTAAATTCCCGCGAGTAAGATTGTAAATTATTGTTCTAAAGCCACTTACCCGCGAACAAACAGGAAATTTCAATCGTGAGCACTATATTATCTTTTTTGGAAAATATTCATGGGTAAACGTCAGGAAAAAAGGAATTGCGCATGGAACGATTCAGTAAAGACGGGAAATTGATAATTCCGCTGGCCCAGCGAAAAAAAGGCACAAAAGCGAAGGACGAGGAAAAAGTGAGGTATGTTTTAACTGAAGCATACTGTCCTGACGGCTGCAACATTATTGATAAGGAACACAAAATAAATGGTATTCCGGGACTGCGGATTCGATTTAAGAGGCCGGGCGCAGAGGGCGAATTCGTTCTTTCGGCAATTGAGGGGGATTTCGACAAGATTATCCTGTCGGGCGAGCTTGAAGACGGCGTGAAAGACGAATTGTACTGCCCGCACTGCGGCGTCATGTTCAAGAAGCTGGTCAACTGCAGTTGCAAACCCGATGCGGACATGGTCATTATCGGATTAACACCTGAGCTCAATTTTAACAATGCGATTTCGTTCTGCAATGTGACCGGGTGCATCAATGGTACCTCCATCAAGTCAGGAGACGTCATCCGACACATGCGACTATGGGGAGCGATGTGAGAATTGGTGAATCAGGGACATGGAAACCTTGATGAGCAGGCAAAGGCAAGAGGTAAAATACACACTTCTTTTGAGGGACAACCTCAACCCAATACACAGCTCCTGCGAGGAAGCATCGGATAATGGAAGTTCTCTAACGGCCGGCGCCGAGGACCTCCAGTGAATCCTTAGAAGAGGGGAAAGGTCTTGGTTTTTACCTGCGGATTGTAGAAACTACCCGTTACCTCCATGCGAACAACGGCCTGGCCGAGGCCTTCCGTAAGAGCCTGAAAAATGGAAGGGTCGGCGGTGGCAAGGCGCTTTCCCCTGGCAGTGAGAATTAAATTGATATCGCGGGTTTGCAGGTCCATCGAGCCGGAGCCCTTAAAGGCCAGAGTGTCCCCGGATATATCGAGCTTCCTGACAAACAGCTCATTTTGCCTGATGTATGAATCGACGAACATCCGGTCGAAGGCAAAGTCTGTCGGCTCGGTTAGTTTTAATACTTGCAGGAGCTTTGATAACGGGGAGAGTTCGCCGACCTGCATATCACTTATCATCAGTCTGAATCTACCGATACGTGAATATGACCGGCCAAAGCCGGCGCCGGTGCTCAATGAGCCGTTCATTTTTCCGGTCGTGTATCCGCTTTCAGGGGTCTCCTTGAGGGGCGTATCGGAAAGAAATTGTCTCAGGTCAACGTTGTTAAAACCCACTTCCAGCAGAAACTCTGAAGGCTGCCCGGCGGGCTGTTTCACCTCGAATTTGCCTGCGAACCTGCCGCCGTAACAATCGGCAACGAGTTTTTTAGTCGTCCAGCTCCGCTGCCTGTTGTCATAGGAGATTTCCGCATCGAAATTGGTAAAGGATTTATCCTGAACATTGAGAGTGCTCGGCTTAGTATGCTTCGTGGCAATCCGGCAGTTTCGAAAACCCCGGCGTGTTCCGTACGAACCCTTCGTCTGAAGCACAGTGTTCCATTCGGTTCTGGCGCCGGATAATGTTAAGCGGCATTTTTTCAGAGTAATATCACCTGTGAAGTCGATATATTTTTCGCCGTCCGTTGCATTGGTGATTTTTATACTTTCAAAATCCAGATTGAACAGCCCCCCCGGCATGTGCTTGCGATAAAGCGGCTGGACCCTTTCCGGCAGGACCCGGCCGAGCTGCTGGTCGAAGTAGATGTCATTTGCATCGAGATGCAGAAGGGCGGTGCTGAAAACATTGTCGGCAAAAGTTATTTGGCCGTTTAGCTTTATCGCCGAGGCATCTGTTTTTGCAAGGACGTTGTCGCCCGGGGCTGCAAAAATATCCTGTAGTTCAATGAGTTGCGGCGTTATCGTTAACGTGCCCGTAATGTCTTTTAGAGGATAGGGGAACTGCTCAAACGTAACACTGTTACCCAGGCAATTCACGGTTAATCTATAATCGAGCTGTTTGTTCGGGTCGATTTTGTCTAACTCGGCATGAAGATTTACTTTGCCCTTTGGCTGCAATTCACAGACGAGTCGTTCCATTGAGTTCGGCATGAGGGCAAACAGGTCGTCGTTTAGCGGAGTCTGTTGCAAGTCCAGCGACAATTGATAGCCCAACTGTTGTTCTTCGGGGCCCGGCCGGATTTTGCCCGTCAGGGAAATTGCGCTTTGGCCATACCGGCCATTGAGCTGCCTGACGTTTATCAAATCAGGTGTAAAAACGGCCTCTGCCGTTATGTCGGAGATAGGCTGCGGGAATTGACTTGACTTCAAAAGACCTTGTTTGAAGGACAAATCAGCTATAAAATCTGCGCGTTCGGAGTTGTCTTTGTGCCCGGAAACAATTATACGCCCATCAGCCAGGCCTGCAGGAGAGAATTGATTGTATAATTGCCTTTGCCGGTCCGAAAGCGCCTTCTCCAGCGTCGAATCCAGCTCGATATTATTCACGTTGATTGTGAGATGATATTTCGACTTGTCGGTATCTTTTTTTGTCGGTACATTTCCGTTTAGCGTAATTTTGCGTTTCTCTACCTGTGAAACCACATCCGAAACTTTTACACCGTTACTATCGAAAAAGAGCCTGCCGGTCAGGTTTTTTAACGGATATGGAAAGTTTTCATATACGGCATCGGTCCCGAGCAGTTCAACCGTCAGGTTTTTTTTCTTGTCCGTTGGTGACGTGCGGATGAGTCGCTGGTCTATCGCTGCAAACCCGGTTGGTGAAAATGCGTCCCAGAATTTTTTATTCTCCGGCCCCATCGCATCATAGAGGTCCTTGTCCAGGGCCATGTTGTTACTTGTAATGCGAATATCGTACTTCCATTTCGGGCCGAAATCTCTCGTCCAGCCGTTGAAGAACAGCTCAACGTCTTTGTGCCTGCCGCTGAGATTGTTCAGTGTTACGCTGTTTTTGGTTAAACTTATCGGGCCGGTCAGGCGCTCTATGAGGTAAGGAAACTTGGAGTAGCGAAACGCAACGTTCTTACAGTCAACGGCGCCGCTCATCTTGCTTTCGCCCAGCCGGTTGAGATTGCCGGATGTTTCGAGCTTGATATCAATCCGTCCGCGAGGCTCGTATTCGTTAAAGAACTTCTGTAAAGTGGTAAACAGACCGGCCTTTTGAAGAAAAGGCGCGCCCGCCGATGCAAGTTTATCGAGGGGGATTGTGTGTTTTGAGAACATGTCCTTTATCGTGAGCTTCAGCGAGAAGTCGCTGTTGTCTTCATACTTGAACTCGGCGGCCAGGACGTCTATTATCCAGGCCATCTCGAGGGCGGGAACGTCCGTCGATGCAATTCCACCGGCAAACGTAACCATGCCCGGCTTCCAGTGTCCGCTCAGGCTGCTCTGGCCTAAACCGTGGTGCATCGCGGCGGTTGTTATTTCGAAGCTGTAACCGTCTGGTGTCTTCTCATCGAGTCCGAATCTCGCATCGAGGGGCAATTCGGCGACAACTTTTGTCCGACCGTTTGAGACCTTGCTGTATTGAAAAATACCCCCCTTGAGACGAATAAGGGGCATCTTGCCGGAGCTGCCTTTAGGCGGCTCGATTTTCATTGCGGATAAGTTCCACCGGCCTTTGTCCAAATCGTATTGAGCATTGAAAACGAAATCATTAACGTCTATCTCTTTGAGGCGGGGCCGCAGTAACAATATGCTCCCTACACTAAAGCGTGCGTTTACCCTTTCGGCTTTGAGTATGCTGTCGTCGTCACAGAATTTCCTGTAGGGGCTGATTACGAGCTTTTCAATGGAGACCGAGCCGTCGGTGCGGAAAACAACCGATTCGGTTTGTATTCTTGTATTCGTAAGTTCGGCAATCTGTCCTATGCTGATATGGCACAGGGCCCGTCCTACCAGGAGAAAAACAAGCCATAATACTCCGGCCAAAATCACGACCGCCAGAAGCCAGCGAAAGATTCTTTTGGCGGCCCCGACCGGGAAGGATTGTTTTGGCTCTGCCGATGTTTTTTTATGGCGCATAGCGTTTGTTTTCTTACTTAAACCGACCGTTTCGGCGTGTCATCCCTGCGAAAGCAGGGATCCAGTTACGCGACGTGCGAGTGGATTCCCGCTTGCGCGGGAATGACAAATTGTGCTATATTACTTTTTCGCCAGCACTTACTACTCGGAGCATTAAATATTGAACATAAGGCAGTTATAAGTGCCTAAAGTTGATTTTTTTCAACTTTAGTTCACTTTAGCTCACTTTAGGCACTTTAGTTCACTTGCCGTTTGTGATCAATATTCCTTGCTCTGCTTAATATGTCGATATTCTATTGAAAATTGGTCAGTTTGACTTTC
>JAUWPZ010000214.1 GCA_030611315.1 Sedimentisphaerales bacterium
ACCCCCCAACGCCCTTCGGGGTAGAAGGGCTAAACAAACGCCACGTGTGACGTGGCGGAGAAACGGAAGGTTAAATATAAGGGTGACCCCCATCACTGCCTTATAGGCAGGTAATATCATGGGGTAGAGGCGATGAAAAATCAAAAGTTAAAGTTCAAAGTGCAAAATTACAGATTAAAAATCAAAATGAGATTGCCACGTTGGCCTACGACCTCCTCGCAATGACCTGCGGTAAAACGGCAGGCTCAATATGACCCCGCCCACAGGTGGCGGGGCTAAACGAGGCGGGGGCTGGAACAGGTTTTTTACTGCTGGTATCTTTTTTCCCAGGGTATGTGGCAGGAGTAGTGTCTGAAGAACAGGCCGATGGCGCGCATTGCGAAAATGGCGAGGACCTGGACGGCGAGGTTTATGGCCAGGTGTGCTGCGGTTGTCGGTATCGGGGCGTCGGTGGAGAAGCTGGGGGCCTTGAGATAAAGGACGGCGACGGCAAGAAGCAAGAAGACCGCCACCACGTAGGGCAGAAATGCTTTGAAGACGGCAGCGAAAAAGTAATCAGGCCTTAGCAGAGTAATGTCCTTACCGACGGCGACGGTCAATATGGCGATGGGAAAGAGGAACAGGCCGAGGAAGAAGGTGAGCTGCATGACGAGGGGCAGGCCGAAATCGATGGTCAACATGTCCCTGGGCGAGAGGCCGTGGTTTTGGGCGTGGGCGAGGGTGATGATGAAGGGGACGAGGACTACGGCCAAGGTGAGGGTGAAGACGAGGAAGGGCCTGATGATGTACCAGAGGAAAGTGATGGAAGTTCCGAGGTAGATTTCGGGCAGGGCGTCTTCGTCGAAGGCGGTGTTGTAAATGATGTTGAGATAGAAGCCGAAGAGCCAGCCCCAGACGACGAATTGCGTTACGAAGCCGCAGCAGCAGAAAAGGCCATGTGTGAAGAATTTGAAGCAGACGCAGGCGAGGACAAATGCGAGCGGAGTTATGTTTTGTCGGTCGAAGAACAGCTTGAAATTGTCGAGGAGAACGGCCCTGTAGAAGCCGGGGAGGGGGTCGCTTTTTATGAGTTGGGGCTTGATTTTTTTCGGTTTTACGTTGCTCTCGAATGGGATTATGAATTTTTGTCCGCAGGTATGACACTGTGCGTGTTTTCCGGAGTGCCTGCTGTCGAAGGCGATGAGCGAGTTGCATTTTGGACAATTGAACTGAATCGTCATAAGAACCTGTTCTCGGTTGCCGGGCAGGCAAAGATTAAGAAACTATAACAAAATAAATTTCCAAATTACTCAACATTTCTGGATTCCCGCTACCCGCTTTCGCGGGCACAAGCTTCGCGGGAATGACAGAGAAAACGCTTTCTTTTTGTTAGATGCTCTAACTTTACAGTTCGAGCTATACCCTTAAGGGTAGTAAATGCCCGCGAATAAAACTGTAACCGGTTATTTTTAAGTTGCTTATCCGCGGATAAACGGGAAAATTCAATCGAGAACAGTATATATTCGCTTAGAGCAAATATCAAGATGTATACCCTTAAGGGTAATAAATTCCCGCGAGTAAGATTGTAACTTATTGTTTTAAGGGCACTACCTGTGGCACAAGTTGCCCGCGAACCCGCGGCGGCGGGGGAAATTTCAATCGTGAGCACTATAAAAATCACAATGCAAAAATTGAAATTACGGTTGTCCGCATTTTGTAACTGGTGATTGGTGTGGTTTTAATCCTGCTGCATGGCGTCAATGAAGACTTTAAGTTTGTTGACCCATTTTTTTGCTTCGAGCAGTTCGACCCTGTTCTGTTTTACGAGTATTGACATGTGCTTTTCCATCGTAATCATTTTTTCATCGGGCCTGTTTCGTGTTTTCGTTTGCAGTTGTGTGTAAATTTGCTCAGTTTTTCCGGTTCGTATCAGGTTTGCGCATGCGTAGTTGTTGTTTAGTATTTCCATTACTGCGAGTCTGCCCGTGGCGTCTTTTTTTGGCACAAGTTTTTGGCAGATGATATAAGCAAGTCCGAGCGAGAGCTGATTTCTCACCTCGGCCTGTCTTCCGGCTGGGAAGTAGTCCAGTATCCTGGTTACGCTATTGATAGCATCTCTTGTGTGCAGGGTGGAGAAAACCAGATGCCCGGTTTCAGCGGCCATGAGCGTCATAGCGATGGTTTCCGGGTCTCTCATTTCACCGACCACAATAATATCAGGGTCTTCCCGCAGCATTGCCCTTAATCCGTGGAGAAAGGATTTGACGTCCTTTCCGACCTCTCGCTGTGAAATCATCGAGTATTTCTGAGGGAAGAGATATTCTATTGGGTCTTCGACTGTAATAATTCGGCAGGCTCTTTGTTCGTTGATTCGGTTGATTAGCGAGGCGATGGTTGTGGATTTTCCGGCGCCCGTGATTCCGGTCAAAAGGACCAGGCCGTGCTTTAGGGTGATGATGTCTTCCCAGACGTTATTTGGAAAGCCGACTTCCTCTGCCTTTGGTATATCCAGAGATAATGCCCGGATGGCCGCTGCGAGGCCGTCATTTTCCTTAAAGATATTTATTCGAAACTGCAGGGAGCCGAATCGATAAGAGCAGTCAACGCTGTGGTTGGCTTCGAGTTTATACCGGTTGTCTTCATTTAGAAACGGGAAAATAAGCCGCTTTGCAACCTCATGTGTTACGGAGAGGCCTTTTAATTTTATGAGGTTGCCGTCGATACGGTAGGCAGGGGGGGCACCCACCTTGATATGCAGGTCCGAGACGCGCATCGCGCCGTGTTCCTCGAAGTAGGCCAGCATATCGAGCATGCTGAATTTTCCCAGATCTGCGGTCGTATAAACTTTTGCTGAAATAGGGTATTCTTCAGTCATAGTTGCTATATCGACTAAATAATATACCAGCACAACTATTGCAAGTCAAAAGGCGAAGTTTTTTCGCATTTTTCAGGCTGTTCAGGGCGATTTGTGGGTAGGAAATCATATTTCCTACTTGTTCCTTCGCAGCCAGTCCTGCAGGTTTTTAGCCAGAATCTCCGCGCTGCGTTTTTCCATAATATGGTCGATGATTGCGGGCGGGATTTTCAGCTTTATCATCGCCTTGCGGACTCTTTCCCATAGCCGGTTTTTCCTGGCGTCCGTATCGGCCAGGTAGAGTTCTGTTACCAGCTCGCCCAGTTTCTGCAGCATTATGGTATCAAGATTGTCGTAATAGCTTGATATAACCGCTTTTTGGTGTTGTGAGTGTTCATTTTTGGCCATATTAGTCGTCTTTGGTGTTAGGATTGCCCGGCAATACCTGCTTTTATCCCATTGGAGGTTCTGTCACAGGGTAATAATCCTGATGCAAAAGGAAAAAGTTCTAATGGTTTTTTACAGGAAACTTTCAGATAAATCAAGTTATAAGCGTTATTATCAGCGATTCCGCAAGAAGTTTGTTTTGGGATGTTTTGAAGTGGGTAAATTGGGGTTTGTCAGATAGTTACGGCAATTTGGGGAAGATTTTGAATAGACCAGACTGATAATCCATATTATAATAACATTCGACCGAAGTTATCAGATATGGAATAGGTGAAGCGTACAAGGATGTGCATGACCTCAACATATGCAGTGACGGACAACTGCAAAAGA
>JAUWPZ010000137.1 GCA_030611315.1 Sedimentisphaerales bacterium
GTATAGCTTCTTGAACTTTCTAATCAAGCCTTGACAATTGATGTCATTTCTGCAATAATAGTGCAAGAGAGTACAATGGCGATATGGTAACTATCAAGATCGGCATGCAGGACTTGGTATGTATTTTGAGATAATCGGCGAGATTGAGAGTATTGAAACGATAGCCATCAGTGGAAGAATCAGAGGTATTATGCGGCTTCGTAAACAATATGGTTCCGCAAAATGGGGAAAACTTAAAGGGGTCGCTAAGGTCCGCCTTCAAAACGGAAGTATCTGGGATGCTGAGATTCACTGGTATGAAGCCCATAGTGTAGGCAGAAAGAAGTTGAAAATCAAAAGATTACTGGATTAAAATTATGGCTAAAGAAAGCAAAGAACAGTCATTTGCGCTTTGCATAGAGAACAAGGAATGTAAGGATTTGGAAAAGCGTAAGATTTACAGAGTCTTGCCGGACGATGAGGCAGCAAAGGAAGGATACTTGAGAATCGTTGACGAGTCCGGGGAGGACTACCTATATCCCGAGTCCTACTTCATTCTTGTCGAACTGCCTCGCGAAGCACAAGATGCTTTGAAAGTGGCAAGCTGATTGCTACGTTGTGCCCAACCAAACAATCCAGCGGACTTTCCTCGCTCACTGGGCAGCAAAAGCTTCTACACGAGCGACAGAACGAATATGGCTTCTTATACGGAACCATATAACCAATAGTTAGCACACACATCCAGAAAGATAAGATTACCATGTTACGAAGAACTAAAAAAAAGAAAGCAAGGCGAAGGAATTCACATAAGAATCCAGCCTCCAAGACTGGTATCGGTCAAAGGATTGCTGGAGCCATGGGCCAAATTTTATTGCTCGGAGTATTCGCAGGTGTTCTTATTGGTGTATTCCAGAGAATCATACTCAAACCAAGGTTGGTTTGCGAATACACGCATCATGTATTTCCTCCTTCTGAGAAAACAGTTCATAATCTTTCAACCACCATGCGATCGGCAATAATAGAGAACATAGAGAAAATAGGTTCGCATCTGATATTGGATGGACATGTTCAAATCCTTGGTAATACTACAATGAAGATTTTTGTAAAAAATACCGGTAAAACTAAATGCACAAATATTCGGCTTGGAGTTAAATATCATGCTCTATGTCAGCGTTGGGTATCTTTTAGTCCAAACTTAGATGTGTCAGCCGAGAGACGCGACGTTGTTAGTTCTCCAAGGCGCCAAGTTAACGATCCAGACGAGGAAATCCCTACTATAAGAACATTGGCACCAGGTGAATCTGGTATAATTACCATCTCATGGGCTAACAATGCAAATACATTCCCAGGAAACACCGTAAAAGCATTCCCCAGACCAATCATCGAGTTTCTTAGGAGTGACCAAGGAATATGCTGCAATGTAAAGCATATGGAATGGAAAGACCTGACTAATAAAATACAAGAGAGTATGCCAGGTCTCCAAACGTATAAAAGCTATGACGTATCTGAGAGCTATGAATTTTGGAAGGCTAGGGTTCGCGTTAAATCTACTGGAAGGCTTCTGGAACTAAGGGGTGGCCTCAAGACATCCACAGAAATATTCGAGTAACATGATAACAATCATTATCTATGTTGATAAAACATTGGCTAACAAGCCACTGCACCGGACCGCCTATGGCGGCCGGTGAGTTCGTCGTTATATGCTTTGAGAGATTGAAGTTGAAGACAATCCAGTCCGCCCGGCAGGTGAGCTCCACTCTGGATGCTCGATGCCGGACGCTCGATGCTCGATATTAGATACAATAAATTATTTGATTTTTAGAAGCCTATATGGTATTTTTACAATAGAGGTAAACAGAAAATGGATAAGAAAACCTTGAAAATAAGCTCTATACATGAAGGCGACGACCATAATTACTGGGCAAAAAAGCCTTATCTTGAAAGAATCGAGGCCTTAGAACAATTAAGGAGAATTATATTTGGCTATGATCCGTCTACCGAAAGACTTCAAAGAACTCTTACAATTACTCAACTCAAAAAAGATTGAGTATTTAGTAGTCGGCGGCTATGCCGTCGCTCTCTATGGATATCCTCGGGCTACTGGAGATATGGATATCTGGATCGCCATCTCCAAAGATAATGCCCATAAAACTGTTGAAGCCTTAAAGGAATTCGGTTTTGATGCCCCCGAGTTAACGGAAGAATTGTTCTTAGAAAAAGAGAAAAATATAAGGATGGGAAATCCTCCGCTACGCATAGAAATTCTAACATCTATAGATGGCGTTGAGTTCACTGAATGTTACGGGAACAAAAAAACTGTAACTATAGATGATATAGACATAAATTTTATATCCCTCGAAGATTTAAAGAAAAACAAAAAAGCCAGCGGCAGATATCAGGATTTAGCCGACCTTGAAAATTTAGAAAAATAAAATGTTTTCTAATAACTCAATCCGCCTGTTTGCGGCTATCACTTATTCGCCAGTGCGACGGCTGAAGCTATTGCGAAATTCGCCGTATGCGTGATACTTACGCTTATGTGTTTAATCCCAAGCTCCTCGGCAAGTTTCTTTACTTCGCCGTCAAGAGTAACCTCAGGCTGACCGGCGGGATTGTTTATGACTTCTATATCCGTCCAGGCGATTTTGCCCCGCCAGCCTGTCCCCATCAGTTTGAGAATGGCCTCTTTTGCGGCGAAACGACCGGCCAGCTTCTCTATACTGTTCTTATTCGCCTCGGCGTATGCCTGTTCAGCGGCGGTAAAGACTCTCTGAATGAAACGCTCGCCGTGGCGCTTAACCATTTCCTCTATCCGCGGGCAATCTACAAGGTCTATACCGTGCGCAACAATTTCCATAATATCATTTTCGATTTGCGATTGCCGATTGTCGGTTGCCGATTTCAAATCGCAAATCGAAACCCGGCAACCGGAAATACCATTTTACCGGCTTCTCATTTCGTAAAGTTTATCCAGGCAAAAATCCACAAACTTGTCCGTTTCGCTGAGCTCTGCCTGCTGTAAAAGTTTTTCATTAATCCTGTTGAGAACTTTATTCTGCCGCTCTTCAATAATTTTCTTTTCGACTTCCCTCTGCACCCGGGCAAAGGGTTCATAACCTTCGTTTCGGTTCTCAAGCAGTTTCATTATAAGAATGTGTTCGTCCTTCACCATCGGCTTTGTTATCTCACCCGGCTTGATTTTATCCGCCCCAAGCACAAGAATATCATAGGGCTCAACCAGACTCTCCGGCTGCACTCCCTTGCTATGGTCGATAAAGAATACGCCTGTGTGTTTCTCCGCCAGCTTGCCGAAATCATCATCCTGGGATTTTCCCATTTCCAGAAACAGTTTATCCGCCAACTCAAACGGGTCCTGATTCGGGTCGGCTATCTTCACCCTCGCTATATCGACATCAATCAGTCGGAACCGCAACGACGCCTTGATTGCGAACAATTCGTCCTTCATCCGGTCGTAACCGGCTCTCAATTCCCTGTAAGTAACCGGCTTGTTGCGGGACAATTTCGATGTCGCATACTGCCGGACGAGAATCAATCTTTTCTGCTCTTCCATATAGCCCCTGCGGTCAAGGCCCATTTCTTTAAGCGCCTGGTCGGCCCTGGCCTGGTCGCCCCCGAAGGATAAAACAAATTTTCTAAACTCCTTCTGTGCCGCCTTATCGAGTGCCGCGTTAACATCCCCTCCAGCCTGTCTCATGGCCAGTTGATAAAGTAAAATGTCCGAGATTTCGGTACTGAGGATTTTCTCAACATCAGGTTTTGCCTGCTCTTTGAACTTCTCAGAATCGCCCATTTGCTCGAAGGGCTTATCTTTCAGTAACACAACCCTGCCCCGGTGCTCCACTCGCGAGTTCAGTATCTCATCGCTGGTTATAGCTTCGCCGCCCACTATCAGGACGAGCCCGCCGGCATCTTCGGTGAGTTTTATCCTCTCCGTTACGGCGACACGCTCCATCTCGGCCTCGGACAAATAATCGCCGCCCCCACAACCGCCGATAAGGAGCAAAACAAAAGAAGACCAGCCGAGAATCGCCTTGAGGGACCTGTAATTTTTCTCTTTACTCATCTAAAATTCTTCTATCCTGTTCCGAATAAACAACCTCTCAAAACCTCAAAAAGGGCTATTCCGATACACGCGGCTCGCCTTTCAGGCCGATTTCGTCGGCCACCTCGCGCATCCCCATAATCGCATCCTCGATAAGCTCGCCCACTTCGACGCCCAACATCTCGGCGCCTTTTGCGATGACCTCTCTGCTGACGCCCGCGGCGAAGGCCTTGTCCTTCCATTTCTTCCTGACGGATTTGACTTTCACATCCATCACGCTTTTGCTCGGTCGAACCAGCGCCGTCGCCACTATCAGCCCGGTCAGCTCGTCAATCGCGTAAAGCACCTTTTCCATGTCGCTTTGCGGCTCAACGTCGGTGCATATACCCCAACCGTGTGAAACAGCCGCCCGAATATACTCAGCCGGCCAGTCGCGGGATTTAAGTATCTCCTCGGTCTTATGGCAATGCTGCTCGGGAAATTGCTCATAATCCAGGTCGTGGATTAAGCCTATAACGCCCCATTTTTCCTCATCGGCGCCGCGCTTGCGGGCACAATAACGCATTACGCCTTCGACAGCGAGGGCGTGCTTAATCAACGCCTCATTTTTGTTGTATTCGGTCAGCAGTGAAAAAGCCTCTTCACGGCTCGGCTGGGCCTGTGCCATAACATATTCCCCGATATCATAAAAACCGTCAAATCGTCCGCCCCGTCGCCAATGCTCATACTGGGCATATAAAACGAGGGGCATCCCAAAGCGCAATATATTGCGTCCGGGAACGCCTGCCGACCACTCTACGGGCAGGGGTGCTGAATTGCAATTGCTTTTTATATATCATACAGGGATATTTTGTCTGCCCTGCTGCACATAACTCTCCACTTCACTCAATACCATTTTCTTCCGCTCCCATCGCCCCTTTCTTAACACGCTCAACTTTCCACTTCAATTCGCCGATTTCTTCTGCCCTTATAAAATCCACATGCCCATCATTAAAAAGTATGTTGCACAGTCCATTATGGTTCTCCGTAGTCAACAACTCCGGTCCGCCAAACTGGTTCCAGCCTCCCTTAGTCTCAAACAGCAACACAACATCATTCGGCGAATTAAGCTCACAATAAGGATTCATCGCATAATGACTCCGGCCCATGTCACCTTTGTCAAGAGAACTTCTGCAAACAAACATCTTTTCGTCTATATCATATTGAAGAAGCAAATCACACCATTTGCCAGGAGTGGGATATTTTCCATCACCATTTTCAGCATACATTCTAAGGGCTTTGCCCAACATGTGTAAGTTTCTCCCGCAAAGCACAATCCTTGCATATCGGCGATGCCGTGGAGGACCTGGGACGAATATGCCCAGAATTACCAGAGTGGCCAAGACAACTAAAAGTATAGGCAGCAAAGAAATTTTACGCGTTCGGTCGTTTTTGTTTTTGCTATTGTTAGTCATTTTTTCTCCCTCAGAATTTTTCGCAGGATGGTTATCAGCGTTCTTGGCTCGAAGTAGTTTTTGGTCAGGCGTAAATATGCCGTATCGGGCTTTGAGATTCTAAGCTTGCCCGAGACATCGGCAAGGAGCGATTCGGCACGGGCGCCGGCTTCTTCGGTAAATGAGAATATCAAATCCTGGCCCGAAGCGACAATGCTTTTTATGTCGAGCCTGGAGGCGGCGATTCTAAGCCGGGCGATGTCGAGAAGCAGACCGACCTCATCCGGGGCCGGGCCATATACATCGGCCAATTCGCCTTGTATCTGCTCGAGGTCGCTATCGGCCCCTGCGACGGCGATTTTGCGATAGACGTCCATTCGATGCCTGTTCACGGGGATGTAATTCTTCGGTATATACGTTGCAAAGCCCAAATCGACAACGGCGGTGGGGAACGGCTCGGTCGGGGCGTCCTTTAATTTTGCGACGGCGCCGGTGAGCAGCTCGCAATACATCGTATAGCCCACCGTTTGGATATGGCCGGATTGCTCGGCGCCCAATATATTGCCTGCGCCGCGAATCTCCAGGTCCCGCAGGGCGATTCTAAAGCCGGCACCGAGATGCGAATATTCCTCGATGGCCTTTAGTCGCCTGGCGGCCAAGGGCGTAATCGGCCTCGACATCGGCAGCAGCATATAGGCATAGGCCCGATGTTTGTACCTGCCGACCCTGCCGCGAAGCTGGTGCATCTGGGCCAGGCCGAACCTGTCCGCATCGTTGATAAAAATTGTGTTCGCGTTGGGGATGTCCAGGCCGGATTCGATAATCGTCGTGCAAACGAGCACGTCCGTCTCGCCCATTACAAAATCTATCATCGCCTTTTCAAGCTCGCTCTTGGCCATCTGTCCGTGCGCTACGGCGACCTTCGCATCGCCGAGAAGCTTCCTGAGTTCCCATGCCTTTTTCTCAATCGTCTTTACCCTGTTATGCAGAAAGAACACCTGGCCCTGGCGGTTCATCTCGCGGAAGACGGCCTTTCTGATAAGCTGGGGATTGTACGCGGTTACGGTCGTTACTATGCTTCGCCTGTCTAAGGGCGGCGTCGCCAGGGCGCTTATATCACGCAGGCCCAGCAGCGACATGTGCAGAGTCCTGGGAATCGGCGTGGCCGTCATCGTAAGAACGTCAACATTAACACGCATCTTTTTTAGCTTCTCTTTATGCTCGACGCCGAACCGCTGCTCCTCGTCGATTATCAAAAGGCCAAGGTCCCTGAAGCCAACGTCGCCGCTGAGCAGGCGGTGCGTTCCGATGAGTATATCGACCCTGCCTTTTTTCGTGCGCGAGATTATGTCTTTGGCCTGTTTGGGCGTCTTGAATCGATTAAGGACCTCGATGCAGACCGGAAAATCGGCGAAGCGCTCGGTGAAAGTCCTGCCATGCTGCACGCACAGCACCGTCGTGGGAGTCAGGATAGCGACCTGCTTTGAGTTCTCCACCGCCTTAAAGGCGGCGCGCATCGCTAATTCGGTCTTGCCGTAGCCGACGTCGCCGCAGAGCAGTCTGTCCATCGCCACCGCCTGCTGCATGTCCGTCTTGATTTGCTCGACGGCCGTGGTCTGGTCGGGCGTTTCCTGATAGGTAAAGGACTCCTCAAATTCCACCTGCCAGGTCGAATCCTCGCCGTATGCTATCCCGTCCATCGCCTGGCGCTTTGCCTGGACCTCGAGCAGCTCGGCGGCAAGGTCCGCAACAGAGGCGGCGACCTTATCTTTCTGCTTTTGCCATCTCTTCAAGCCGATTTTGCTGAGCTTCGGCCGCTTCGGACTGGTGCCGATGAACTTCTGCACCAGCGCGATATTGCGCACCGCGACCTGCATCTTAACGCCGTCTGCGTATTCAATCGTAAGATATTCGCCGGCGCCGCCTTTTTCCTTTATCGTTTTGATGCCCAGGAATTTGCCGATACCGTAGGAAGCGTGGACGACATAATCGCCCTCGTGCAGGTCGCTGAGCGTGTCCACCGGCGACGCGACGCGGGCGGGCCTTCGCCTTCGCCGAAGTGCGAATTGCCCGAACAGCTCGTGATGGCTTATTACAATCGTGTTGAGCGAATTTACGACAAAGCCGCGATGAATAAAGCCCAACACCAGGTTAAAATTCCTCGGAATCGTCCCGTTAATCTCCTTGACAATCTCGCCCACCCGCGTAACCTCGGCGGCGCTTTCACAGTAAAACAGGACATGTTTGTCCTTTTTCGCCTCGGATACGAGCTGCGCCAGCGCCTCCTTATGACCGGACCAGACTGAAGTGGCCTTGTGCTGATACTGCTGGATGCTTTTTATATCGGCCTTGAGAAAATCGCCGGGCGCGGCCGCGGCGAACCTGCATATTCGCATCTGCGTAAAATTACCGGCTGCCTTGTAAATATCGCTCCAGCTATAAAGACGAGCGGCGTCCTCGGACCTTTCTAAAAACACGTTCGCAACCTCTTCGATGTCGCCCGGCTCTTCGAGAATTATTATCGTATCGGCGGGCAGGATGTTTACGAAAAGCTCCCTTTGGTCGGGGCTTGTCCCGCAGACGGCTGAGACGGTTGCGATTTTCTTTATCTGCCGGCTCGAACGCTGGGTATCGAGGTTTATTTCACGGATACTCTCGATGGTGTCGCCGAAAAATTCGACCCTCACCGCCGCGGCGCCCTGCGACGAATCGCTTTGCCGCTCATCATCCAGCGAAACCCTGCCGACTGTCAGCGGCATATAAATATCAACAATCCCGCCGCGACGAGCAAACTGCCCCGGCAAATCAACCCTCTCGACCCGCTCGAATCCATTATCGACGAGCCACTCAAGGGCCTTCTCCGGCGATAAAGTCTTTCCAACCTGCAATTCGAGAGAACATTCCTGCAGGACGGCGGGTTTGGGCACCGGCTGACAAAGTGCCTGTATCGACGTCGGAATAATAAAGCCGCCGCCGGCCGAGCGAGACAAAAGAGACGAGACGCGGGATACGATTCTTGTCCTCTCGGCCCTTATCTCATCGGTGGCGTCGGCCAGGTCCTCGGCGCCTTCCCAGGCCGGCAAGGCCTCAACCTTCTCGCAGCCGAACGTCTGTAAATCGTCCGCCGCCTTGTCGGCATCGTCGATATGCGCTACTGTATACAGGATGGGCCTATCGAGCTGCTCGGCAACAAAAGCCGCCAGCATCGGGGCGAACGAGCCCCACGTCCCCTCTACATTGACCACCCCCCCGCCGGCCTTGAAAGACTTGAGCCGGCTGATTATCTGCCTGACCGTTTTGTCCCGCCCGAGATTCATAGGGCCATTGTACGCCAAAGCACATCAGGAAACAATCCTGCGCTCCAGGAACCGCAAGTATGCCTGTCAATAATGGCGCAATTGCCTGAACTGCTCGAGCATCGCCAGGATATTCTCCGCCGGCACATCATCCTGGATATTGTGGACCGTCCCGAAGATAAAACCGCCGCCCGGCGATAACTGCTCGATTCTTTCTTTAACGTTGGCCCTGACTTGCTCCGCCGTGCCGTTCGGCAGAACACTCTGTGTATCCACCCCCAAAAATCAAAAATTAAGAAGCAAAAAGCAAAATAACAAAGGCGCATTTTAATTTGAAGCGCAACGCTTAACTGCTTTTATCAGCCCGCCAGAGGCGGGCTGGAGTTTATCGCTTTTAGCTACATGGATAGATAGTATCTGTTGCGGAAACAACGTTTGTCATTCCTGCGAAGCTTGTGCTCGCGAAGGCGGGTAGCAGGAATCCAGTTTTTTCGTCGTAGACCCCTGCTTTCGCAGGGGTGACATTGCCAGTTTCGGCTTTCCGCAACAGATACTAGTACTCAGTCCACGCTAGATTGTCGGGTATAGTTTTCTCAGTTTTACTCGGGCATCGGCTGTAGTGAATTGCCAGTCTATGCCTATCTTGTTTTTATTTCTCAAACGCTCCCAAGCTGAAATAGCTATGGTCAAT
>JAUWPZ010000032.1 GCA_030611315.1 Sedimentisphaerales bacterium
CGTTGTTTTGGATTTCGGTAATTTGAATTTCGTACTTGTTTCGAATTTCGATATTCTGATTTCGAATTTAACGGTATTGGCATAAGTGGTTATATAATATTACCTTATGAGCAATGCTCGACACGAAGTTGCGCTGTAGTACTAAGCGAGCTTGTTTTACTAAACTATTCTGCCTTTTGAAGCAAACTCAATCGGGCCTGTTTTTGGTCTCCAACCAGCGGTCCCCATTTGATGTGGGGGCAAAGATTCTACCTATCATTTGTTCACATCAATTATATTTTTTTTGAAAATTGCCAAAAAAATTTTGAACTGGCGAACTTGGGCTAAAAGCCAGGCCAGGTAACAGGCCCTGAAAAAGTATCCAACAGGCTTGATTGCTCGATGTACAGGGATTATGATATGTGCGTATGAGAATTCCGCTGACAAAATACGGTCTGCCGCAAGTGGTTGTTTTCCCGGTGATAAACCTTATCGCAATGGCTGTCGTTCTGGCGGCCTGGCCGAAATCCTGGTCAATCCGGGGTATTATCCTTATAGAAATCCTCTTAGCTGCTGTTCTCGTGTGGATTCTCTCTTTTTTTCGCGACCCGGAGCGAATCATCCCTGTGGACAAAGATATTCTATTGGCCCCGGCTGACGGCAAGGTAACCGACATCGAGATTGTGGAGGAAGGTAATTTTATCGGCGCGCCGGCGATGAGGATAGGGATATTCCTGAGCATCTTCAATGTCCACATTAACCGGGCCCCGTGCAGCGTGAAAGTCGAGTGCATCACCTACAAACGGGGCAAATTCACAAACGCTATGAACCCGCAGTCCGGCCGGGTCAATGAGTCCAACGATTTGGCCTTAGTCATGACCGACAATCCCAAAGACAAGCTGATTGTTCGGCAAATCAGCGGCGCAATCGCCAGGCGGATTGTTTGCGAAGCCAAACAGGCAGGGCAGTTGACCGCGGGCGAGAAATTCGGGATGTTAAAATTCGGCTCCAGGACGGAACTTTACGTCCCCGTTAATGAAAATACTAAATGCCTCGTCCGGATTGGCGATAAGGTCAAGGCGGGCCTGACACCCCTTGTAAAATACGAAACTCGAAACAAATGACACGTCTCGTAAGCCGTGACCCGAGTCACGAGCGACGAGCCACGAGGAACGAGAAAATGCCCAGATTAAGAACAAAAACCGGTAAAGAGCGTCTGCTGCGGCGTGTCCGAAAGCAGCGGCTGAAATCCGTTACTATTCTGCCGTCGTTGATAACCATTCTCAACGGCGTATTCGGCTTAGCGGCCATTATGTTCGCCGGCGAAGGGGAATTTGTCAAGGCCGGCTATATGGTTCTGCTGGCAATGCTGGCCGACATGCTCGACGGCCGGCTCGCGAGAATGAGCCAGAACACATCCAGCTTCGGAGGCCAGCTTGACAGTCTCTGCGATATGGTAAGCTTCGGTGTTGCGCCGGCGTTTTTGATGCACCAGGTTTTAGGGGCCAGGCTCGAATCGGCGGGCTTGACCGGTGAAAGTTTTTCCCAGCGGTTTATCTGGCTGGCAGCGGCGGCATACATGTGTTGTGCGGCAATTCGATTGGCCAGATTCAATGTGGAAAACGAGGAGGACGAGTCGGCCCATATGAGCTTTGTGGGTCTGCCCAGTCCTGCAGCCGCGGGCGTAATAGTCAGCCTGGTAATATTCAATCAGGAGGCCCTGCCGAAGTTGGCAGAAAAGAACACTCAGTTTTACACTTTCTGCGACAGCGCTATTATTTACACCTTGCCTGCCCTCGCTTTAGGCGCCGCTGTGTTGATGGTCAGCCGGGTGCGTTATCAACATATCGTCAATCAGTACATAAAGGGCAAAAAACCTCTCTCGCATCTTATAAGGATACTGCTGCTCCTTGCTTTCGTTTATATATGCAAACTTCCAACGGCGATGCTATTGGCTTTCTGTGGTTTTGCGGCCAGCGGCTTTGTGAAATGGCTTTATAAAAAGGTCGCTCGAAAAAAAGGCGCGGTCCCGCACCAGGATGAAGCGGGCCAGGAGGCTTTGAAAGAGGATTTGGAACCTGAAAAATAGCGCCTCGTTACGGTATTGAGGCGCCCTGCATCTCCTGCTGTTTGGCGCTGGACTGGTTTATTTGATAATACCGCTCGACAACACCTACAAGACGGGCCAGAACCTGACGCCCTTCCGGGCTTGCCTCCAGCCCCACTATCTGCAGACCAAGGTAAATACTCTCGTTATTTTCAGTCGGCATGACGTTTCTAATCTGGGCATTGAACATCAACGGTTTTTCATAAGGCAACGGCGTAAATCGCATCCCTATAAACTGTCCTTTTTTGAAGTCCGCTTTTCCTGCGGTGCTTGAGTTCGCCTCTGTCTGCGACTGGTTCGGTATAACAACCTGACCGCCGCCTGCGGAAATATCAACGAGCCTGCCCCGGCAGTAGTTATGCGGCTCGTTTTCTGCATTGTGCTTTCTGCTGCGGTGCCAAAGCACAACATTGACCTTCAGCGATTCGGGAACATTAACACGGAAATAGCTTCTCCTCTGGACTACCTCTATCCTCGGAGGCATCGCCAGGACTATTTTGCCGCCGCTCGTCAGGTCCGACGACTGCTCAAGGGCAGTTATGGTCGTATCGAAGACAAACTTGCCGTATCCATACTTGAATGATATGCCGACCGGCTGATTGACCTGTATATTTACGGGGTGCGGCTTCGCTCTCTGGCCTGTACACTCGATATTGAGCGTGTCGGCTTCGAGATTGGTCAGCAGCACCTTTGCGACGTGCCATTTACCCTTGGATAAATAGGACATTATTACCGGCACTTGCTCGTCAATCGCTGTTCGCAGGATTTCCTTCGGGTCGGCCCCGCTAAGCATCAACTCTTTTTTCATATCAACCTCCCCAGTAACGGCCTTTGAGCTTCCCATTTTGCCGGACGGGTCGAATTTGCAGTAAAGTCGCGAAATCAGGACCTGCAAATTCGCAAAATGGGGGCCTAAATTTTTTGATTTGCGTTCCCGCTTCTGCGGAAATGGCAAAGTCATCCCTGTTTTAACTATCGACAGGGTCTTTTTCAGTATTCCAAGGACCATTTGGCATCAGCTTCCTTTACAGACAACCCCTTAAATAAATATATATAAATAATTCGGCAATAAGCAAAACTTCTTTTAGGCTAAATTGCGGTTTCGGCTGGAATTCTTTATTTTTTCACATCTGCACTATATTACTATGGCGCAGGGGCTCTTGTTTTGCCGAAAAATTGCAGTTTTCCCGAACATAAGGATTGATTTTGACCGGTAAACTTGCAAAAGATACGCCAAGCAATTACTATTGCTGCTAATATGACTGAAACTTACAAGATAAAAAGGCTGGTGGGCGATAAAATGGTTCTTTTGGGCCTTTTTATTGCCTCTCTGCTGATTGCCTACCTGATAATTGCCTCGAAGTCGGCCCTTGTCCTTTCGGAGCCGATAAAATTAGCACATACCGGTTTATCTCTGTCGATGCCTAATGGAAACGGCTGGGAATCTGAAAGACAATGGGAATATCACGACAACGCCTTCACGTTAAGCAGTGTGTTTGTCTCCGGTTCCAGCAGGGCCCTGGCTCACTGCAGCTACCCGTTAGCTGCTGATAAGCTCCCCACGGAAAAGTGGTTCGACGAGAAGGCCGACGAAATCGCCGGTGCCATCGTAGAGAAAGGCCGGATACAGGCCGACGGACTGAGCATTGATTGGGCACACATAGGGGATTCGCGAGTTCGGCCCGGCATATCTCTTGGGGCCGTACGATTACCAAACGGCCGCCAACTCGAAATCGAAGTGCACCAAATTGCAGGCGACGGCGGGCTTGCCGAGCAGGCCTTCGAGCGCATTGCCAAAAGCGTAAAATTCAAAGATAACCGTCTCCTCGAAGCAGGCAGCCGGATTGTCGGCCAAATCAAAACCAGAGGCATAGACAGCTTTCTCGGCAGCCGGGACCAGCAGGATTACTTTATCATTAGAGACCTCAGAAGAAGCCCGGCCCGCCCGCTCGGATTTATGATTGACGTGCTCGCCGGTTCCGAGACAAATGGTAAACCGGATGTACAGGCGGCAAGCTTGTTCTATATGCAGGATATTCGAGGCCGGCACGTTCAGGAGCAGGTAACGTTTTTTCAAAGCGATAACAGCTTCGATAATTTTGTCTGGAAGGGACATATCCACACTGTGAACGAAGTAAGCAGCACCGAGGTCATCCTGGACGAAGCCGGTGTGATGACTGTCACGAAATCCAACGTGCTGCCCAAAGATAGAATTTATCAGCTCGGCTCCGCAGCGATACCGGATATTTTCATCCGGCAGCTTTTTAGCCAAATGCTCGATAGCGGCAGCAAAGAAATCATGGTCGATATAATTGCCTCTGACGGGAAGATAACGCCGACGTTTGTTTCCAGGCTCCAGGACGAGGCCGATGCCGTCAAAGGACCCGAAGATGCTTACGTATTAGGGCTGGAGTTCCTGAACGGACGGGGTTTCTCCGAACGCGTGTATCTCGACGACCAAAAGCAAATTTCCAAAAGATTAGTGCGACAGAACGTTACATACCTGCTCGAAGGCGCCACTCTGGAAGAGATAAAGAAACAATTTCCAGAACAGGAAAAAAGCATTCTGGGGAATAAAATTCTGAAACAGAACCAGTGATATTGAAAAATTAACAGGAGCCGAACATGAAAAGTAATCAAGCACGAACAGTAATCAGCGTTTTTATTTTATCCTGGATTATCGCCGGTATATTTATCGTCGGATGTGCGGCCGCACCTACAGGAGGTAACGCCGCCGAATCTCAGAATCCGAGCGATATGAAGCTGTGGTACCGCCAGCCTGCGAAGAAATGGACCGAAGCGCTGGCCGTGGGCAACGGACGGCTTGGAGTGATGGTCTTCGGCGGCACGGAGGATGAACGGCTTCAGTTCAACAACGATACCCTATGGAGCGGCGGCCCGCACGAATACGACCACGAAGGAGCGGCTGAGCACCTGGAGACCGTACGCAATCTGCTCTTCGAGGGCAAGCAGCGCGACGCTGAGAAGCTGGCGATGGAAAAAATGATGAGTGTTCCTCTTCGCCAGGAGATGTATCAGCCGTTCGGCGATTTGCGCCTGAATTTTCCGGGCCACGGCGAGGTGACCGATTACCGACGCGAGCTTGACATCGATTCGGCAGTGGCGACTGTCAGCTATCGCGTCGGCGATGTCGGTTTCAATCGCGAGGTATTCTCCAGCTTTCCCGACCAGGTCATTGTCGTTCATCTCTCCTGCGACAAGCCGGGCAAGCTGACTTTCACCGCATTGGTTGATAGTCTCCACCCGGATACGCAGACCTCGGTGGTTGATAATAAATACCTGGCGATGAATGGGCAACTTAGCGGCTTTCCGGGAAGGCAGATACCGGATCGCGTCGAGAGCATGTTGAAATTCGGCTCGCTCCTGAAGGCATCGGCCAAAGGCGGCAAGCTCACCATCGATTCGGAAAAAGTAACAGTTACCGGCGCGGACAACGCAACGCTGATTCTGGCGGCGGCTACCAGTTTTAAGAACTACAAGGACGTCAGCGCCGACCCGCAGCGGCGATGCGACAAAACGTTCAAAGCCCTCGGCAGCAAGGGCTACGAGGCCTTGCGCAGGGACCATGTGGCCGACCATCGCCGCCTGTTCCGAAGGGTCGAACTCGACCTGGGCACAACCGATGCGATGAGTCAGCCGACCGATGAGCGTATTAAAAACTTCGCCACCCAGGATGACCCTCAACTTCTCGAACTGTACTTTCAGTTCGGCCGATACCTGATGATAGCAAGCTCGCGCCCGGGTTCTCAGCCGGCCAATCTACAGGGAATCTGGAACGAAAGCAAAACTCCCCCCTGGGAAAGCAAGTGGACGGTTAATATCAATACCGAGATGAACTACTGGCCCGTCGAGGTTACGAACCTTTCGGAGTGCCATGGGCCGCTGTTCGACATGCTCGACGAAGTGGCCGAGGCCGGGAGCAAAACCGCAAAGATACACTACGATTGCGGCGGATGGGTTTTGCACCACAATACCGACCTCTGGCGGGGGACGGCGCCCATCAACAATTCCAACCACGGGATATGGGTTACGGGAGGAGCGTGGCTCTGCCAGGACCTATGGGAGCATTACGCCTTTACCGGCGATAAGGATTTCCTAAAGAATCGAGCTTATCCGGTAATGAAAGGCGCAGCGCAGTTCTTCGTTGATTTTCTCATCGAGGACCCGAAAACAGGCTGGCTGATTAGCACACCTTCTAATTCACCGGAAAATGGCGGACTCGTCGCCGGGCCAACGATGGACCACCAGATCATCCGCGACCTGCTGGGCAACTGCATCGAGGCCTCCAAAGTCCTGGGCGTGGATAAAGACTTCCGCACGCAGCTTACGAAAATAAAAAGCCGAATCGCGCCCAACCAGATAGGCCAACACGGCCAACTGCAGGAATGGCTCGAGGACAAGGACAATCCCAAAAACAAACACAGGCACGTCTCGCACCTCTTCGGCCTGCATCCGGGCAGGGAAATCGACCGCCGAGATACACCCGAACTTTTCGCCGCGGCAAAAAAGTCGCTGGAATTCCGAGGCGATGGCGGAACCGGATGGTCTATGGCCTGGAAGGTCAATTTCTGGGCGAGGTTCGAGGATGGAGACCACGCTTACAGGATGCTCGCCAGTCTGTTGACTCCGCAGCGGATGTACCCGAACATGTTCGATGCCTGCCCGCCTTTCCAGATTGACGGCAATTTCGGAGGCACCGCAGGACTTGCCGAGATGCTGATTCAAAGCCACCTCGGAGAATTGCATTTCCTGCCTGCATTGCCCAGCGCCCTGCCCACCGGCAGTATCGAGGGGCTTTGCGCCCGGGGCGGCTTCGGCGTCGATATCGCCTGGAAAGACGGCAAGCTCGAAAACGCCGCGATTCTCTCCAAGCTCGGCAATAAGTGCAGAATCCGCGCCAATGTACCCGTTCGTGTAACGTTAAGCGGCAAATCCGTCGAAACAAAAAAACTCGATAAAGACGTTATCGAATTCGAGACCAGGAAAAGCCAGACTTACATGGTCTCATCTTTGCGATAAAGATAAAATAATCTTCGAACCGAACGAATATGAAAGGTGAAAAAATGAATAAACACGGGGAAAGAGCAAAACGCACCGTGGTCTTGAAAATAACAGTCTTTACTTTTTGCTTGTTGGCTTTGGGCTTTTTTGCCGTAAGTTGTGCGGTTTTCTCCACAGGCAAATCCGACAGCGGCGGCTCGCAGTGGTCAGGCCTTGAACTGTGGTACCGCCAGCCCGCGCAGAAGTGGACCGAGGCGCTGGCGGTTGGCAACGGCCGGCTCGGAGCGATGGTATTCGGAGGAACGGCCGCCGAGCAGATTCAGCTAAATGAGGACACCATCTGGGCCGGACCGCCCGTGCCCGAGGACCGCGTCGGGGCATACGAACATATCGCCGAGGCGAGAAAGCTCATTTTCGAGGGCGAGTATTCCGAGGCACAGTCGATTATGCAAAAAGAAGTTATGGCTCCTCGAATCTCGCCGCGAAGCCATCAGACCCTCGGCGACCTGCGAATCCTCATGCCGGGCGGCACCGGCGCGAACGCGGGCGACATTACTCTTACCAAATGGCGCCGGGGCGGCGAAGATGACCCCGCTGACAGCAAGTATGTACAGCCCGATTTCGACGATTCGAGCTGGACCGAGCTGGTTACAAGGAAAGGCAGGTTCGTCAAAGGCGACGCTTCTGTCGCATCGGGCAAAAGCGTTGTTTTTCGCAGCAGCTTTAAGCTTACAGCAGAACAGCTCGAAGGCCCGGGACGCCAATTGAATTTGGGGCCTATCGACGACCAGGGAATCGTTTACGTCAACGGCAAAGAGGCCGGCCAAACAAAGAGCTACAACAAATCGCACAGCTTCGATATCGGAAAATATCTCAAAACGGGCGAGAATGTTATCGCCGTGGTCGTAGGCAACGTAGGCGGCCCCGGCGGGATGACGCCTTCGGTAACTCTCGGGTCTGCGACGGAACCGAAAGAATCCTACAAGCGCACGCTCAATCTGGATACGGCCATTGCAACGACGACGTTTGAGATAGACGGCATTACATACAAGCGCGAGGTCTTCGCCAGTCCGGTCGATGACGTACTCGTCGTTCGCCTCACAGCCGACAAACCTGCCGGTATAACCATCGATGTATCTCTCGACCGCCCTGCAGATTTCAACGTCGCGTCAGTTGGAAACGATACGCTGAGCATGTTCGGACAGGCAGGTCATGGCGACAAGCACAAAGGCGTCAAATATCATACCCGGCTCCGCGCCGAACTTGAGGGCGGACAGCTTGCTGTAAAAGACAAGGCCCTTTCGATAAGCAATGCCGACGCTGTTACGTTGTTATTAGCCGCGGCGACGGACTACAACTTCGATGACCCCTACAAGCCGCTCAAAAGCGACCTCGCTCGTGTCTGTGCCAAACAGCTCAGCGCAGCCGGGAAAAAAAGTTTCGAGCGAATCAAGGCCGACCATATCGCCGAGCACCGCAGATTGTTCAGGCGGGTAAGCCTGGCTCTTGGCTCGACGCCTGCCGCCGAAAAACCCACGGATGAGCGGTTGAAGGCCCTTGGCGACGGCGCCGATGACCCGGCTTTGGCGGCGCTTTATTTCCAGTTCGGCCGGTATCTTCTGATTTCCTGCTCGCGCCCCGGCACAATGCCGAGCAACCTGCAGGGCCTTTGGAACGGCAGCATCGCGGCGCCTTGGAACGCCGACTACCATATCAACATCAACGTCCAGATGAACTACTGGCCCGCCGAGGTAACGAACCTTTCCGAATGTCACGAACCATTTTTCAGGCTGACCGAAGCGATTGTTCCTTCCGGGCGAAAAACCGCGCGAGATGTGTACAACTGCCGCGGCTTCGTCGCCCACCACACGACCGACGCCTGGCTCCACACAAGCCCTTTCGGCAGCGTCGGCTACGGAATGTGGCCGATGGGGGCCGCCTGGTGCACCCAGCACTTTATGGAGCATTACCGCTTCGGCGGCGACAAAAAGTTCCTCAAAAACAGGGCTTATCCCATACTCAAGGAAGCTTGCCTGTTCTTCCTCGACTGGCTCGTCGAGCATCCCAAAACCGGTAAATTGGTCTCGGGCCCGTCAAACTCCCCGGAAAACAGCTTCTTTGCCCCCGATGGAAAGAGAGCAAATCTGTCGATGGGCCCGTCGATGGACCAGGAGATAATCTGGGACACCTTTACCAATCTCATCGAGGCGGCTGAAATCTTAGGTATTAAGGATGATTTTGTCAAAGAGGTCGCCGCCGCCCGTGCAAAACTTGCTTTGCCGAAGATTGGCTCGGACGGCCGATTGATGGAGTGGGCCGAGGAATTCAAGGAGCCCTCGCCGGGCCACAGGCATATCTCGCATCTCTTTGCGGTCCATCCGGGCAGGCAATACACCTATCAAAATGCCCCCGAGATGGTCACCGCGGCGCGCAAGAGCATCGAACATCGCCTCGCACACGGCGGTGGACATACCGGCTGGAGCCGGGCGTGGATTATCAACTTCTGGGCAAGGTTCTTCCAGGGCGACAAGGCGCAGGAAAACGTCACGGCCCTTCTGATAAAGTCCACGCACCCGAATCTGTTCGATAACCATCCCCCGTTCCAGATTGACGGCAACTACGGCGGCTGTGCCGGAATAGCCGAGATGCTCCTGCAAAGCCACGCCGGCGAAGTACGCCTGCTGCCCGCCCTGCCAAAGGCCTGGCCCAATGGTTCCGTAAAGGGCCTGGTTGCCAGGGGCGGCTTCGAAGTGGACATCACCTGGAAAGACGGCAGGTTCCAAAGGGCCTCGATTCTCTCGAAGATGGGCCGTAAGTGCAAAATCCGCACCAATGTGCCGATTCTGATAAAATCCCGCGGCAGGTCGGTTAAAACCACCAGCCCTGAAAAAAACGTTGTTGAATTCGAGACAAATCCGGGGAAAAGTTACATCGTCACAGTTGTGGATTAAGAGCATATCCTGACAACCGTCTCGTTGTGAGGCCGAGCTAAAAATACAAAAGTATTGATGAATGCTCGAAATCATAATATGCTATTATTCAAATCGATTCGGCTGTTCGAGATTTTGGGAGCGAAATTATGCAGACAAGACAATTGGGCTGTACCGGTTTGAAGCTGACGACCGTCGGTCTGGGCACCTGGGCGATGGGCGGGCCCTGGCAGTTCGGCTGGGGGTCTCAGGATGACAGTGATGCAATCGCTGCGATTCTTGAGGCGCTTGAGGCGGGCATCAACTGGATAGATACCGCACCGGCCTACGGGCTGGGCCATTCCGAGGAGCTGATTGCACAAGCCCTCAAGCAAACAACTGCAAAGCCGCTGATAGCAACAAAGTGCGGGATTCTATGGAATGAGAAAAAGGAAAAAATAAGCCGCCTGAAAAGGAGCAGCGTTCGCAAGGAATGCTGCGACAGCCTCAAGAGGCTCGGCGCCGACGTTATCGACCTCTACCAGATGCACTGGCCCGTCCCGGATGAGGACGTTGAGCAGGCCTGGGAAGAAATGGTCAAGCTTCACGAGGAGGGCAAGGTTCGATACCTCGGCGTATCGAATTTCAGCGTCGAGCAAATCGAGCGCGTCCGCAGGATTCACCCGGTCGCTTCGCTCCAGCCGCCTTATAGTATGATTCATCGCGAGGCCGAAGAAGAATTGCTGGGCTATTGCGCCCGAAATGATATAGGCGTTGTCGCATACAGCCCGATGCAGAGGGGTTTGCTCACGGGCAAATTCACGCCCGAAAGGCTTGCCGAGCTGCCTCTGGACGACCACCGAAGAAAAAATCCCGACTTCCACGAGCCGCAGTTCGGAGCAACACTCCGGCTCGTCGAAAGTCTAAAGCAAATCGCCGAGCGCAGCGGAAAAACCTGCGCACAATTAGCTGTAAGCTGGGTCCTTTGCCGGGGTGAGGTTACCGCCGCCATCGTCGGCGCGCGAAGGCCCGGGCAGATTGCCGAAACCGCCCAGGCCTCGGACTGGGACCTCAGCGAAAAAGATATCGAGGAAATTGAAACGCTGCTGGCCGACCGCCGGGCAAAACTTAACACTTAGCGGCATATTTAACGCAGAGAGAAAAATGGCAAAAAACCAGGATATTTACACAAGTCCTCTTGTCGAGAGGAACGCTTCGAGGGAAATGGTTGAGCTTTTTGGCGCGCAAAAAAAGTTCAGCACGTGGCGCAGGCTCTGGCTTGAGCTTGCAAAGGCACAAAAAAAGCTCGGCCTGAACATAAAACAGGGCCAGCTCAACCAGATGGCCAGGCGGCTTGACGACATCAATTTCAGAAAGGCCGCTCGTTACGAGAAGGAATTTCGCCACGATGTTATGGCGCATATCCACACCTTCGCCGAGGCCGCCCCGAAAGCCGCCCCGATAATCCATCTCGGCGCGACGAGTTGTTTTGTCGGCGACAACGCCGATTTGATAATTATGCGCCAGGCCCTGGAGCTGACCGCGGTCAAGCTGGCGGCCGTGATAAACCTGCTGGGCAAATTCGCAAAGAAACATCGCGCAACGGCCACATTAGGCTTTACGCACTACCAGCCGGCACAGTTAACCACCGTCGGCAAGAGGGCCACGCTGTGGTGTTACGAGTTCGTGATGGACTTGCAGGAAATCGAATACCGGCTGCGGACGCTGCCCTTTAGAGGCGTCAAAGGCACCACCGGCACGCAGGCTTCTTTCCTGGCGCTCTTCGACGGCAGCCACAGCAAGGTCAGGCTGCTCGATAAAGCCGTCGCCGCCGCCTTCGGATTCACTAACACCTGCGCCGTCACCGGCCAGACCTATCAGCGAAAAATCGACACCCTCATCGTCAACACCCTGGCTTCGGTTGCGCAGTCGGCCCACAAATTCTGCAACGACATCCGGCTGCTCGCCAACCTCAAAGAGATTGAAGAGCCCTTCGAAAAATCCCAGGTCGGCTCTTCCGCGATGGCATACAAGAGAAATCCGATGCGGTGCGAGAGGGCCACCGCGCTTAGCAGGTTCGTTTTATCTCTGGCTTCCAGCCCCGCTATGACCGCCTCCGAGCAGTGGCTTGAAAGAACGCTCGACGATTCGGCCAACAGAAGATTGGTCATTCCAGAAGCGTTTCTGGCCGTTGACGGAATTTTGCAGATTCTCATCAACGTTCTCGACGGGCTTGTCGTATATCCGAAGGTGATAGCGGGCCGTCTCGCCGTCGAGCTGCCCTTCATGGCAACTGAAAATATCCTTATGGCCGGTGTAAAAGCCAGCGGCAGCAGGCAGGAACTGCACAGCAAAATCAGGCTCCATTCGCACGCCGCCGCGGCGCAGGTAAAAAATCTGGGCAGGCCCAACGACCTGATTGGCCGGCTAAAAGCCGATATCGCCTTTGCCAAAATAAATTTCGAGAAGATATTAAAACCCAGCAGCTACGTCGGCCGCGCCCCGCAGCAGGTCGATGAATTCCTCAAAGATGTCGTAACGCCTATCCGTAACAGATATCGCAAAGAACTGACCAGAAAAGCAGAACTTAACGTGTGAATAATAATTGATAACTCGTGATTCGTCTGCCGGGTCACGAGTGGTGAAAGACGAAACATGACCAGAGAAGAACTAATCAAGCGTATCAAGGAAACGGCCTACCTCGAAGGCGACTTCGTCCTTCGCAGCGGAAAGCGAAGCAAGTATTATCTCGACAAATACCTTTTCGAGACCTGCCCGGACATCCTAAAGGCGCTCGGCGCGGAATTTGCCGAATATGTTACCGACGATGTTACCCTGATAGCCGGGGCGGAATTGGGCGGCGTGGCCTTAGCCGCGGCGACCGCTATGGAAACGGGCAAAAACTGGGTGATTATTCGCAACAGTAAAAAAGGCTACGGCACCGGCAAAATGGTCGAGGGCGTCCTGAAGGCTTCAGACGTGGTTTTGCTTGTTGAAGATATCGCCACCACGGGCGGACAGGTCTGCGAAGCCGCAAAGATTATCACCGAGGCCGGCGCAGCCGTCAAAAAGATCGTCTGCGTAATCGACCGCAAGCAAGGCGCCTCCGAGAACATCACCCGCGCCGGCTACAAATTCGACAGCATATTGACCAAAGACGACCTCGGCATAAAAGATGTGGATTAACAAAGGCGCCTGCTAATGAAAGATTCCAGGAATCTGTCTCGAATAACGGTAATCACTTTGGCAGTATCGGCGGTGTTTTTAGCTTGTCTCCGAACCAGTCTGCGAGCCGACACAGCCAGGCCGCTCAAGGCAGCCGGGGAAAAAGCCGGTCCCAGGCCCAACATAATGCTGTACGCTGATACCTCAAGAGGGCGGCCTTTTTCCAAGGACCCGGACGTAGTCAATTTCAAGGGCAAATACTATATGTATTATTCCGTCCCGCCGTTTAGAGATGGCCGGCCGAATGACGGCTTGGCCGTGGGAATCGCCGGAAGTAACGACCTGTACAACTGGACCCGCCTTGGCGATATCCTCCCCGCGGGCGACTATGAGAAAAAGGGCCTGGCCGCCCCGGCGGCAATCGTCCTCGACGGCAGGGTGCATCTTTTCTACCAAACTTACGGCAACGGCCCGAAAGACGCAATTTGTCACGCCTGGTCCGACGACGGCATTAACTTCACCCGCAACAAAACCAATCCCATATTCTCGCCGACGGGCAAATGGAACGTCGGCCGTGCAATCGACGCCGACGTCATTGTGGACAACGACCGGATGCTGCTTTATTGTGCCACTCGCGACCCTGCAATGAAAATTCAGATGCTCGTCGTCGCGTCCGCCCCGATGGATTCCGGCTTCGGCCGCGGCTCCTGGACCCAACTCTGTGACGCACCCATCCTCAAGCCCGAGCTGCCCTGGGAAAAAAGGTGCATCGAGGCCCCCGCAGTATGCAAGCACAACGGTCGCTTCTTTATGTTTTATGCCGGCGCCTACAACAATCAGCCCCAGCAAATCGGCTGCGCCGTCAGCGACGACGGCGTTTCCTGGAAGCGGATTTTTGATTCGCCCCTGCTGCCGAACGGCAGGCCCGGCGAATGGAACTCGAGCGAATCCGGCCATCCCGGCGTGTTTGTGGATAACGACGGCCGGACGTATCTTTTCTTCCAGGGCAACAACGACAAAGGCCGAACCTGGTACATCTCAAAAATGATGGTCCTCTGGAAAAACAACAAACCCCGCCTCGTCAAGCCCTGAAAACGCTGCGACAACAGTTATTGCCTGCCGGTTTTCCGCCAAAAAAAATGGCTATATAGTTGCTTTTCTTCCATAACCTCCTGAAACAAAAGAAGTTGTGAATAGTAAAAATTTTCTGAAAAATCCGGTAAATGGCATTGACAGCTACCTTGTAATGCTATATACTGAATGTTATGGAAAATCAATTTCTCGACAACTGGGCCACACAGCTTCGCAAGGGGATGCTGGAGCTGTGCATACTCAATGCCATCAAGGGGACAAGCCTCTACGGCTACGACATCGTCCGAAAGCTGCGCAAGCTCAATGCCCTTGTAATCAGTGAAGGAACCATTTACCCAATCCTCAGCCGTCTCAAGCGCGAGGGTTTTGTGCAAACCACAATCAGGGAGTCCACCGAAGGACCGCCTCGAAAATACTATGAGCTGACCCAAAAAGGCGAACAAACTCTCAGTCGGATGAACGATTACTGGCGAGATGTCAAAACCGGAGCCGACGCTCTGAAAGGAGAATAAAAGTTATGGTTAAGTTAAGTGACAACGCCCAAAAGAGCCTGGATGAGTATCTGCACCAGGCAAGGACCTACCTGCGAAGCGCCAAGTCCGTCGATGCCGGCGAGGTAGAGCAGAACATAACCGAGCACATTGAAAACGAGCTTGAAGGCGCCGCCGAGCCTGTATCTGCCGATGAGCTGGAGACCGTTCTCAAGAAACTCGGCAGCCCGCAGCAATGGGTCCCCGAAGAGGAATTGCCCTGGTGGCGAAAATTTATCCTGCGACTTCGCACCGGCCCGGAAGACTGGCGATTAGCGTACTTGTCTTTCGGCCTGCTGGTGGTCGGCTTTATGCTGTCGCGGCTGTCACTGCCGCTCTTGACCCTGGCCAGCTTCGTTGTCTCAAGGGCCGCGCTATCGGCAAACAACTACCGGATTGAAGTGAAGGCCCAGAAATGGCTTATTTATCCATCTTTGATTATTGTATATCTCGTGTTGCTTTGCTCTTTCCTTGGGTTGCCTTTGCTCGGGCTTATACCGCTGGCGTACGACTGGGAGCACATAATAAGGGCTTCGTACAAAATCGGTGACGATACGCCATACTGGCTTGCCGCCTGTTCGGTTTTTGTAGCCTCAATAGGATTATGGTGGCTTATCCAGGGCGTTGTGTTCCTGGCAAGGCCGAATATACCAAAAGTCCTGTTCAGACCTTTCGCCGACGGTTTCAACCGCAGATGGGCCCTGGTTCTGCTATGTGTCGGCTTCGCCTTGTTGGTCTTCTCGCTGGCAAGCCTGTATTGGGCATATAGCCGTTATTTCCAGCCTATCTGAGGAGATTCTCCGCCTGTCGAATCACGTATCCGGCGATAATACTCTTTGTCGCTTTGGCGATTTCTTTCCAGTTGCCTTCGCGAGCTTTGATTTGAACAGTTGATTTTGTTGCACCTATTGCTCCGGGAGCGTTGGCGATTATCATATCGAGGTTTTTCTCTTTCATTTTCGCCTCGGCTCGGGCCCGAAGGGCTTTATCTTCGAGTGCGAAGCCGACCACAATTTTGTCTTTGCCCCTTTGCCCCTTTGCCCCTTTGCCCCTTTTATGTTTTCCGGCCCATTTGAGAATATCGGCGGTCGGCTTTAACTTGAGGGTAATTGGTTTGCCGCTCTTTTTGATTTTTGTCCTGGCCGGGCTGGCGGGAGTATAATCGGCCACTGCCGCTGCCATAATCAGACAATCGCACCGGTTAAAAAATTTCTTAACCGCATTAAACATATCCTCCGCACTTTCGACCCCGACGAAGTCAATCCCTATCGGAGGCTGTAGGTCAGATGCGCTGATAAGTATTACTTTATGTCCTGCAACTAAGGCCGCCTCTGCCAGCGCGTAACCCATTTTGCCGCTGCTTGCGTTGGAGATAAAACGGACAGGGTCAATGTATTCCCGTGTGCCGCCTGCTGTGATTAAAATTCGCATCTTGATTCGTTTATGCGTAAATGGGTCAATGTGTAAATGCGTTTAATTTTCGCTCACCTGCTCATCCACTCTTTTTGATTTTTGAAGCGAGTTTTTCGACAGCTTCCAGGATATCCTGCGGCTCGGACATCCTGCCCTCGGCTATTGCTCCGTTGGCAAGACGCCCTTTTGTGGGTCCTATTAAGTTGAATCCCATTTCACGAGCGCGCTCGACATTGCGCTGTACAGCCGGGTTGTGCCACATATTACCGTTCATTGCAGGGGCCAAAAGTGTCGGCTTTTGCCAACAGACACAAAAGGTGGCGCTGAGCAGGTCGTCGCAGATGCCGTTTGTGATTTTTGCTATGATATTGGCGGTTGCCGGCGCCAGAACCACAATATCGGCCCAGTCAACGAGGTTTACGTGCTTGATTCTATATTCCTCGGACTTGGTCCACAAACTGGTAAAGACTGGTGAGCCGGTTACCGCCTCAAAGCTTTTTGGGCCGACGAATCGACAGGCATTTTCCGTCATCACCGTTTTGACCCCGGCGCCGGCGGCGGTCAGCTTACTGGCCAGGTCAACCGCCTTGTATGCCGCTATTCCACCGCTGACTCCAAGCAAAACTTTGGGTCTCGTTTTGTGAATCGAATCAAGAGCCCTGCGATTTGTCTTGCTGTTGTTTTTTGATTCGCCTGACACTTTTCTTAATCTTTCTTGTTTGATTTCGGCTCATCCTGCGAATTATCGGCTGTCGCAAGCCCATCGATGGTAATCTTGTCCTGAAGGATTTCCTGAACAACGATTTCGAGCAGCGTTCTGCCGCCGGCATCTTCAATCAAAGGCCGAGAGCCCTGCACCAGCTCATTCAGCCGTTTTTGGACCAGCGCCGTTAACTTGAATTTACCGCCGACTTTATTGATTAATACTTCACTCTTAAGGTCGTCTATCATCTTTTGTGTCTCACATTTAGTTTTTCATTTTTCGTTTTTCTACGATTCACTCTCGTTACTCTCGATAATTTGCACGCACTCGTTCACTGCCTGCTGCAAATCGTCGTTTATAACCATACGCTTATAATATTGCCAGGCCGCGGCGATTTCAGTGTCCGCCCCGTTGAGCCTTTCTTCGGCCGCATCGGCGCCTTCTCTGCCTCTGTGGTTCATTCGCTCTTCCAGGGTTTTGGGACTCGGCGGCAAAATGAAAATCATTACAGCATCCGGAAAAACCGTCTTGGCCTGTTTGGCACCCTGGACGTCGATTTCCAAAATGACGGTTTTGCCCGACCGCAGCGCCTCGTCAACCGTGTCCCTCGGAGTCCCGTATAGATGGCCGAATACCTCTGCATATTCCAGCAGCAGGCCGTCGTCAATCCGCTGTTGAAACTCTTCTTCGGACAGAAACCAATAATCATTACCGTCAACTTCGCTCGGGCTCCTGGGCCGGGTGGTAGCCGAGATGCTGATATAAGCATTATTCAGCCGCTTGACCACCTCTTTGCAGATAGTGCTCTTGCCCACGCCGGATGGCCCGCTCACTATTACAACTTTGCCGTTACCTTGCATCTCGTATCTCGTATTTCGTATCCCGTATTTCGCATCTCGTATCTCATTCGAGATACGCTTCACGAGATACGTTTTTTCATTCCACGTTCTGGACCTGCTCCTTAATCCGGTCTATCTGGCATTTTATATCGACCACGCATTGGACAATCTCCACATCAGAAGCCTTGCTGGCAATTGTATTGGCTTCTCTGAGCATTTCCTGGCTGATAAAGTCCAGCCTGCGACCGGCCTGGTCATTTGCCTGGCAGCTCTTGGAAAACTGCTCCAGATGCGAATTCAGCCGTGCAATTTCCTCGGATATATCCGACCTGTCGGCAAAGATGGCCACTTCCCTGGCAAGCGATTCTTCATCCAGACTCAACTCTGCACGCGAGAGCAGGTCGTTAACTCTTTTCTTCAATTTTTCCGCATATTCCTGCGGAACGACCGCGCTGCGAAGTCGAACTTTCTCAAGGACCTGCTTTATTACTCTGCATCGCTCCTGCAAATCAGCTTCCAGAAAACTGCCTTCCGCGGCTCGCATTTGTTTGAGCTTATCTACGGCCTGCTGGCTGATTTCTAAGACCATCCGCTTGATTTGCTCTGCGGTTTCTTCCTCCGGCGATACCGGCTGAATAATCCCCGGCAGGTTCAATAAGCTGCCGATATCAATCGCCCCATTAATCCCGACCGAAGCTCCGATGCGGTTCAATTTTTCCATAATCGCCTGCAAGGCCTTCTCATCTATATCAAAGAGCACGTTCGCCGATACATCTTTGAGGCGAAGCACATAATTCACCGTCCCTCGCGACAAATTCCTTCGCAGAAGTCTGTCGATATCTTCTTCCAGAAACGCGACAAGCTCCGGCAGCTTGATAATTGCCTTGAAGTAGCGGTTGTTGACCGCCTTGGTTTCAACGATGTAACTTACACCGTTGACCTGGCCCTGCGCTTCGCCATATCCCGTCATACTGTTTATCATAGCACTGCACTTTCAATTCGTATTGCGTGTCGCGTCCGCCTTCGGCGTATTGCGTATTTTTTCCGCACGACGCATCCTTGTCCTGAGCGGAGCCGAAGGGACGCACAACGCACGACGAGGTTAGCCGCCGGGCGAATTTGCTTCGGTATTGTCGGTGGTACCGCTTGTCGGAGTCCTCGTGCCCCCAACCGGCGGTGTTTGCCCCGGCTCCGCCGGCTGCTCTTGCCGAACCGGAGCATCAAACTCACCGGTGGGCTCCTCTTTGTAGAATTTGGCCATCACAACCGCAAGCGTCAGGAATACCCCCACCAGTATTATTGTAACCCAGGTCAGAAAATCGCCGGTTTTGGAACCCAAGATTCCGCTTGCCATGCCTCCGCCGAAGGCCCCGCTCAAACCGCCGCCTCTGCCCTTCTGAACCAGAATAATTAGAATCAGCGCCACGCAGCAAATAACGAACAGCACTGCGACGACCTTCATAATAAAACTTACTGCCAACAATGGAATCATTTTCATTCCCCTTACAAACTAAAAACCTAAAGTTAAAACCTAAAAACCATATCTTAAAATTCAAAACTTATTTTTACTTTTTAATAGAATACCGATATGCTCTGTGTTTTAATTCGGTTTTTACTTTTGAGTTTTGGTTTTGCATTTTTCGTTTTAAGTTTTACGTTTTTTGTGCTGCTGCCTGAATTATCGCGAGAAAATCATCCGCTTTCAAACTTGCCCCACCGACAAGCAGGCCGTCTATATCCTGCTGTGCCATCAACTCCGCCGTGTTGCCCGGTTTTACCGAACCTCCGTAGAGTATTCTAATCTCCCCGGCTAATTGGCCGTCATACATCTCGGCCAGCAGCTTGCGGATAAAATCATGCACTTCCTGGGCCTGCTGCGGTGTTGCCGTCAGCCCCGTTCCGATGGCCCAGACAGGCTCATATGCTATGGTTACCGCCGAGACCTTTTCGGCGTTCAGCTCCGCCAGACCGCACTTTACATGCCGAGTTACTACATCTTCGGTTTGTGAATCTTCTCTCTCGGCGAGCAGCTCGCCTACACATAGTATCGGTAGAATTCCACCGGCAATAGCAGCGGCTACTTTCTTATTTATCAACTCGTCGGTTTCACCGATTACGTGCCGACGTTCCGAATGACCGCAAAGAGCATAAGCACAGCCGACGTCTTTCAGCATCGACGTGCTGATTTCGCCGGTAAAAGCCCCCTTGGGCTCGAAGTACATATCCTGGGCGCCTACGGCAATATTCGAGGCGCTCAGGGCCTTGGCTACCGCCTGCAGATAAACAAACGGCGGACAAACTGCCAATGTAATGCTTTCGCTCGCCACCTCCAGAGTCCCGGAAGCAAGGTCCTTTGCCAGATTTACGCTGGTGTAACTGTCGGTATTCATCTTCCAGTTACCCGCTACAAACGGCTTTCTCATAAAATTCCCCTGTTTAGTTCATAAATCAAAGCAGCTCAATCGCCCTGGGAAAACTGCCCAATGTCGAAAGCTGCAGACAATGCTTACCGGCCTCTTTGAGGCCAATCTGAATCCTTTTCTCCGTCCTGTGTCCCAGGAAGTCCACGAAGAAATAATACTCCCACTGCCTTTTCTTACTCGGCCTGGACTCGATATTTGTCAGGTTGATACCGTGTTGTTTGAAGACATCGAGCACGTCGGCAAGGGCGCCTGCCTTATGGGCTGTGCTAAACAATATAGCTGTTTTGTCCTCGTCGGTCGGCTTTGAATCTTCCCGGCTCAATACCAAAAATCGCGTTACGTTATTGGCGATGTCCTCGATGTTTTCGCAGACAATTCCAAGGTCGTATAATTCTGAAGCCACGACCGAGCCAATCGCCGCGGACTTCGGCTCCTCGGCGGCCATTTTTGCCGCCTTGGCGGTGGAGGCGACGGCGATGGTCTCCACGTCCTTGGCCGTGGCGCTCAGCCAGTTTCGGCACTGGGCGAATACCTCCGGCTTTGAGTAAATCTTCTCGATTTCCGACAGAGGGCAATTTGCCAGTAGATTATGATGCACCGCCATCAGTACCTCAGCGCAAATTTTCACGTCCGTCTCGATAAAGGCATCGAGCGTCTCTATCACGCCGCCGCCCGTGGTATTCTCTATCGGCACAACACCCAAATCGCAGTGGCCTTTGCTCACTTCGTCAAAGATACTTGTGATGTCCGCCAAAGGCTCATACTCGACGCTTTGTCCGAATTTAAGCATCGCAGCGGTATGGCTGAAGCTGCCGCCGGGACCAAGATAACCAATCCGCAAGGACCTCTCCAGCACAAAAGAGCCGCTCATCAACTCCCGCCAGATAGCAACCAGCGCCCTGTCCGGCAGCGGGCCTTTGTTGGCCTCGGCAATTCTCGCAAAAACCTCTTTTTCGCGGTCCGGTGCATAGATGGGCCGGTCGGTCTTGCTCTTTAGCTTTCCTATCTCCACCACAATCCGCGCGCGTTCGTTGAGCATTTCCACAAGATTGCCGTCAAGCTCGTCTATTCGCTTTCGTAATTCTTCAAGACACATAAATCAAAACCAAAAATTAAGATAACACACACAAACACAAAATGTTTCAAAATCCGCAAATGCGATGCCGCAACGCGCTTCGTCGAATTTTGCTGTCTAATTTTGCTTGTTACTTTTTGATATCTGAGTTTTCCTTAACAGTCATTTTTGTAAAAACTAATATATTTAACAGAATTTTGCCCTTGCGTCAATGATTTTGACGCATTAGAAAATATTCGGCGCACATTTTGGGCAAAAAATGCAAAAAACGATAAAATACGCGATTTTTAAGACCAACTGGGGCTATTTTGGCCTGGCTGGGACCAAATATGCCTTGTTGAGAACTCATCTGCCGTGCCCAAAGCCTGATGAAATTAAAAAAAAGCTCGTAAAATATCTGCCCGGCGCTCAACCCGACAAAACTTATTTTAACCGGCTCCAGAAGCAGATAACCGCCTATTTTGCCGGCAACCGCGTGGATTTTGCCCTCGATATTCCCATCGTCCTTAACGCCTTTGCCGGTTTTTCCACTTCGGTCCTCAATGCCTGCAAAACAATCAAGTTTGGCCAAACAATATCTTATGGCGGATTGGCTGAAAACGCAGGCCGACCCGCCGCAGCCAGAGCGGTCGGCAGCGCACTCGCAAAAAATCCCCTGCCTCTGCTCATTCCCTGCCACAGGGTTCTGCGCAGCGACGGCACGCTCGGCGGCTTCTCCGCACCCGGCGGCATAGTTCTAAAAGCCAGACTGCTCGAACACGAACGCACAGTCCCGGTCAATTGCAGCAGCTAAAGCCAAATTCCTGCCAAAGCATTATTCCAGATGGATCACGCCGCTGCGCTTGTCGGCATCGAGACTGGCCTTTTTGATAATATCGTAAAGCTGCCGAGACCTTCGTATCTTTTCAAAGACAAACTCCGGGTCTGTCTTGTCGGTCGTTATCAAACCCACCGTTCCTATCCCTAAAATGCAGTCGAGCAGATTCCGCCGAAGCTTCAGGTCTATCACCCGGAACATATCCAGATTGTCAACTCTCCTGTCGAGAATCCCTCTGCTCCACTCAATCCTGTCGGGCGAGACTTCATAATAAATCATCTTGAGCCGAATGAGCTTTATCAAAAGAGTAAATACGACCGCTGCCCCAAGCCCCAACCCCACCAGAAACCTGTATTGCCCGATAACAAGTAGCTGGTTTGAGCTAATTTTCAAACCCAGCAGGTCATTCGCTATTATCTCCAGGGGCAGCTTCACCAAAACCACTGCCGCAACGAGAAAGAACGCCCCCTTGACTATTGACCCGGCCATCCCAAACAAAGACGGCCTGCCGGCAAAAAGAATGCTGTCGTTTATCTCTTCGGCCTCGGATGATTCCGGGTCCGGCGCCGCCGCTTCCAGCGCCCTGGCCCTGCCGGTGTTCAGAAATTCCCCGCAGTATCGGCACTTGATGGCCTGAACCTGAATCGTCTCAGCGCAAAACGGACACTGCCTTGTCTGCAATTCGATAAGCGACATTGTTCTATTATATCGGAAATATGCAGCGAAATTCTCTAATCATTAAGCCCTTGCCTCCGAAACGACCGATAAAAAACTGCAAAGCACAACTCACAACTTACAATATACACAACGCAATACGCATCACGGCAACAATCGACAATCGAAAACATGTCCCTTCAACAAGCTCAGGGCGGGCTCTGAGCGGAGTCGAAGGGTCGCAAATCAACAATCCCCTTTCAGTCTTATGTCTGAGGTCTTTGGTCTGAGGTCTTTGGTCCTATTTACTATTAGTCCGTCAAGATTGAACCTGTGGGTATAGTCGTTTCAGTTTAATCCTGGCATCGGCTGTGGTAAACTGCCAATCGACGCCCTTTTGTAATCCATTCCGTTCCACATTCCAGCTATGACATTCTGACTCCAGCAGTTCAAAACTTTCAATCCGCCTATTAAGGCATTGACGGCTTAATACACTCAATTCTGTTTCTGCAATGTTCAGCCAACTGCCGTGCTTGGGTGTATAATGAATCTCCAAACGATGGGCAAGTTCTCTCGCTTTAGAAGGCGGGAAAGCTTCGTATAAAGAACCAATGCTATGCGTGTTCAAATTGTCCATAACCAAAACAACCACTTCGGTATCCGAGTAATCTTCTTCCAGAAGAATACGAACCTGCTCGGCCCAATCCAGCCGTTTGCGATATTTAGTAACACTGACTCGTCGCCAGCCGCCCAACGGTTCAGTAAACATGAAAACATTGGCTACACCGCAGCGACTGTATTCCACATCGTACCGTTGTGGATGCCCCGGTTTGGCAGCAATCGGAATACGAATATCTGCTACAAGTTGTTTGCTTGTCTCATCCATACACACCACCGGTCGGTTTGGGTCATAAGGCCTTAGGTACACATCAAGTATATCCTCCATTGCCGCCACGAATTCGCAACTATTTTCCGGAGGAATACACCAGCATTGGTGTAGATGTGGCTTTAATTCGTTTTTTTTAGCGCCTGTCGCACCGTTTCATGCGAAATGTCCGGTACGATTTGAACTTAACCCGGCTTAGCCGGGGACTTTTAGCTGCCCGGTTTCGCTATATTGCCCAAAATAACAAATTCCTATACTATCAAGTTTCTGCTGGTCATGCTGGGGCTGAGTAGTTATTGAATGCTGCTGTACAAGTCGAAGTAAAAACGCCTGTAAAGGCGATATTGGATTAGATAGGCGGATGCAGCACTTGATTAAAAAATTTTAATCGTAGTGTGACAATAGTTTTTGACCCTGGTTCACAGCTAAATTTCCGGGTATTTTTTTGGGGTGCGAAATTATTTTCTGGCATATCGTAACCCTATTCATAGTAATGTCTTACACTCATTTGTCATTCTGAGCGACAGCGAAAAATCTGACTTGCGAACTGAGAGTTTCCTTTGTTCGGTCAGTAACATCTCATTCTCTGGCCAGATGCTTCGCTTCGCCTTGCTGCGCTCAGCATGACATGAGGGAGTTTGCTTGCCAGAAAATAATTTCACACCCTTTTTTTGCTTTTCATTCTTGCTTTTGTTTCTCAGACTGCTTTATAATGCTATAAATCGTAGTTCGGGCGCTTAGGCTGGTAGCTTAAGGAATCAGTCCCGGCAAATTCCGACTGCCGAGGAGGCAGTGGAAGAAAGTGGTCTTTTTAGGAAACGTTAATAACGCTAAAAAGGACGCTAAGTTCACCACCAATGTATAATTGGAGAAGCGAATATGGTGCAGAAATTAACACGACGAGAATTCTTAAAGAATTCGACAGTAACAGCCGGCGCCCTGGCGTTGGCGAGCGCGGCAGCTCCCCTGGCCGAAGCAAGGGGCAGCGACACGATTCGCGTCGGCGTGAGCGGCTGCGGCAACCGAGGGTCCGGTGCAGCGCGTGACTGTGTCAAGTCTTCGCCGGGCGTGAAAATTGTCGCCCTGACTGATGCATTCGAAGACCGCCTCAAAGGTTTGAAGGACGAGTTTAAGGTCCGCGACAATCGCTGCTTTGTCGGCCTCGACGCGTACAAGGAGCTGTTGGCTCTGGACGATGTGGACCTGGTAATTCTGGCGACGCCGCCGGGCTTTAGGCCCAGGCAATTCGCCGCAGCAATCGACAGCGGCAAAAATGTCTTCATGGAGAAGCCCGTGGGGGTTTGTCCGGCGGGAATCAAAATGGTCATCGAGGCGGCCGAAAAAGCGACCGAGAAGAAGCTGGCCGTGGTTGCGGGCACACAGCGCCGTCACCAGTTGTCGTACGTGGAGACAATGAAGCGAATCCACGACGGCGCAATCGGCGAGATTGTCTCGGCACAATGCTACTGGAACATGGGCGGATTATGGGTCAAGAAAAAACAACCCAACCAGGGCGACGTCGAGTGGCAAATCCGTAACTGGCTTTACTTCCCGTGGCTCTCAGGAGACCACATTGTCGAACAGCACGTACACAACATTGACGTAATCAACTGGGCGTTCGGCGCTCTTCCCGATAGTGTACACGGCCTGGGCGGCAGGCAATACCGAACGGGCCCGGAGTACGGCAACATTTTTGACCACTTCGGGGTTGAGTTTTTCTACCCCAACGACGTGCGAACAATCAGCACGTGTCGGCAGATAGAAGGCACAACGACTCGGATTAGTGAACGCGTGGTCGGCACGAAAGGCACCAGCGACTGTGCCGGGACTATCGAGGGCGAGAACGCCTGGCGTTACGATGGCCCCAATCCCAACGCGTACGTGCAGGAACATACCGACCTGGTCAAGAGCATCCGGATGGGCAAGCCGCTTAACGAAGGCAAGCGGGTCGCCGAAAGCACGCTTTGTGCAATCATGGGCAGGGAATCGGCTTATACACGACAGCGATTTAAAATGTCGTGGTTTATGAGCAAATGCACGCTGAATTTGATACCACCCGATGGTCTCAAGCTCAGCGATTCCAAGCCGGTGCCTCCGTTCCCGGTTCCCGGCCAGTATAAGTTGGCCGGCCTGGGTTAGTGCGGTGCGAAACAAAAGAAAACGCCAAATAGTCGGCGGATAGCTGGTGGACAAGATGCGATTGCTTGTTCGGCTATATGGCTCAAAGATAACGTGCAAAGGAGAATACTGATGACATCGTCAGATAAAGACAAGCAAAAAAAGAAGAAAAATGCAACCACGGCGGTGGGCGCAGTGGCGCTGGCCGGCTCGGTGGCGCACGTGGCCCATGCGAGAGGGTCGGGAAAAATAAAGGTGGGATTGTTAGGATGCGGCGGACGAGGCAACGGGGCCATAAAGCAGAGCCTGCAGTCCGACCCGGGCATTGAGGTCATCGCCGTAGCCGACCTGTTCGAGAGCAAGGTCAGGGGAACCAGGGACAGCCTAATGAGGAATAAGAGCTTCGAAGGGCGAGTGAAGATAGACGACGACCATCTTTTCTGGGGCTTCGACTGCCACGAAAAAATAGCCCGGTGCGAGGCGGACCTGCTGTGCATGGCAACGGCGCCTGCGTTTCGCGGCAGGCAGATGTTGGCCGCCGTAAAGGCGGGAATGAGCATTTTCACGGAAAAACCCGTAGCCACGGACCCGGCCGGCTGTCGGGAGGTAATGGAAGCTTCCAGAATCGCCAAACAGAAGGGCCTGGCAATAGTCTGCGGCACGCAGCGCCGGCACGAATTCGGCCGTGTGGAACTGATGAAGCGTATCCACGACGGCCAAATCGGCGAACTGGTGGGCGGCCAGTGCTATTGGTACGGCGGCGGCATCTGGTACCGCGGCTACCAGGAAGGCTGGAGCGAATTGGAGTGGCAGTGCAACAACTGGTACCACTTCAACTGGCTGTCAGGCGACCAGATTTGCGAGCAGCATATCCACAACATCGACATAATGAACTGGTGTTTCGACGGCCCGCCGGCCAAGTTCACGGCGGTGGGCGGCCGCGGCTGGCGAAGCTACAACAGCAAGCAGGTAGGTCCTGCGAAAGACGTCTGCAAAAAGTACAACAACGGCAGCGATGCAGACTGGGAGAAGTACAACGGAGACATCTGGGACCACATCTTTGCCGAGTTGGAATACCCCAACGGCGCCCGCTGCCTGAGCTTCAGCGGGCATAGTCCCGGCAACGGCCGAGGCGGCGAGAAAATCGTCGGCACCAAGGGCACGAGCAACTGCAGCAACAGCATCGACGGCGAAAACAAGTGGAAGTACGAGGGCAAACACGTCAACGGACAGCAGCAGGAGCATATCGACCTGGTCAAGAGCATTCGGGCCGGCAAGCCGCTCAACGAAGGCCGGCGAATCGCCGAAAGCACCCTGACGGCCATCGGTGCACGCATGGCCGCCTGTACAGGCCGTACCTTCAGTTGGAACTGGCTGCTGAACTCAAGTAAACTGGACATTGTGCCGAAGCAGGAGGATCTCAAAGCCGGCCCCGGGATTTTCCACTCCATCGCCACCGGTCGCGACGACCTCGTATAAAACCAGATAAGGCTTACTTAAAACTGTTCGATATACCTGCCGTCAAGGATTCTTCTCCTCGGGCGGCAGGTTTTTTTTGGATATCCGCTATGGAACAAGGAGCGAGAAATCTTGAGGTACACTATTCACGTCATTCCGGAGTACACCATGAAAAATAAATGGCTCACATTGATTTGGGTATTTCTTTTGCTTTCCACTTTTAGTTTCAATACTTTTGCCGAGACCTCAGCGAAGGACATCCTCTCTGCCACAGGCATCAAGGGCGGGCTGGTTGTACACCTTGGCTGCGGTGATGGGAAACTAACCGCCGCTCTGTATGCCAATGATAGCTACCTGGTCCATGGCCTGGACAATGACCCAAAGAGTGTCGCCAAGGCACGCGATTACATAACCAGCAAAGGCCTCTACGGAAAAGTCTCCGCCGAGCAGTGGCAGGGAAAGGACCTGCCCTACAACGATAACGTAGTCAATCTGCTTGTGGCCGAGGACCTTGGTGATGTTTCTATGGACGAAGTCTTGCGCATCTTATGTCCGGAGGGAGTTGCCTATCTTAAATATGATGGAAAATGGAAGAAGACTACAAAACCCCGGCCTGCCGACATCGACGAGTGGACGCATTTTCTTCACGATGCGGACAACAATGCAGTGGCGAAGGACGCCAGGATAGCAACGCCTAATCATCTGCAGTGGCAGGCCGAACCCAAGCGCACGAGAGACCACGCCGCCCAGGCCAGTATAAGCGCCATGACCTCCAGCGGCGGACGCATATTCTACATACTTGATGAGGGGCCGACATCCATTATTCACCGGCCCGCAAAATGGAAGCTCATTGCCCGCGATGCCTTTAACGGCAAGCTGTTATGGAAGCGCGACATTGATTCCTGGATAACGCATTTGCACTATTTCCGCTCCGGCCCGGCCCAACTGCCGCGGCGTCTTGTCTCAATCGGCGACCGCGTGTATGTAACGCTCGGTTTTGACGCACCGGTGACGGCGCTGGATGCGGCAACAGGCAAGACTGTAATGACATACGAGGGGTCGAAAAAGGCAGAGGAGCTCATCTGTCACGATGGAGTTCTGCTTGTGGTCGTCGGGGAACCGCAGGCGTGGAACCGTCACGCCCCTGTGATTGACAATTACTGGCAGTTTTATGATGAGCAGTGCCCCCAGCCCGCCAAGCGCATTATTGCTTACCAGGCTGATACGGCAAAGCAGCTTTGGAAAATAGAGGGCGATAATCTTGCCCGGCTGGCGCCGCTCTCCCTGACATCCGGCAATAAGAAGGTTTTCTACCTCGATAACGAAAAGCTCTATTGTCTTGATTTGCAGAGCGGAAAGGAGTGCTGGAATGTTTCGTTTCCCACACACGGACTTTTCCTGAGAAACTACGCTCCAACCGTAGTCCAGTACAAGGACACGGTCGCCTGTCTGTCATTGGAAAGGCTGGCGGTGTTCTCCATCAAAGACGGGAGCAGGCTCTGGGAGAACAGGGGATATGCCGGCTTCGCTTCGCCCGGCGACCTGTTTATCATCAATGATACCGTATGGACCTTTCCCGGCACGCAGGCAATCAGGGTCAAGGCGGACGATGTACCGGGCAAAGGCAAGGAGTTTCCGGCCTTTGACCTGTACACCGGCCAGGTAAAAAAAACGTTAGTCAAGAAGGATGTATGGCCAACCGGACATCATCATCGCTGTTACCGCAACAAGGCCACGGAGCGATACCTTATCAGCAGCAGAAGAGGCCTGGAGTTTGTGGACCTCGAGGGAGACGACAACATTACCAACTGGTGGGTGAGGGGTGTCTGTCAGTATGGCCTTATGCCCTGTAACGGACTTATCTATGCGCCGCCGCATCCCTGCCAGTGTTTCACCGACATCAAGTTTGACGGATTCCATGCGCTTGCGGCGCAAAAAGTCAACAGCCAAATTGAAAGCCAAAGCCAAGAGAGATTAACCAAGGGCAAGGCGTATGAGAAGGTTAAGCCAGGCGCCGAACAGCCAACACCGGACACCGCCGAGCTGGTATCGCGAAACCTTATCTGGGCGCCGCCGGTGCCGAACGCCAATCCGCAGGAGTGGCCGACATATCGTCATGATATTACGCGCAGCGGCTGTGCGAGCACAAAGGTTCCTGTTGAACTTAAGAAGAAGTTCGAAACCGATATCGGCGGCGAGTTGAGCAGTGTGGTTGTGGCGCAGAACAAACTGTTCGTCAGTGCGGTTGACCGGCAGACTATATACTGTCTTGACGCGGCAGACGGCAAAGAGCTGTGGAAGTTCATCGCAGCCGGACGTGTCGATTCGCCTCCGACTATATATGGCCAAACGGCGATTTTCGGGTGCCGTAATGGTTATGTGTATGCGTTGCGAGTTGCTGACGGCGAGCCGGCCTGGCGGTTCAGAGGGGCGCCGGTTGACAGGCGGACGGTCGTCAGGGACAGGCTGGAATCCCTCTGGCCGATACACGGCAGTGTGTTAGTCGTGAACGGCACAGTCTATTTTTGCGCGGGGCATAGTTCATACCTCGACGGCGGGATTAGGCTTTATGGCCTGGATGCCAAAACTGGCCGGGTACTACACAGCACAACTCTCAGCTCGCCCGGAGCCAGTCTGGATGGGGCCCTGCCGGATGTTCTTATTTCGGATGGACAAAATATCATCATGCGCCAGAGACGGTATAACTTGTCGCTGGAGCCGGGTGAAAAACCCAAAACCGCTACAATAATAACGAACGCCGGCCTGCTGGATGATTGCTGGGGGCACAGGCACAAGTGGAGCTGGACGCTGGGCGGCGGTGATGTATTCGGCAATCTGCTGGCGTTCAACGACAAAACGGCTTACGGCGTTCAGGCATACTACACGTTTCTTAAACACGACCAATCAATGCACCCGGGCACACATACCGGACACCTGCACCAGAAATATGCCAGGTACACGGAAGAGCAGTTTCCCATTGGGACCAGGATTTTTGCACAGGAAAACAAGAAGGAAAAGATAACTGAATTGGGTAAAAAACAGAGACGAAAACTAAGCAGTAACAGCCACAAGTGGAACAGAAAGACACTTGTTCAGTTCCGCGCAATGGTGCTGGCCGATAATTTTCTCTTCGGTGCGGGCTGGAAGGACTCGGTGAAGATATCTGAGAAGAATCCTTACAGCGAGAACGAACCTTCTCTGTGCGTAATCTCTACCGCTGACGGCGGGACGCTCAAAGAGTATCCACTGAAAGCCGAACCGGTTTTCGACGGAATGGCCGCAGCCTACGGCAAGCTGTATCTGGCTTTGAAGGACGGCTCAGTTCTTTGCCTTGGCGGCAAATAACCGACACCCACAGTAATCCCCGGCGCTCTATTGCCCGTGTACGGACAGATAAAAAGGTAAGTATAGCCTTAAGGGTAATAAATTCCCGCGATTAGGATTGTAAATTATTGTTTTAAGGTTCCTACCTGTGGCACAAGTTGCCCGCGAACCCGCCGCGGCGGGGGAAATTTCAATCGTGAGCGCTATAATATGACACAAAAAGGCCCTGCAAAATAGCAGGGCCTTTCGATTCTTTCAAGCCTTGTTGTTTGGTTAGCCCGGGATTACGTTAGTCGCACATGGGCCTTTCTTGCCTTCTCCTATCTCGAACTCAACCTTCTGGCCTTCATTGAGAGACGCATAGCCTTCTGTCTTGATTTCCGAGTGGTGGACAAATAAATCATCGCCGCCATCATCCGGGACAATGAACCCAAATCCCTTACTTGAATTGAACCATTTTACAGTACCTGTACTCACTTCTACTTCTCCTTGACCTGTTTACAGGCCGAATAACTTATATCTCTCATGTTTAATTTATTCGAAGTGTACTCTTGAGAGATGAAAGAATATACTCCAGAATCACTTATTATACCAAAGAGGGTTGTGAAACATCAACAAAAAAATAAAAAACAAAAATAAACAATAAACGGGTGCGAAATTATTTTCTGGCATATCGTAACCCTATTCATAGTAATGTCTTACACTCATTTGTCATTCTGAGCGACAGCGAAAAATCTGACTTGCGAACTGAGAGTTTACTTTGTTCGGTCAGTAACATCTCATTCTATGGCCAGA
>JAUWPZ010000154.1 GCA_030611315.1 Sedimentisphaerales bacterium
TTGGTCGGCCTTCAGCAAGATACGGGCATGTCGCCGTTTGTGAGCGGCCATACGCTCGGCTTTTACGATGTCCTCGAGTGCAGCACGTTCTTCACTTGTCAATTCAACAATATACTTCTTCATGCTGGCCTCCTTGCCTGATTAGAGAGTTAACTGTCATATTAACCCTATCGACAAAAAGACCTAACAGACTTTATTGCACGGACTGAGTACTAGTAGTCTGTCATGATTGAATATGTAGCTTGTCATTCTGAACGAAGTGAAGAATCTCAATTGCACATTGAAAGTAGTTGTATTACTAAAGCCGGATGCTTCGCTCCGCTCTCCTATGGAGTCCTTACGGACAGCATGACAGCTTAATTGCGTTACTAACAAATACAATTTTGACAGAATACTAGATAAGTAAAAATCTTCAGTATCGGGAAAAGTAAGTTGACATAACCGCCTCAGCGATAGAAAATAACGCACAATTTCGTACAGGAACAAAGTATCCGAAGTCGTAAAGAGCCCTGAATAGGCAAAAGCAAAAATGACCCAGAAAACATTTAACAGGAGACCAGGACATGGCGTCAAACGAAACTGAAAGTTCGGTCGGCGGTGTATCAGCTCAGGAGCAAGAAGTGATGCATATGAATCCGCGCATCGAAAAGGACCGTCAATTGTTAGTGTCGGCCCAAAAGAAGGGCGGCATTGCGCTTTTTAAGACATTTATCAAGCTGTCGGGGCCCGGCTGGCTGCAAAGTGGTATTACCTTAGGCGGGGGGTCGCTTTCGTCGAGCCTGTATCTGGGCGTGCTGGTGGGCTTTAGCTTCATGTGGCTCCAGCCGCTGGCGATGATATTGGGTATCATTATGCTCAGCGCCATTGCTTATGTTACCCTCTCGGCCGGTGAGCGCCCATTGCATGCTATCAACGAGCACGTCAATCCGGTCCTGGGCTGGAGCTGGCTGATAGCCTCGATGATGGCGAACCTCGTCTGGTCGCTTCCTCAATTCGCCCTGGGGACCGCGGCCCTGCGACAGAACATCCTGCCCGGATTTTTAGGGCCGGAAACTATGGCAGAGATACCCAGTAAGATGATCGCCGGTGCAGTCTTTCTGGCAATCTGCCTGACCTTTACTTTGACCTATGGGGCAGGCGGCAAGGGCGTTAAAATATTCGAAATTCTGATAAAAACAATCGTAAGTATGATCGTATTGTGCTTCCTCGGTGTTGTGATCAAACTCAGCATCGAAGGAAAAATTATCTGGGGAGATATCCTGGGCGGCCTGATCCCCGACTTGAGTCTCTTCATGAAGCCGACAGACTTCATAATGCCCCACATAGAAAAGGTATCTGAGCAGCTCCGACCTTACTGGACCAATATGATTGTGGGGCAGCAACGAGACGTGATGATAAGCGCGGCGGCGACGGCAGTGGGTATCAATATGACTTTCCTGCTGCCCTACTCAATGCTGCGTAAGGGCTGGGACAAGTATTTCCGCGGCCTGGCTGTTTTCGACCTTTCTACGGGATTATTCATTCCCTTTATATTAGCGACGGGCTGCGTCGTTATCGCATCGAGCAGCCAGTTTCATGGTAAGCCGGCAGAGGGTTTTGTCGCTGAGACCCCGGGCGGTGAGATAACCGGTGAGCCGGCCAAAAACCTCGTCGGCCCCTACAAGGGTCTTCTGAAGAACAGACTCAAATCGGAAATCGGCGAGGAGGAATTCGCCAGGCTGGCCCCCGATGAGTTACAGTCCAGATTGGATGCTCTGCCATGGGCTGATAAAAGAATGGCGGCGATGCTGGTCAAGCGGGACGCCTTTAACTTAGCCGATACGCTGACACCGCTGACAGGCCCTGTTATCGCCCAGTATGTATTCGGCCTGGGCGTTATTGGTATGGCGATGAGCGCTGCTACGATGCTGATGACGATTAACGGGCTTTGTTTCTGCGAGCTATTGGGCAGGGCGCCCAGAGGCTGGACACAGCGGATAGGCTGTTTGATGGTCTCTATAGGCGCTTTAGGGCCGTTCTTCTGGAAAGATGCCGCACCATATCTGGCGATACCAACGTCGGTCTTTGCAATGGTGCTGCTGCCGATTGCCTATTTCGCGTTCTTCCTGCTCATGAACCAGAAGAGTTTCCTCGGCGAGAATATGCCTATCGGCGTTAAACGCATCCTCTGGAATGTTCTTATGGCATTGGCGGCGGGCGCGGCATCATTCGGCAGCGTCTGGAGCCTTTGGTCGAAGCTGCAGTGGCTCGGTATCGGGCTGCTTATAGCCTTTATAGGTGTGTGTGTTGCAGTGCATTTCCTTTACGTTCTTCCAAAACGCAGGAAAGCATGACTTCCGAGCAGTGGGATAAGCTAATTAATATTATAAACGGCGAGGTTTTTGAGCCGGCGCCGGTGGGTTTTATCATTGACAGTCCGTGGCTTCCGGGCTGGGCCGGAATCTCCACGCTCGATTATTTCTCCAGTGAGCGGATGTGGTTCGAGGCCAATGTAAAGGCGGTCCGGCAATTTCCTGATGTGATGTTCCTGCCGGGATTCTGGTCCGAATTCGGAATGTGCACGGAGCCGTCGGCGTTCGGCGCGAAATGCTGCTGGCAGAAAGAAGATTTACCCTTCGCGGAGAAGATAATTGCCGATATCGCCCAGGCAGCGGCACTGCGCAAACCAAATCCGAAGACGGACGGGCTGCTGCCCTTTGTGCTCGAACGTCTCAAACACTACCGGGGCCAAATCGAGCAGGCGGGACACGAGGTCAAGTTCGCGGTCTCGCGGGGACCTTTGAATGTGGCTACGTTCCTTATGGGCAGCACGGAGTTTCTTATGGCCGTGCGCACAAATCCCGACGAGGTCCACCGGCTGCTGGACGTTGTAACGGACTTCATAATCGACTGGCTGGAGCTTCAGGCCGAGACATTCCCAACAATCGACGGCGTTTTTATCCTTGACGACATCGTGGGCTTTTTGGGGCGGGAGGATTTCGAACGAACGGCCCTGCCTTACTTAAAAAGGATATTCGAATCACCGGACGTCAGGGTGAAATTCTTCCACAACGACGCGGGCGGGCTGGTGTGCGCGCCGTATCTTCCGCAGATGGGCGTGAACCTTTTCAACTTCAGCTTCGAGCACACGCTGGCCCAGATGAAGGAGCTGACGGCAAACAAGGTTACGCTGCTGGGGAATATTCCCACGCGCGATGTCCTGGCAGCGGGGACGGGCGAGCAGGTCGGCGAGAGCGTCAAAGCGGCGCTTGAGTCGGTAAGCGACAAGAGCCGGCTCATCCTGTCGTGCGGCGGGGGTATGCCGGGCGATGTTTCGACAGAGAACATCGAGGCCTTCCTCTCAGCGGCCGGATAAATATCATCCTGGATTTCCCATACGAAGTCGTGCAAAAGGAATAAAATTTGTTGGAATATCCACGAAATCAGTTGAATTTTCCATTAAGGCGGTTTATTTTATAATAGCAAATGTCGGATTTGACTACGAATCCTTAACAGGTAAGCAAAAGAAGCAGAGACAACACTATGGTTGATATAGAGAAAGTCAGGCCGGAGATTGAACGGGTATGTCGTCGCTTGCCGGTCAAACGATTAGGCCTGTTTGGTTCCGCTTTGAGCCAGGATTTCTCTCAAAGCAGCGACATCGATGTTCTGGTGATTTTTGATTCGGGCGAAAATATCGACCTTTTCGATAAGTATTTTGAATTAAAAGAGCAACTGGAAGAAATATTTAAAAGAGAGGTTGATCTGGTTGTTGATAAAAAATTCAAAAACCCTGTCTTGAGAGAATCTATTGACAGGACAAGGACAGTCATTTATGAAAGATGAAACAAGAAAAAACCTTATTGATATTCTTCAAGCAGCCGAAGAAATACAAAATTTTATTTGCGGAATGGATTTCAAGGCATATCAGAATAAGCCCGTTACCAAAAGAGCTATCGAAAGAGACTTTGAAATCATTGGAGAAGCTCTTAACAGAATTAAAAATACGGATGACGAGTTACTGGAAAAGATCTCCGAGCATCACCGCATCATAGGATTCAGAAACATCTTAATTCATGGTTATGATATTGTTGATGAGACCATTGTATGGCAAGCCGTTACAAATCACCTGCCGATTTTAGTTGGAGAAATAAAAGAAATACTGAGCACCTGACAAAATATGATATGCTTTTCTTAAAAACAGAATCGATAAGGAAGCTATCTATGTATGATAATAAAGATACTTTCCGATACAATCACTAAAATCGTTGAAGACTTAAAATAATGGCCTTGCATTGTGGCAGTTTTCAAAGGAAAGAGAGGAATGATCAGACGGGGCAAAAAGGGGAAATATGTAATCCGTTCAGAATCTGGTTTATTAGAAGATGCTGTTTGGAAAGCATATCTTAAAGACTATCCTATCGAAATTGTTAGCCGAATAAGAAACGAACTTAAAGATCATATTTATGGTTTGGCAGAAAAATTAAATCGGAACAGTCGATATTTTGGCTATCGGATGGGCAAGTCAGCGGACAAAGTATATATTTATGTCCAGAAAGAAAAGCTGCGGATCGATCTTTGCATAGGCAGAGAACATGAGGAAGAAATCAGAACGGCTGGGTTTGATATAGTATACGTGGACAATTTTCAGGGCCGTGCTGGCTGGTTGACCGGTTGGCAAATACCACATTCAACTAATAAGATTGAAGCTGTTATAAAATGGCTCTGTAAAGCGTTTGAGAGGAATCTGTAATCAAGCACGGTGGCTGGCTAATAAAACAAAAGAAATAGGTGTGAAACGTGAGAAATGTCTTCGATCAATATGATCAGCCGGAGAACAGGCTTACGCATGCTTTGATGGTTACGCTTGCGAACGACAAGAAGCTCGTGCGGCCTTTTCTCAAGTTGGTAGGGGTGAAAAGGGTACCAGCCTTAAAGGATATCGAGCTTGGCCTACAACGTGTGCCGGGGCAGGAGGTAGATTCGATTAAGGATGGCCAGGAAGGTCTGCCTGATGGTTGTTGGACCAAAGGCCAGCGATAACACTAAAGGCTCCAGCTTTTCGTTTGCCGGTGCTAATGACTTCCAGTTGTCTTGGACCAAAATTCCTGCTAAAATGCCCTCAGACGAATTGACACGTTGCTCCTTACAATGAAGGTTAGTTTTGTTGAATGGATTGTTACAAAGTTATATCTAACGATTTCCAGCAATTACCTAAAGTTGGTTCTTTGGCCAGAAAATTAAACTTCAGTTTAGGTAAGCTTCGCAGATCGATCGATAAGACCAACTCATCTACCGCTATATACTGTTATGTTATGAGTTCAGTGAGAAAAAGAGGTGGCATTCTGCAACATTATGGGTGCGGGCCTAATTGGCAGGGGGGATTGATTACTCTCTGTACGTGCAAACACTTTATGCGGAATTTCCTTGATGTTAATAAGTGGCTTGGAACTTGGGTTGCTGGGTTTTCAAATGTCCGAGCGGGGTCTGGAGTTAATGTTTTGATATATATGATGCGTGTTAAAGATGCCTTCGAATCTCATTATAAATTGTGGTATGCTCTACCTCGTCAGGTCAGATGGGCAAAAGCAGCGGACAGAAAATTCAATATACTTGGGGACATCTACCGACCGAAGGTACGGCCGACACAAAAGAGCCCGTTCAGCAAGACCAGATATCACAAACCATGTCCCTCACACGTTCACATCGATGGATGGGCTAAAGACATCGACTATAAAATGTATCGCAGGGCAGCAATGCTTGTAGGTGATAAAAAAAGTAGTTTTGTTTGGAACCAACCTAAGATAGCCTTCGATCACAACATTGGAAGGGGGCAAGTTAAATACTCCCTGAAAGATTTCCTTCACAGTCGTCTTTATATCGTTGAAGAATGAAAGCAGTATTACTAAGAGTGGGTATAGATACCGGAGCTGGTGGAATCAATGGTCCCTTATTGAGTGACCACACCTTTGAATATATTCCTATACCCGACTATAGCGGATTTGATGCACGTACCTATGGCAATACTGAAGGTCGGTATTGTCGTAAGCTGATCGAGTACTTCCCGCCTTCCAGGCATAGTAAGCATTGTAATCAAGCAATACATTTTGACCCTGAATTTGAGGGCTTTACCTATGGTGATCCCACATCCTTAAAAAGTCGTTTGAGGTGTCTGGAAAAGGGTGATTATCTAATTTTCTACTGTGGCTTGGAAGGTTATGATTTTAAAGCAGAACCAGCTCTGTACATAATGGGTTATTTTGAAGTGGACGTTGCAGCGAAAGCGAAGGATTTCAGCAAAGATCAACTAAAGACTCTTTTCAGAACGAATTTCCATGTCAGACATGATAAGATCTTCAACAAACAGAAGGACCGACTGGTTTTAGTCAAAGGAACACAAAACAGTCGGTTGTTGAGCAATGCTCATAAGATCAGCGAGTATGGTCAGGACAAACAAGGAAAGCCACTGAAAGTGATTTCCCGCAAAATGCAGGAAATATTTGGAGACTTCAGTGGCAAGATATCAATTCAAAGAAGCTCTCCTCGATGGATTGCTCCAGCTTATGTTGATAAAACCGTTATGTTTGTCAAGTCTTTTGTATAGATTCATATCCACATCCTGATACCCTGTTTACCCCGTTAGAAAGAGGTTTTCTAACGGGGTTTACCTGATATCCTTCTGTGTCTTTTCGCGGCTTACTTTCTTCGCGCCTTTCTGCCTTCGTGGCCGATTTTTTATTTTAAAATCAGTGTTAATCTGTGTGAATCCGTGTCTAAGAAAACAGTGTAAATCTGTGTCTAATTTTTCTTTTGTTTTTTGCGCCTTCTTGTCCGGCGTAGCCTTGGCGAAGACTGATTCGTGGCTAAACAAAATCCGTGTCAATCCGCGTAAACCTGTGCCAGCGAAACTTGTGCCTGCGAAACTTGTGCCTGCGAAAGCAGGTAGCTGGTAGCGGGTATCCGCGTTAATCTGTTTACCCCGTTAGAAACACATCTTCTGTTTCTAATGGGGTGACCTCTGTGTCAAATTTTCTATGAACTACGAACTACGAACAATGAACTTGTTTTTTAATCTTTCTTCGTGTTCTTCGTGGTGAAATATCCTGTTAATCCTGTCTAAATAATCAGTGTAAATTGGTGTAAATCTGTGCCTAAGAACAAAAATTCACTTGACACTTAACATTTATCTTTGTATAATATATATCAAACTAATAACCGCTCTTTGATACTTAAAAGCCAATATCGAAGATCCGCCTCTGGCGGAATCAATAACAAACTTGTGCCTGCGAAACTTGTGCCTGCGAAAGCAGGTAGCAGGTATAGTAAACTTGTGCCCGCGAAAGCGGGTATCAGGAGGTTTTCTCATGGCTACCGAAGCACAAATCCTTGCCAACTGCCGTAACGCACAAAAATCTACCGGCCCACGCACACGCCGGGGAAAGGCTGCCGTCTCACAAAATCTCGTAAAACACGGCTTTTTGGCTCGTCAGGCCGTAATCGGCTCAGAAAGCCAGGCCCATTTCGAACTCTATCGTAACCAGATACTCGCCGAATTAGCCCCCAAAAGCCCTATGGAATCTATGCTCGCCGACCGCATTGTCAGTCTCTCATGGCGGCTAAAACGCGCTTTACGCATCCAGAACCAGACCATCGACGCACTGAACGCACGGAATACCTCCAGCCCATTAGCTAAACTCACAAAATCGATATTGTTCAAAGGCCAAGGCTGGCCGCAGGATGATGCGTCCGAATCGGCTTCTGATCTGGCTCTCGGCCGTTTGGCCATAAAAGATTTCTCAAATGAAAGGGTTCTCGAACGTCTCTTAATGTATGAACGAAGAATCGAGAACAGCCTGTTCAAAACACTCCTCGAGCTTCAAAGACTCAACCTCATCAAAAATCTCGACCCGGCATTGGAAAATGCCGTTTAACCAATTAACCATTTAACAAATTACCCATTTTACCACTCACAACGAACTATGAACTAATCAATCTGGGAAACTTGTACCTTAGGTATTTATGCCCTAAGTACTTGTGCCTGCTCAAGTGGGGTATCTGTGGTCAATTTTGAACCTTTATATTTTGGTCAT
>JAUWPZ010000201.1 GCA_030611315.1 Sedimentisphaerales bacterium
GTTCATTTTGTGCAAAAAAATGCAAAAAAGTGTAAATTCACGTCAATTTATGTCCATTTTTTACGCCTTTTTTCTTGCCTGTATTTCCCAAGCCCTCTATACTAACCTACCCACCCCCATTATTAGCTCAAAAACGAACATCGACCCAAAGAAATCAAAAAAAATCCTGAAAAACCCCAATTTTCCCCAAAATCTAATTTTCCGATTTTTCTTATGTGTTAATTTACGTAATTTACAGAACCGCTATTTTACTCGATAAATTTCTCCGGCATGCGCCCCTCAAATTTTCCTGCAATTATTTTCTTTGAGTACTGTGTCCGGGTAAAAGTTAGTTCAAAGCCGGCAGGACTATTTGGCCGAGGGCCTGGGCGATGGTGTTTTCGTAAGAGCCGAAAAATTCAGAGTTGCAGTCAAGCCAAAGCACAAAACGGTGTAAATCTTCATCCGAAAGCTTGACGCCGTAATGTTGTTCACCCGTGTAATCAAGTAACCGGGAAGCCTTGGCGCCGAATTTGCCGGGGATGGTTCGGCTGCCTCCGTGGACACCGGTGTTGATTGAGCCATTGGAGACGTGAAAATAGAAGCCGTATTTCTCAGCCAGATTATTGTACGAGCGGGTCCATCCGTTTTTGCCTTCTATCGTGCCGGTCAAATCGAGCGCCTTTTGGCGGCTGTGGCAGCTAACGCAATTTTTGTCCAGCACCGGCTGGACGAGGCGGACGTAGTTGAACGGATTCGAACCATCCACATCGGGGCGGATTTTCGAGGGGGCTCGCCGCAGGGCCAGCGGTACGCGAGAAGATAGTGTTGGCGCCTGATGTTTGTGCTCGTGGCAGCCGAGGCAGGTCAATTGCTCACCGGGGTGCACGTATGTACCGGAGCGCATTGACTGGACGGCCATTTGCCGCCCGTCAAGTGCCTGGAAGTAGAACATCTTTCCAACGGGGGCTTCGAAATGTGCGCTGCCATCGGCCTCGACGGGCACGGTTCCCAATACAGCGCGGGCGTTCGTTTGATTTGCAATTCCGATGCGGGGCTTATTCGGAGGAGGGGTCGTCTTTGGTAAGAGCTGGATGATTCGCAGCGCTTTGACCCTGGTATCGGCGGGCCACTGGAAATCGCTGTCGTAAACGTTCATCACGGTAATGGTTTCCATGGGATGCTTGTCGGCGGCTTTTTTTATGGCATCGGCTGTTTGAACTGTCCTTGTTGGAATCACCGGCGGTTTGGGACGAGGACGCAGCGGAATAGGGCTGAGCGAGGAAATCGACGGGTCTCGATAAAGCAGCTCGCGGTTGCCGAAGCGGTCGAGCCAGTAGATGCCGCGGTTCTTCGCCTCTGGGTCGTACACGCACAGATAGTCGTCCTCGCTTAACGGCCAGGCCGTTCCGTACCTCATGTAATCGCGAATCGGTTTGGCTTCAGCTTCGGGGAAAGGCGTATCGGCAGTCAGCCTGGTTAGTTGCGACATCGCCCGGTCGTCCTCGACCCGCGGATCGATAAGGACCAGCGACCCGAAAGCGTTGCCGTGGTGCGAGCCTGTGGTGGCCACGTAGCGATGTGAGCCGGGGATGGCACGAATGCTCATTTCCATCCAGGGGCGGGATTCTCGCCGCTCGGGATAATTGCCGTGGAAAGAACGAGGGTCGCGGCCGTCGGGAAAACAGGTCCATATATGATGAGCGATGTTTGTGTCTCGGTCCACATAATCCCAGCGGGTATAAACAATCATCCCATCGTTGTTCACGCTCGGATGCCATTCGTGGGTCTCATGGAAGCTGAGGCAGATGATGTCGCTTCCGTCGGGAGCCATTGAGTACATCGTGTAGGTTGGGCAGTGCCGACCACAGCGCAGGTATCCGCCTCGCCTTTCCGTGATAAATACGATTCTGCCGTTGGGGAGGAAACATGGGTCGAAGTCGTCCGACTGCCCGTCGGTCAACTGGACCAGCCCGCTGCCGTCGGCGTTGACCTTGAATATGTGGTAGCTGATTTCAGGGCCCCACTCATACGCCTCCTTGCCCCTGTATTTCTCATAGGCCTTGGCCTGTGTGTAGGCGAAGAGGATAGTCTTGCCGTCGTACGACAGTTCGGGCGAGAGAAACGCGCCGCTGGAAAGGTCGTCGCCGGTGAGCCGCCCCCGCTCGACGACCGAGTTTTGCAGGACGTTGATTAACTTCGGACCGGCACTGAAGGGGTCTGAGAGGATGAACAGTCCGCCGCCGGGCCGGGCGTTGCAGCCGTAGTACTGGTCACACATGTGGAAAACGCCGCCGGGGTCGTGCCGCTTGACAAATAATATTTTATCGAAGTTCAGAAGTGGGTTGCAGAACGCGATTTCGCGGTTAAGGCTGCGGGCCTGGAGATAAATCTTTCTGCGGGAGTTCTCCGGGGGGGCGGCTGCTTTTTCGAGCTTTGACAAACGAGCATCGAGCCTGTTCAGCTTAGCTGCCAGCGGTTCCAGTAGCCCTGGCCGGGCGTTTGGCCGAAGCCGTGCAGCGAGCGATTTGCCTCGTTCAACCACATCGCGGGTGTGGGAGAGCTTGAATCCTCCGCTTGTAAAGACAGGCTTAGCTGAATCTACGTTTCCAGGCAGCGTTCCGGGGTATGAATGCCGGCTGACGCTTTTCTGGTCGGCGGGTTTGCCCAGGGCGATATTTTTTTGCGGGTCCTCGGCCGGGTACACTTCAATTTCATCCAGGGCAAAGGAGCATTTGCCCCGGACTTGCAGCCGAACGGTGCGGGCGGTTACGTCGGAGTCTCTCAAATCAACCACGAGCGGCCTGCCTTCCTTCACGCCGAGAAAGGTTTGCCCGTCGTGTTGATAAATCTGTTTGAAATCCTTGTTCTGACGTGCAGCGAGCACGCGAATGTTCCGTGTGCGAGATGCGGTACCGCCGTCGGTTCGGTTGAAGATGACAACGCGATCGAGCTTGTATTCGGCTCCTAAATCGACCTGCCACCAGGGGTCCTGCTCTGCGCTTGCGGTGTGGAATCCCCAGCGTCCGTTTTTGACTGCGTCACAGCCGCCGGCGGCATCCTGGGCCGTGGTTACGGCATAGGCGTTGATTTTTGGGGACTTAGCTGCGGTTGAACGTTCTTCCAAAGCTTTCTCCCCCGCCCATTGCCTGTCCTGGTCGAGCCAGTCGGCCTCGACCAATTCCCGCATGGTTTCGGCAATTTCAATTGTGCGGGCGGAACTTAAGCCGGCAGAAAGAACGAATACAACTATCAGAAACCACGAGCCAACCTTAAATGCGCGCCGTTTCACCTGTGAATCTCCAGTATAAGCATTATCGCTCAATTATACCATAATCGGGCGCTATATCAAGCTATTTGGACGACAATAAGGGCTGCTGTAGAAAAGAGAAGGGGGACTTTCCGGTAAGATGTGGAGAAGGTATTTGAAGGGGCTTTGAAGTACCTTAAATGAGCTTCCGTTCAAAATACATGTTGAACTTTTATCGTTTTAGAACGTATGGAATGATAATGGATTACGGGCTGAGGTGTTAAACTCTTCTCTTTCCTCCTAACCTCAGCCCTTTTTTTATTTTCCCTTTTTCCCGTAGGTTATGAATTAGCCCGTGTTCAATTGGTGCGGCCCGGCAAAAGCAGAAAGTGGCTGTTTTATACGCAGAATCGGGGCAAAATCAGACCGAAGCGGTCTTAGAGCCTATCCTAATAACCTAATCTATTGCGGCCGGCTGCAAAGCACGATGCCTGCGTTGTCGGCCAAAAACGTCCTCAACGTGGCGTCAACCACGCCTCCGGTCGTTTTTGACCTGCCGCCTTGGCCTCGAACTTTTCGCTCGGCCTCATAACGACGAGGTTATTCGGATAGGCTCTTAGTCTATTTATGCGGTTTTTATGGGTTATAGCAAAGTGGTTTCCGCGATATGTGGGATACGGCAGCAGCGGCAAAGGGCCCCGGGAGCTTCATCATCGCGGATGAGATTTTTTTTGAAAAATTTTTCAAAAAATACTTGACTTGATACAAACTATCAATTATTATGGTTAATTAAAGGTTACATTGATTAGTAGCGAGTTTTGTGAGGCAACTTAGGGTAGGTAAGTTTTCTTTGATACGAACATTTTTTTGTAAAAAAAGTATTGTATCTTAGAGCTTTTTGATATATACTATATATAGCATTTAAACAGGGCTGGGGATATCTCGCTTTTTCCTCTCCCTCCGCACCTCAGCCCTGTTTTTTATATGCGCTCAAATAAGCCGGGATACCGGCTTTTTCTATTTCCACCCACCATCACCTTTCTTACATTATCGGCCAAGGCATCGCTGTCTAAAGCTTTATCTCAACAAATACCTAACAGCAGGTATGTTTCAAGGAGTATTTTGCGTAGAAAGGCGTTCGTCACAACAGTAATAATAGAATTGTCCGACGCCGGATTTAGCGGAGCGGCAAGTCCACAGAGAACCGACAAAGTTTTGAGTGTTGAGTTAGTAGTCTGTCAATATTGAAACTGTAGATGTCATTGCGAGGAGTGGAACGGCGAAGCAATCTCCGGCGTTCGATAAGGTTTGAGATTGCCGCGTCGGCCTTCGGCCTCCTCGCAATGACAACCCCTAAAATTAGTGTTGACAGACTATTACACTATGACATTTTAATTTGTGGATAGAAGTTGTTCCCGTTTGACGCTGAATTCAGCCAATTAACAAACTGGATTCCCGCTTTCGCGGGAATGACAACTCACAAAATCAAATGTCAC
>JAUWPZ010000083.1 GCA_030611315.1 Sedimentisphaerales bacterium
TAACCTTAAAACAATAATTTACAATCCCAGTCGCGGGAATTTACTACCCTTAAGGGTATATATAACGAGCCAGGCTGTTCATACAAGTGTTATAGGCTGTGAAAAGCTTTGAAATTAGGCGAAATATCCATTAAAATACCATTTGTTGGGTGTGAAATCGGCGGGTAGAGGGGGCTGTGTGATGAGAGGTCTGCCGTGACGGAGCAGCAGCGGCAGTTGGTGATGCCTATGATTGAAGCGGTGATAGATGCGGTCAAGCTTAAGGTTTTTGGGATTCACGGGCTGTAATCGCCGGGTGGAATCATTATACAAACGAGGGAATCAGGTTATCAGGGCATCAGGTTAGTTTTTTCCTGATACTCTGGTCTGCTGATACCATGCACCCTGATTTCCTGATCCGCTGATATCCATAACTTTAGGCACTTCAGGCACTCCAAACTTTAGTTCACTTTACTTTTTGCCGATAGAGCAACAAATTAACTTGTTTAGAAAGAGTTATCAATTGACAAAAACGCCTTTTTGTAGGATATTGTTGAGTAACTGAATGCTACAATTGTGTTTTTACATAACCCAAAAGCGTTTATTGTGAGAATACTATGACAAAAAAAGTTGAATTCATTATGAGTCCCCGGTCGATTGCCGTAGTGGGGGCGACCAATAGGCCAGATAGCGTAGGGCTTGCTGTGTTTCGTAACATCCTCGGCGCCCGTTTTCAGGGAGTCGTCTATCCGGTTAATCCCAAGGCGAAATCTGTCCAGAGCGTAAGGGCCTATCCAAAGTTGAGGGACATTCCTGATGAAGTGGATTTAGCCGTCATTATTGTTCCTGCTGAAATTGTTTGCTCTATATTGGAGGAGGCGGGCCAAAAGCAGGTCAAAGGAGCCATTGTCATAACGGCTGGGTTCAAGGAGGTGGGGGGGCACGGAGCAGAGTTGGAAGATCGTTTGAAAGAAGTGGTCGCGAAATACGACATCAGCCTGGTAGGACCCAACTGTCTGGGAGTAATCAATACCAATGAGAATATTCGGATGAATAGCAGTTTCGCAACGAAGATGCCGAAAGCCGGAAACATTGCCTTTATTTCACAATCCGGGGCTCTTTGTACGGCGGTGCTCGATTATGCAGAAGGCAGGGGCGTTGGGTTCTCCAAGTTCGTCAGCTTCGGGAACAAAGCCGATGTAAATGAGATAGACCTCCTGCGTTACCTGAAAGATGACCCGGATACGGATGTGATTCTTATGTATCTGGAGGATATTAGTCACGGTCGGGCGTTTCTTGAGACTGCAAGAGAAATCACTTGGCAGGCCCACAAACCTATGCTTGCTGTCAAGTCGGGCCGTTCTTCTGAAGGCGCCCGTGCGGCCGCCTCTCATACCGGTTCTCTGGTCGGGTCTGATAGCGCTTATGATGCTATTTTTCGTCAAAGCGGTATCCTCAGGGTAGAGGGCGTTGATGAGCTTTTCAACCATGCTCTTGCTTTCTCCAGACAGCCGATACCTAAGGGCAACCGCATCGCCATTGTCACCAATGCGGGGGGGCCGGGTATTATGGCTACAGATGCTGCCATTCGGCACAACCTGCAAATTGCCGCTCTCTCGGAAGAGACAAAACAGAAATTGAAACAAGAGCTTCCTCCGACTGCCAGCATCCGGAATCCTGTGGATGTTATTGGAGATGCCACCCATGAGCGTTACGAAGCCGCCATTCGCCACATTCTCATGGACGAAAACGTGGATGGTGCCATCGTGATACTCACCCCCCAAGCTATGACCGACGTTCTGAAGACGGCGGAGATAGTCCCACACGTCGTAAAGGGTATTAAGAAACCGGTTCTCTGCTCATTCATGGGTATTGTCGATGTATCCGAAGGTATCCAGTATCTGGAAAAGCACGGTGTTCCAAACTATGCCTTTCCCGAGGCGGCAGTCAGGTCGATGGCATCTATGGCTTTCTACGGAAACCTGCTGAATCTTGACAAGAGAAAGGTGCGGAGAGTGGCCGCAGACAGCGACACTGCCACGGAGGTCATAAAAAAGAAACTTGCCGGCAAGGACAGCTATTATATGCCTGAAAGAGAGGCAAACGAAATTCTTCAGTGTTATGGGTTCCCGGTTTTGAAGAATGTGCTCGTCAAGGATTTATCTGCGTTGGATGAAGCGCTGGAGGAGTTAATCTTTCCGGTGGCGATGAAGATTTGCTCTCCGGACATTGTCCACAAATTTGATGTAGGGGGGGTTCGGCTGAAAATCAAGACGAAAGAGGATGCACGAAAGGCCTTTGGACAGATCATCGAAAATGTGAAAAGCTTTAAACCCTCGGCAAAAATCGATGGCGTCATCGTTGAGAGGATGGCCAAACGCGGAGTGGAAGTAATCCTCGGGGCCGTCAGGGATCCGAAGTTTGGAGCAATCTGCATGTTTGGCCTGGGGGGCACTTTTGTTGGGACAATGAAGGACGTGACTTTCCGCCTGGCTCCTATGTGGGAAATCAGCGCAGATATCATGATACGAACCATCAAGGCATACGGTATTCTCAAAGGAGTCCGTGGAGGGTGGCCCTGCGACATCGATGGCATCAAAGACTGTATCCTTCGACTTTCTCAAATGGTTACCGAACACCCTGAGATCGCCGAGCTGGATATCAATCCGCTGATTGTCTATCCCCAAGGAAAAGGTTGTGTGGTGGCCGACAGCAGGATTCTTCTGAAGAATCCTGTGTAGCATTAAGAGTGCTCTTTCAGGATTTGCTCAAGTTTGCACGTAGTGATGCTTACTGCACGCTGGTTGTATAAGCAGCGGGTAGTACAATGTGAAACTGCGTTTCTTCTTGCACGTCAAAGACGAACTTGTAACGGCCTGTACCCACAGTCCGCACGTTACTTACCTGAGATGAGCTGTCAGAGCTGTCCAGTCAGGCAAGAGCGAAAATCGCCTGTCCTATACCACAAGCCCTGCGGCCCTTTTGGCGGATTCGACGGTGTTGTAGAGCAGCATTGTAATCGTCATGGGGCCTACTCCGCCCGGAACCGGAGTGATAAATGAGGCTTTTTCCTTAACCGCTTCGAAATCCACGTCGCCGACGAGTCGATAACCTCTTTTCTTTGTTGCATCCTCAACACGGTTAACGCCCACGTCGATGACTACTACACCTTTCTTGACCATGTCCGCCGTAACGGTATTGGGCCGACCGGCGGCGGCGATGACGATATCGGCGCGTTTTGTATGAGAGCTAAGGTCCTTGGTGCGGGTATGGCAGACCGTAACAGTGGCGTTTCCGGTTGCGTTCTTTTGAATGAGCATATTGGCCAGGGGCTTGCCGACGATGTTACTGCGGCCGACGATTACTACCTCAGCACCCTCGATGGTTACACCGCTGCGAATCAGCAGTTGAATAACGCCGTGAGGCGTGCAGGGCTTAAACGCTTTTTCGCCAACGACCATTTTGCCCACATTAGTCGGATGAAATCCATCGACGTCTTTGGCAGGGTCAATCGCCAGAAGCACCTCGGCTTCGTTAAGGCCCTTGGGCAAAGGCAACTGGACCAGAATACCGTTGATTTTCGGGTCGTTGTTCATCTTTTCCACCATTGCCATCAACTCTTCTTGTGATATATCGGCATCGAGGCGGTTGTCGTCGGAATAGAGACCTATGTCTTCGCAGGCACGCTCTTTCGCCGTAACGTAGGACCTCGAAGCGGGGTCATCACCGACCAGGATAACGCCCAGTCCGGGGACAATGTTTTGCTCTTTGAGCCTGGCTACTTCGTCTTTCAGCTCTGCACGCATATCGGCGGCCACTTGTTTACCATTTATGATTTGCGCTGTCATTGATTCTCCTTGCTTTTTGCTTCAATAATCAATCTTAGAAAAGCCCCTGCACTTTTCCGGTATTTACATCGACGTCGATTCGTCTAAAAGCCGGGTTCGAGGCTGTGCCGGGCATCAACTTAATGGTTCCGGCGACCGGTACAATAAAGCCGGCGCCTTTGTAAATAAGAATATCGCAGATTGGAAGCTCCCAGTTGGTGGGTCTGCCCTTTATGTCCGGGTCGTGCGACAAGCTCAGATGCGTTTTGACCATACATGTCCCGAGAGTTTTGCTGGCGGGGTCGGCTTCCATAGCCTTGGCTTTTTCCAGGGCTTCGTCGGTATAGGTAACGCCGCTGGCCCCGTAAACTTCCTTTGCAATCAGTTCAATTCGCTCTCTGAGAGGAGTTTCCAGTTCATAGAGGAGCTTGAAGTGGTTTTCTTCCTCGCAGGCCTGGACGACTGCTTCGGCCAGTTCGATTGCGCCATCACCGCCTTTTAGCCAGTGCTCCGAGACCGCAGCGAGGGCCCCATTTTGCTCTGCTATCTTGCGAACCAGCTCGATTTCGGCCTTGGTGTCGGTATAGAAGCTGTTCACACACACTACGGGTCGGACGCCGCTTTTCTTGACGATTTCGATGCAGGCAATAAGGTTTTCACAGCCCTTTTCAACCAGTTCGAGGTTTTCACTTGTATATTCTTCGCTCAGTGGGACACCCGGCTTTACCTCGGGGCCGCCGCCGTGCATCTTCAACGCGCGAATAGTGGCGACGATAACAACTGCGTTTGGCACGAGCCCGGACATCCGGCATTTTAAGTTCCAGAACTTCTCAAAACCGATGTCTGCCCCGAAACCGCTCTCGGTTACATGATAATCGGCCAGCTTGGTGCCGAGCATATCAGCGATAATTGAGCTTTGTCCGATAGCAATGTTCGCAAATGGGCCGGCGTGTACGAATACGGGCTGGCCTTCGATGGTTTGCAGCAAGTTCGGGTTAATGGCATCGGCCATCCAGGCTGTCATTGCGCCGTCAACTTCAAGGTCGGCAGCGGTAACTTCATTGCCCTTCTTATCGTAGGCGATGACGATTTTGGCCATACGCTCTCGCATGTCTTTCAAATCCGTGGCAACTGCGAGTATTGCCATAACCTCGCTTGATACGGTTATTTGGAAGCCTGAGTCCATCTCAAAGCCGTCCATTTTTCCGCCCTGGCCGATTCTGATGTTACGCAGCGCCTGGGCACAGAAGTCCATTGCCCACTTCATTTGAACGCTTTCGGGGTCAATATCTATTCTCTTGAGGTTGCTTTTAGCTAATCTGGCATCGTCGTAATTTCGCTCGTGCTGCATACGCGAGGTTAAGGCGACCATAGCGAGATTGTGTGCATTTGTGATACAGTCAATATCTCCCGTGAGGCGGATAGAAAAGGGCGTCAGGGGGATGCACTGCGCCAGCCCTCCGCCGGCGGCTGAGCCTTTGATATTGAAAGTAGGTCCGCCGCTTGGCTGGCGGATTGCCCCGACTACACTCTTGTCTATCTTGCCGAGGCCCTCAATCAGGCCTATTGCGGTCGTTGTTTTTCCTTCGCCCAGAGGCGTCGGCGTAATCGCGGTAACGTCGATGTACTTTGCTTCCGGGGCATCTTTCAGGCGGGCGAGAACTTGTTGGTAATCGACTTTGGCCAACTTGCGACCCATAGGAATCAGTTCGCTTTCCTGCAGGCCCATCTCTTCGGCCAGTTGGCTAATTGGTTTCATTTGTTCTTCGGCGGCTTCGGCAACCTGCCAATCCTTCATTTTTGTTGGGTCGAGCTTCATAGGTTCTTCCTTAAATATGTCATATATATAGGTGCTTTCTTTACACGTCGTTAAATACTATGCCCGCTGGGGGGCAGAGCTTTTTGCAGAACTGCTTATTATCCTCGAAAACCGCCAAAACAAGTATGACTATAAAACTTTTTATTTGCACTATTTTGCTAATCAAATGACCTCAGAAGTGGATAGAACCGGATTCCGAGAACAATCGTCGCGTTTTAGTAACGCTTCTTGGATTCGTGCTCCTATTTGTTAGTCGAGGCGAATACCTTTAGATAGGAATCCGAATATATTTGTTTGTTCATCAGCATCTCGGTTGTGGCCACTACATTCATCAGGTCCGTATCAAATACATCCGCTATCGCTGAATCCAGCCCTCGCGACATAGCCATAGCTAAGAACACGCGGTTTATCAGGCTTCTTTCGGTTGCTCCCTGCGATAGATTCGACAGGCCTATCGTCATATGAGGGGCCGGGTCGGCGAGATACCGTATCTGTTCCATCGCCGCCAGGATGTTGCCGGGCTGGACCTGGGCGTTCGGGACATTGACAGGCAGAACGATGGGGTCGATGAACAGCCGCTGAGTGTCAAAACCTTTTTCTATCGCCTTTGAGACGATTTCCGCGGCTATAGCTACGCGGGTGTCGATATCCTGGGGGACACCGTTTTTATCCATAGTCAGGGCGATAATGCTTGCCTTTGGGCCGGCCTGGTTTGCCATCTCTATGAATTTGTCGAGTATCTCTTCGTCGCTTTTCTTATTCAACGGCGTGGAGTTCAGGAGAACCCCATTTTCGGCGTTGACGGCCTTCAGTCCTGCGGCAATGACGTTGGGTTTTTGAGAATCGAGGCACAAGGACGTCGAACAGGTCTCCTGGATAGTTTCAACCAGCCACTGAATCGTACCTTCCTGGTCTGCCGCCGCGGTGCCGACATTAACGTCGAGATATGCGGCTCCTGCCTCGGTTTGTTTTTTGGCCAGGTACTGGATGACTTTTTTGTCCTTTTCGGCAATGGCCCGCTTGACGTTGGTGAACATTCCGTTGATTCGTTCTGCAATTAATAACATAATAAACACCTTTCCTTCTTATCTGATATATCTTCTCTGGCACTTTGTGCCGGTCTTTAGCTTAACCTTTCCATATCTGGGAGATGAAGTTCTTTACGGTTGCCACTGCTCTGGGGTGCCGCATACGAATTATATCGACCCCGGCCTGCAGCAGGCAGATTGCGGTGGCGGTTTCCCACATCGGCCCGCGGTCCTTAACCTGGCCCCAGCCGGGAGCATCTTCGAGTTTGGCCTCTTTGGCCCGCCAGGATTCATAACCGACGTCGCAGATAACCGGCATAGCCATTATTTTATCACCGGACAGAGCGGCGATGCGTTGGCGCTCCTGAATCGAATAGGCGTACTCTATTCCATATCCCAGTGCTCCGGTGGCCTGAAACGTTACTATTCTTTCCAGCGGGAAGCCCATATCGGAGGCCAGGATGTTGATTTGCTTGGCGATGTTGATGTCCAGCGGCGCTTCGCTGATGAGGAAATGGCCGTCAGCCAAGGCGATAGCGGTCAGGGATTTGTAGTTATCCTCTTTTATGGTTCCGATGAGACATTTTTCACCTTTTGCGGCGCCGCTTACCTTGGGCATAACCTCGTTATCTTTTTCGTCGTTTCCACAGCCCCACAGTATGAGGGGGACGCCGACGGCTTTTAGCACCTCTTCGGTAACCTTGACGGCGTGAGAGGCGTCTTTATCGCCCTTGTCGGGGTGAATACCCTCGAATCTTATACAGATTAACTCGGCGCCGAACTCCTCCACGCACATTTTGGCCCAGTCACCCGGGCTGTCGAGGACATCTTTATAAGGTTTAACGAGGGCGTCAGGCCAATCTTCCGGTTTGCTGTCGAGAACGTCCATAGCAACAACCGGCTTCTCGCCGGCGTCTTCTGTGGAGCCGCCGTAAACGACATTCTGCGCTCCGCCCACGGCGACCGTTGAGCTTCTCGTACCGCCGTTTTCTTTGGTTGCCCCAAGTGTAATTCGGTTTACTGAACCGGTAAAACTATCTGTAACTTCAGGAACGGGCATTTGGAATCCTCCAAAAAATTTTCGTTTTTCATTTGTTTATGGGTAATATATTACGCATTTTTCCCATTTTAACTATCGTTTTATTAGTTCATTTAGAGCTTGCCGCCACTTGTCGGGTTCGTACCAGAAACAGCCGTAGCACCCACGCACATCATCTGGCGCAAGATTTGTATCCCATTGTGAACCACCCTCGGCGAAGAAGTTAATCCCGATGAATGTCCCGCGCTCGCCTGTTTTTGAACAATTCTCACAATAACGGCTTTTCCAAAGATTGTGTTGTCGAGTCAGAAGTTGAAATTTTTCGTGTAGTTCCTTTTCAGACATTTCAGGGTCGTATGATTCATCACTTGACCATCGTACTTGTGGAAAACGGTGGTCAACCTCAAGCTGGTTTGGGATCATTTTACGTAGCGTTATTGCCTCCACATTGCCATAGTGTCTCAAAATGCGTTTTCTTAGTTTAGCTGGGAACTGTTGTCTGACAAATGATGGCTCTTTGGGTTCTGTTGACACCAACTTACGGTGAACAGTCTTATCTTCACAAGTATCACAATAAATGGTTTTATTCTCAATTTCAAAACCATGCTGTCGGATTATTTGTATTGCTTTTGCGGGTTGAGTGCCTGGAAGCTCGTGTTTTCCGCAGTGCCACTCTCCATCTGACAAAATGGTGAATACTTTCGCTAATTTCGTGCCTTCGTTGAAAGGATGTTTTGTCATAGTACAAAAAAACTCTCAATAATCTATTTTCTTGAAAACAAGAGTATCGTTTTCTCGTTGGAATTCAATATATTTCAACTTGAGACATCTACTATGGTTATTTTCATTGAACTTTTCAAACCAATCAATCACTTTGGCATATTTTTTGGTAGTTCTTTCACTTGCTGTTACTTTTTTAATTGTCTTAGAAATCAATACTGGCTGGATGTCGATACGATTTTGCATATTAGGTACATAGTATTGTTTCACCCAGTCAATATACCTTTGAATTTGTTTGACAGCTTGCTCGTTGACAGTGTGACTTTTCAATTCTATGGGGACTATGGTTCGCTGGCGTCTCCTGTTAATGAGAGACAAAAGGACATCGATGCGTTGCATTCCGACTCCACAAGACACTTCGTTCCCGATCCATTCGACAGTAGCGTTACCAAGAATAGAGGTATTCAAGGATTTATTCTCTCGCTTCCCAATGTTCTTGACTATATATGCTTGAAGGTGTGGCTCGAAAGATTTGTTATCTCCGAGTTTTCCAAAAAGGCGCGTCGAAATATTGATATCCTTGCATCTGCCCGCATATGATTTTTTTGGATGATTTAAACAAATTATGCTTTGTGTTTCAGAATCGAAAGACAGCAATTTGCCTTCACAGTGTAATTTTCGAGCACGATTTTTGTTTCTGATAAGTTTACAAAGGTTTACTGATTCATAAGTGGTTATCATTGTATTGCCGCGATTAGCTCTCAGCTTCCTATATATTAGGCTCCACAGCATTTGATAGGGTCGTTGGATATCCTTAATTTCATCAAGCGCCTCCCACTCTGAAACACCTGCCGGATAGACTTTGTAAGGCTCCATCAACACGCGGAAAGTCAGGGATTTTCTTAATCGCTCTTTCAAGTACTGGCTACGGTCGTTATTGTCTAAAAATGACCAGTCGTTCTTGGCTTTGAAAATACCGAAGAACTTCCCTTCGCGAATTTTAGAATCAGAGCTTCGTTGGAGGTAGAAGATTATGAAATCACCTTTTCTTATTCTGCTTGCGTCTGCGATCATCCTGACTAAAAGATTCTCAGTTCTACCAGGTGTCTTAGTATTTGAACGATTATTAAAATCTACTCTATGGTCTTTGGCACCAGTTCCGGCGAACAAATATTCCAAGTGTATTTTAAAAGTTGTTGCGTCAACTATGAATACATGTGTTGTCATATCCCTACTTTTTTTTGAAAACAAAAATATATTCGTGTTTAAAGATGTAGAATCCGCCGACTAAAGCGCGGTATCGCCACAATTCTTGTTGATTTCTTTTGCCAGCGGTTTCTTCAAAGTTCTTTACAATTATGCTTTTCAGCATGAATCCTCTTTGTAGAATTTCGTTCATTGTCAGAAAAGCAAGTGGTATCCATTCACCTTTTGAGTACTTGTCACCGATGACCAGCGCGAAGTATCGTCCTTTTTCCAACACGGCGCCTGCATTGTCCACTATTTCGTTCATCATTTCTATGAACTTGCTAACGGATGGGGCATTAGATAAATCTCGTGAGTCATTACTGAATCTGATGATGTCAAAGTATGGAGGGTGCATTATAAGTAGTTGTACATATTTTTGATTGTACTTTCCGATGACCTCTTTGAAATCCAACTCTCTGCTATCACCGGTTATTACTCGTGAAATTACATTATATTTATTTGGCTCGGAGGAAATTAGTTCTCTGGCTCTTTGGGCTATATTTTCTTGGAGTTCTGCCCCAATGCTGTTTCTTCCAAGCCGTTGGCTTTCGATTAGGGTTGTTCCGCTGCCAACGAAGGGATCCAAAACCCAATCACCTTTTTTCGTGTAGCGCTTTAGCATTTGATTTGGAATCTGTGGAATAAAATTACCCCAGTAACCTGCGGTGTGAACGCCGGAACTATCCCGCTTGTCTATTATCCATAAACTGTCCGTACAAATGTCGTCATATTCTTTCCATCGGTTCAAGTTTATATCATTGATTTTACTTGTTCTAATCTCCGTCATGGCCTTCTCAAAACGTTCAACGTAGTATCTCGCTCTATCGAGAGTTTGAGATTCTGCGATTTGGTTCAATTGGTCAAAGACATATTTTTGGCTAAGGGTTATTGTTTCGCCATTCGAGTCGATATTCAAGAGACCGACTTTATCATTCTTTACGCTGCGGAGATTACTCTCTATGTGAAAAACTGAGTTTCTCAGGGATGATAGAGAGTTCTCTAACTTTAGTTTCTCAATCAAAGCCAATATCTTTAATTTATTAATAATTAAAGGTCTGTCCGCAGGCGTAAAAGAAGTGTTATTGAAAAGTGTTGGTCTGGATTGTATTTTCGTTTGAGTTTTCACTTTTAATTCTCCATTTTTGTCAAAGCTTTAACGCTAAAAAAGGTTTATGATAGCTTGTTTTCGAGCATTTTTGACACAGCCAGAAAAGCAGGGGAATTTTCATCAAGGTCGAAGATTGTTTTGCCCTGCATTGAGGCATCAGATACGGATGGGTCCGAAGGAACCAGACCGAAGGTTTCTATCTCATCCAATTGTGGTTCGTCTGAGGTGGCGCCCCCGGCCTTGTTCCAAATAATACCGATTTCTTTTACGGATATTGGCAGTTGGCCGGCAAGGCCGGAAATCCTCCGGGCGGTAACCTCGCCGAGAGCAGTCGGCTCAGCCACGATACAGAGCAGGTCAACATTATTTGTGGTCCGGCGGGAAAGGTGCTCCATACCGGCCTCGTTGTCTATAATAGCATATTTGTACTGCGAGCTCAGGTCGTTCAGGAATTTGCGCAGCATATTATTCACGGCACAGTAGCAGCCCGGCCCTTCCGGTCGCCCCATCGTCAGCAAATCGAAGCCCCGGGCTTCGGTAATTGCCTGCTGGATGCCATATTCAACCGAACGAACCCGGTCCATCCCCGTATTGTCGGGTGGTTTGGTACGGGCTTGCTCCCGAATTTCGGCAACTGTGTTGACCGGTTGGACTCCCAGAGTCAGGCCAAGACAAGAGTTAGGGTCGGCGTCAACTGCGAGAATGGCACTTCGTCCGCCCCGGCTCAGCAGAAACCTGATAATCATAGCAGAGACGGTCGTCTTGCCGGTGCCTCCTTTTCCACTTATAGCGATAGTTGTAGCCATTTTTTTAACCCTAAGTGAACTAAAGTGCCTAAAGCGACGATTTCACTTAAAACTTTAGTTCACTTTAGGCAATCCAAACTTTAGTTCACTTTATTTTTTCCCGATAGATGTAAAAATAGCAAGCAATTCTCCACACTCATCATAATCGCATTTCACTTTTGTCCAGGATAGCCATTTTAACTCTACAATTATTTCCAGCCAGTATTGTGTTTCACTGGTTTCACTTTCACAAATCTTAACCTTATTTTTGAAATCGGCTTTACTTCTGGCCCGATTGGCCTCTCGATAATTTGCGCCGATGGACGTTCCAGATTTTGCGATATGAGTCCTTATAACCCTTCTCTCGGGTGTGTTGGGTAAAGTTCTCGATATACGGATTATGCGCACAGCGAATTCTCGTGTTCGTTTTTCAAGCCCTTTAGCAAACTCTTTATTACTCAAAACTTTAGGCATTTTACACTTTAGGCACTTTAGACACTTATTATGTTCGTATTCACTATACGCTAAACGCTATACGCTATTTCTACCGAAGGGAACAGTGATAAATCCGTATGGGGCAGGAAGCTTGCTTTGATAAATTCATCCATATACCCCGAATGGCTCATTAAATCAAAATACGTCATGCTTTTGGCGATTTTTTCCGCTGCACTGAGGGCTTCCCGGCTCAGCAGGACCGTTTTTGCGCCGGCGATTGAGGTATTTCCGACGAATTTAATTTTCTCCATCGGCACATCGGGCAGCATTCCAATGGTAACTGCTTGGCGAACGTTGAGGAAGTTTCCGAACCCGCCGGCCAGATAAATTGCGTCGAGGTCCTGGGCTTTTGTTTGGGTCGATTCCATAAGGACGCGAATGGCGGCAAAAACGCCTGCCTTGGAGCGGACTAAATTGTCAATGTCGGTCTGGGTGATTACAATTTCCTGCGACTGACCGGAAGCGCCTTTTTGTGCGTCTTGTGGCCCCTTGCGGCCATTACCCGCCTGAACCAGTTGGAACTGCAGGCCCTCGTCGGTTTCTGTTACAGCAGGGTGGCCATTCAGTTTGAGTCGTCCCGTGCGGTCTATGATGCCGTTGGTAAAAAGTTCGGCAAGAGTGTCCAAAAGGCCCGAACCGCAAATGCCGACCGGTTGAGTATCGCCGATAGTTTTATACTCGACGGAACCGTCACCGAGAATGCTCAGTTTCTCGATTGCTCCGGCCCCGGCCCTCATGCCGTTCTTGACGCCGCTTCCTTCGAATGCCGGGCCTGCTGAACTTGAGGCGCATACCAGCCATTCTCGATTGCCCAGTACCACTTCACCGTTTGTTCCGATGTCCGCAAAGAGTGAGATGCCTTTCTTTGTATAAATCCGCGAAGTCAGCACGCCTGCGACTATGTCGCTGCCTATATAAGCGGCCACGCTGGGCAGGCAATACAGAAGACCTCGTTTGTTAATCTGGATTCCGGCTTCAGCCGCCCGAATCGGGGGTACAAAGCTGACTGAAGCGACGTACGGCTCCCTTCGGATTCTGGTTGAGTCCAGGTTCAGTAAGAAATGTATCATCGCGGTGTTGCCGGCACATATTACCGTGGTTATGTCCTGTAAATCGATTTTCTGCCTGGTTGCTAATGTTACGATTAGGCTGTTGACATCGTTGACGATGCGATTTTGCATCTCGTCAAAGGCGTTATTCTCTTCTGCGTAGATGATTCGCCGGATATAGTCTTCGCCGAAATTTATCTGGCTGTTGTATGTAGCCTCGGTATCAATGGTTTTTGCTTTGTTCAGGTCTATAAGGTGGGCGACGACCGTTGTAGTGCCCAGATCGACAGCTACGGCAAAATTTGTCATAGAGCGGCAAGCCGGCTCAACCTCGATGACTTCCGTGGTTCCGCCTCGCCGGCCTATCGTCACGGCAACCTTGTAGCTCGCCTCAACGAGCAGCTTCGAGAGCCTTTGCATAATGCGGAAGCCGGTTTGCATTATGGGGGCGTCGATTTGCTCCCGTATGGCTACGTACAGACGCTCATGGTCCGCCGTGTGGTCGTCCACCGTCGGCGGGGTCATTTCAACGCAGAGCTTGCGAACCAGCGGGTCAAACTCGAACAAACCTTCCCGAACCTCGCCGGCAAGCTTGCTGAATCTGTGGGCGTCTGCGTCCATTAGTATTTGACTTGTTTCCAGAGTGTGAGATTTTGGAACGGTTACGGTCATATCGGAAAGGACTTTGGTCTGACAGGCTAAAACGACATTTTCCCGGAGCTCATCCGGTGTGAGCAAAGTAGTGGGCCTGGTTTGGAACTGTCCCTGGTCGATGATTACCTTGCATTTGCCGCAATAGCCGTCTCCTCCGCAGATACTGGTGAGATAAATGCCGGCTTTATGGGCCGCCTCAAGCAAAACTGTCCCTGTGGGGACTTCTGTCTTTAGCGCGCTTGGCTCAAAGCGGATTCTGCAATTTTTCTTTTTGGACTCTTCCATCTCGTATTGTGTATATCGTATCGCGTGATGCGTTGTTTTTCTACGCAATACGCATCACACACAACGCTTTTATTTCCAGACTTCCTGGAGATACTTGGGCAGCATCGAACACTCTCTCGGCCCGACCATAATCTCCCAGTTTGTAGCCTCCTCGAGTTTTCCGCTCATAACCGCCACGTAACCTGGGATTATGAGTTTTCGGTGCTTGACCAGGTCTTCTATGCCGTTTTTGGTCATAGCATCAGCTACTGTTTTCTCGTTGAGCTTGTCTCCGGAATAGGCCGTCAAGACGCTTGTTCCTTCGGTATCGACCACGAGGATATAGCTCGGTATCCTGCTGGCCTCGACGTCCGACTCGACGGTGTAATATGTCAGCGAGAAATTTGTAGTAAACATCACGGGTGAATCAGCGTTGGGTTCGCCGATGGGATATACTTTCGGCTCGACCTGTACGGGTTTCTGCGGGTCACTGTAGATATTCATTACGGCGGTCAGCATGGGCAGGAATGCGTGTGGTTCAACCGTATCGACCACCACGATGCCGGAATACTTGCAAATCAGGCTCGTGGCTACAGCGGTTTGCTCATCGGAATCACCGTCTGCAACGAAGGATATGGTTGGATAGCCTAAGGGCCTGAAAACCTTTTTCAGCGACAGGACCCGTATTCTTGAGAGGTTGAATAACTGGTCTCTAATGCTCAAACCATCGAGGCTTAGTACTATATCCTCAACGCCCTGGGCCTTGATTTTTTCGCTAAGCTCGGAAAGGGCTTCGATTGATTCGGCTTTTGCAACGAGGGGACAATTGTTTTCTTTGGCGATTTTGGCCATTGCTTCGGCGGTTTCCGGCGTTGCCGAGGCCAGTAGCGGAACGCTATCGCTTACTTTTGCGACCGCTGCGGCCATCGCCTCGGCCGAATCCGTCACGAGGATAAGAGGCGGGTCGCCGGCGTCTTTTACCGCTGCGGCAGCCTGAACAAAGGGCTCGGATTCGCCGCTGTCGTTGGTAACGGCTACGGCACGGACACCAATCTTGGTCCCCACTCGCTCAAAATGCAGCGAATTTACGGCATCGATGCGTTTCTTCAAGTCGTCGCCTGTGAGTTTATCCGAGACGGTTGCTGCCAGAACAGTCGGGCTGTAAAACTTCTCTTCGTGTCGGAATATTACCGTTTCCTGACCTAACTGGACCTGGTTATCGCCTGTGCCGAAGACGACTTTTTGCATTGGCGGCGCCGCCGCCGCTGCGAGTTTCTCTTTGGCCTCATCCGATACATCGGGGCAGTCTTCGAGTTTGGCGCGTTTCTGGGCGAGCTGCATGGCAAAGGCCAGGCAAGTCGGCATACCGCACTTTTTACAGTTGGTTTTTGGCAGGAGCTTGAAGATTTCTAATCCTGTAAGAGCCATAATAAATTTTCCTTCCAAAACTAGAACATAGGTTCTAAAGTAGCTGCCGGATGGCCGGCTTTGGTAATAAATTCGAGGACTTCTTCTTCCGTGGCTGCTGTGGTTTCATCGGCGATCTTGGCCAGAAATTCTTCGCCGCCAAGCCCAAATTCATTAGCTCTTTGGATAAAAGTGTCCTTGATTTCTTCTTTTAGCATCGTAGGCATCCACACAATCCGCCGAATTCCACCTTCGGCAGCAATAAATTTCCTCGAGTTGATATAGTGTTTTGAATGTCCGATGAATCCTGGTGTCTGCTGCCCGCCTCCGACCGTACCGGCGAGGGTGGAGAACTTCATCCCGCACGGCGTCATCTCGGGGTATTCCCTGTTCACAATCATTATTCCACCTGTTGATGGCAGGACGGCAGCGATACATTCGAAGCAGCCGCAGGAAGTCATCGGGTCGGTAATCATACTGTACTGGCTCATTCGCTCGACGTTACCGCCGCTGGTCTTGAGAACAAAAGCGTTTATTTTGTCCCACTGGCCGATAGTCGGTTCGATGCAGGAGCCCTTCGAGATGGGCTGATTCGGCCCCGATGA
>JAUWPZ010000062.1 GCA_030611315.1 Sedimentisphaerales bacterium
TGGCACAAGTACCTGTGGCACAAGTTGTCCGCCCCTATGGGGCAGGCGAACCCGCCGCGGCGGGGGAAATTTCAATCGTGAGCACTATATATATGCTAAGGAGTTGTGCCTTTGAGACAATCAGCCTTAAAACAATTACAGCAAATCCCCGGCGTAGGCGAAACAATCGCGCTGTATTTATTCGATATCGGCATTCGTTCCGTCAGCCAGCTCAGAAAAAAGGACCCGGAAAAACTTTACCAAAAGCTCTGTGATTTTAAGGCGGGCCCGGTTGACAAATGCATGCTATACGTCCTTCGCTGTGCGGTTTATTACGCCTCAAACACCCGGTATGACCCGAACCTGCTGAAATGGTGGAACTGGAAAGATAGAAACTGACCCTCTCAAATTCGTTATACAAAAACACAACATCCTCGGCCAGGTACACTGGGACCTGATGCTGGAGCAAAGTGAAAATCCCGACCCTTTGGGGCTGGAGCGCAGCGAAAGCACCGACTATTCGGGAGCAGAACCTGGTAAAGTCCTGGAAACTTACCGCCTCCCATTGCCGCCTGAAGCGCTCCCGACACAAACGACCACCGCTACAAAAATCGCCGACCACCCCTTGAAAAATCCTGCCTCTGATGTCTTTAATCAGTTGCCTTGTGTGGTCTCGTCTCTGCGCAGTTCCGGCGTGTCCGGCTCGATATGCACGACAATATTGACCGGGCGGGCTATCTGCTCATCCAGGGCATTTTCAAGATTCACGGTTATTTCATGGGCGGCAGCCACGTTCAATTCCGGGTCAACAAGAATATGCACATCCAGAAAAACTTCTCTGCCGACCATCCGCGTCCGCAGCTTATGCCACTGACGTATCGAAGGGTCGGCTTCGATTATTCGCCTTATATGCTCGACCGTCTCTGAATCAACGGCGCCTTCGGTCAGCTCACGCAGCGAATCACCAATTATCTTAACTCCCACCCATATAATCATCAGTCCAACGCAAATCGCAGCGGCCTGGTCGCCATAGTCGAAACCTAATTCCAGCGATATCAAACCTATCACAACTGCCACTGAACTCAGCGCATCGCTGCGATGATGCCACGCATTGGCATAAAGTGTGGTGCTGTGAGACCAAATGGCGACTCTTCGTGTAGCTTTGTAGAGCCACTCTTTGGCAGCAATCGAAACCACTGCGACTACAAGAATCGCAAGGTGAGGCTGTGTAACTTCTTCTCTGACTATGGACAGTGTGGCATGGTAAATCATCGCCCCACCCACAAACATCAGGATTAACGCAATTAAACCTGCTGCGAAAGTCTCCGCTCTGCCGTGGCCGTATGGGTGGCTCTGGTCGGGCTCTTTTGAGCCCAGACGCAGGCCCAGCAGCACCGCCGCATCAGTGGCCAAGTCGGAAAGTGAGTGGATTCCATCGGCCACAAGCGCCAGCGAACCAACCATCAAACCGACGACGCCCTTGACCACCGACAGAACGATATTGACCGCCATACCAAGATATGTGATAGAACGTATCTCCCTGTCGGAGATTTGGTGTTTGTCGTTACGCATCTGTCGTTTCGCCCGATATCATCTCGCGAATTTTCGAAACCGCGCCTATATATTTTTGAGCGGCACTCTTGTCTGTTGCTTCAACTATGACCCTCACCACAGGCTCGGTATTGCTTGCTCGCACGTGCAACCACCCATCGTCGAAGTCAAATCGGCACCCGTCTATTGTGTTGAGCCTCGCATCGGCGAAGATTTCTTTTGCTGAATTGATAATCTGTTCGGCCTGTTCTTTATCTGCCGCGAATTTGTCTTTGCTCATATAATAACCGCCGATTTCACTGACCAGCTCGCTTATCATCTTTCCGGTTTCGGCCATCAATTGCAGAACAAGCCCAATTCCAACAAGACTGTCTCGTATCGGACCTACTCTCAAATCAATCACGCCGCCGTTGCCTTCTCCTCCGATGATACATTTGTGTTCGAGCATCGCGCCGGCAACATTGGCCTCCCCGACAGCGGTGCGGATGACCCGGCCGCCGGCCTTTTCAACAATATCATCAATCATTCTCGATGTGGAAAGATTTGTCGCCGCCTTTCCGCTTCTTTTGCTGAAAATATACTTCGCCGCCAAAGCAAGTGTGTATTCCTCGCCGATATAGGTCCCGGCTTCGTCAACAATTGCCAATCTGTCGGCGTCGGGGTCCTGGCCGAAGCCGATGTCCGCCTGTTCCGCTTTTACAACTTCGCAAAGACCTTTCAGGTTCTCGGCGGTTGGTTCGGGCTTGTGGGCAAACAAGCCGGTTGGTTCGTCGTTTATCGCAGTAACTACACAGCCAAGTTCCCCAAGCATTCTCTTCGTTACCCGCCCCCCTGCTCCATTGACGCTGTCGAGGACGATTTTGAATCCTCTCGCGGCTATCGCCTCTTTGTCAACAATCGCCAAAACCTTCGCAATGTGAGTAGTGTCGGTTTGCTCATTAGAACTCACTTCGCCGATATCAGTTGAATCTAAGATAGAAAAACGTTTACCGAAAAAAAATCTTTTTATCTGTTCTGCCACACCAACAGGTGGAGCAATACCATTGTCAAGCAATAACTTAATACCATTGTATTGGGCCGGATTATGCGAAGCGGTTATAACCACGCCACCTACACAGCCTAACTGCCGTATCATAATCCCCACCCCGGGCGTGCTTACAAGCCCCAAATCAATCACGTCAATCCCAACTAAACACAATCCTTCTGCTACGGCTGAGCTTAGCATTTCGCCGCTCTCTCTCGAATCCCTGCCGATACACACCGACAGCTTTCTCTCTTTGTCGGCCTCTTTATTTCGAAGAAACGTACCGAAGGCACAGCCGTAGTCGGTCGCAACCGAAATTGTAAGGTTTTCTCCGACGATGCCCCTCATCCCGCTGATACTTATTATCAAATGCTCAGCCATAACCAAATCTCTAATTGAGCCTTATCCGACAAATGACGTATCTCAAGAATCAGTCCAGTCTGCAAACATAAATCTCGTTCACGAAATCAAGCTTCCCAAGCTCTTCGACGGCCGCGTAGTCGGGCTCCTTGTCAAGGCTGACGGCAAGCATGGCCTTTTGTTCCGCCGCTTTTTGTCCCACGCCCATTGTACAGATATTGATATTATGCCTGCCGCAGAGCGTCCCGACCGAACCGATGACGCCGGGCTTGTCATCGTTAAAGACAACCAGAACCGCCCCATGAGGGGTAACTTCTATATTGAAACCGTCAATCTCGATGATTCGCAGCAGTGCCCCGCCGAAGACTGAGCCGGTTACAGTTCGGGTAATCTTATCGGTAACCACCTTGGCGCTGAAACTCGCGGCCACATCCTTGGCTTCGATGTTCTTTGTTTCGTCTATGCTTATCCCGCGTTCTTTCGCCAGCACTCGGGCGTTGACTACATTCAGAGGCATATCAAAATGCTTCTGAAGCAGCCCGATTGCAAAATTAAGAGTAACTGATTCGACCGCCATCTCGGCAATTAAGCCGCGATACCGAACCTCGACTTTCTTAATACGGCCCGGTGCAATAGTGCTCACAAGGCTGCCGATTCGCCGGGCAAGCTCGGAATACTGGCTTACAATAGGAGGCACAGCTCCGGTCGTAGATGGGGCGTTAAGAGCATTTCTGACAGGACCGCCCTTGAGAGCGTCGATGAGAATTTGCGCCGCCTCGACCGCAACTTCGATTTGTGCTTCACTGGTGCTCGCGCCAAGGTGAGGAGTAACAAGGCAGTTTTCAGACTCGGTAAAGCGAGTATTCTCAGGCGGCTCTGTCGGATAAACGTCCAGTGCGGCGCCGGCGATACGCTTGTCGGCAAGGGCCTCATAAAGGGCTTCTTCGTTTATGATTCCACCACGTGCGCAGTTGACCAGTCGCACAGTCGGTTTCATCATCTTGATTTGGTCGGCGTCAATCAAATTCGCCGTTTCCTCATTTCTCGGCACGTGAACGCTGATATAATCAGCCTCTTTGAAAATCTCCTCAATACTCTCACATATTTCTATACCGAGTTTTTCGGCGTCCGAAGGAACGGCAAACGGGTCAAACCCGATAATTTTCATATTGAAACCTTTTGCCATTTGTGCCACAGCCATCCCGATTCTGCCGAGTCCTATTACCCCGAGCACCTTGTTGCTGAGCTGGCTGCCCATATATTTTTTCCTGTCCCACGCGCCGCTTTTCAAGCTGTTGCAGGCCGGAACAACATTTCGGCTCATCGCAAGTATCAAGGCCATTGTATGTTCGGCCGCGCTGAGCGTATTGCCCCCGGGAGTATTCATAACCAGGATGCCTTTTCTTGTCGCTTCCGGGACATCGATATTATCAACCCCAACGCCGGCTCTGGCAATGCACTTGAGTTTGCCGGGCTCAGCCAGAACTTTAGCGGTAACCTGAGTGCCGCTTCGGATGATTAAACCATCATACTCACCGATAATTTCAGCGAGCTCGTCCTCGCTTATACCGGTCTTGACCACGGCCTCGACACCGTCCGTTGAGTTGAGCAAATCAATTCCTTCCCGGGCAAGTTTGTCCGTTATCAGAACCTTAATCATTCTAAAACTCCAAAAACATTTCACTTCTCACTTTTTCAGCCTCGGATTTCACAGCTTGCACAGATGAACCGCTTATCAATGTGTTCCTGTGTTTCAAAGGCTATTGTTAATCTTTCAACTTCGGGCTCTTGCTGCAAGCTCCCGAGCCAGTGTTACCGCCCAGCCGGCTGCAATAATAATTATCAGGGCCAGAAAAACGTGCCCTATCTTAACTTCGTTAAACAAACGGTCAAGAAACGCAAAATATACCCCAAAAACGCCTATAAGAAAAGCCAAAAATGCCCCGACAACAATAATACACCACAATAAAGCGGCTGCCGGCTGGATATAAAACGAATCGAAGATTTCACCTCGGGCAAAGGCAAGCGTCGCTGTTGTCATTCCGCAAGTCGGACACGGCAATCCATACCTTTGCTTCAAACCACAGGGATTAACCCATCGGCGAAAATTAATCTTTTCTGTCGCCGCCAAATGGAAGAATCCGAGCGAGCCGGCAACCACCAGAAAAACAATCCCTGCTATAATCCGCTGCCGAGCCGTCGCACGACGCAGAATTTTCGGTTTATTTTGCTGTTGGCTTACCTGCATAACGACGATACAATAAGATAATATAGTAATCTTGTCAAGAAAGGACGGAAGACAGGGTAAATAACCAATTATCAGAATACGAGATACGCTTAACGAGATACAAATATGGTCTTGGAACAAAGAAATCTAAGAGTAATGCTCGAGACAGCCATTGTGGCGGCACGCCTGGCTGGACAGCGGGCAATGGAAGAAATCAACTATACCAAAGTTTCGGTTAAAAATGCCACTGAGCTGGTAACCCAGGCCGATGCCCACTGCCAGAAGATAATCATCGACCGAATAAAGGAAACATATCCCGACCACGGCTTTATTGCTGAAGAAGGAAACCAGGGCGGGATATTCAAGCAGCCGCCGAGAGGCGCCGAACCAATATTCTGGGCCATCGACCCGATAGACGGAACCAACAATTTCGCGCACGGCATACTCCATTTCACTATCAGCATCGCGACGATGTTCAAGGGTGAGCCGATTGTAGGCGTTATCTTCGAGCCAGCCACAGACTCGATGTTCACGGCCGTCAAAGGCAGTGAGGCACAACTAAACGGCAGACGAATCGAAGCCGGCAATGACAAGATGGGCCAATTCACAAGCATCGGTCTCGATAGTCATTTCGATTGTGAAAATGGGCTGCCGAAATGGGTCTGCGAGATTATAAAGCGGACAAGACACCGCAATTTCGGCACAACGGCCCTGCACATCGCATACGTCGCAAAGGGCAGTCTCATAGCCACTATCGTTACCACTCCGAAGCTGTGGGACATAGCCGCCGGGGCCGTATTGGCCGAGAACGCCGGGGCGATTATGAGCGATTGGCAGGGCGGAAAAATCTTTCCCCTCGATTTGGACAGCTATGAAGGCCGGACGTTCAAGGTAATAACCGCCAACAAAGAAGTCCACCCACAGATTGTCAAGCTAATAAACGATTGAATATTCTCGATTTCCAATCGAAAATCGTCAATCGCAAATGTATTACCTTGGGTCTCCCACGCTGTGTAATGCAATAATCTTAACCCTGTTGTTGGGTGAGTTGACTTCGCTTCTGTCGAAGATGGCTATAACTCTTTTCTGCGGGCCGTTGACGCCGATGCGAACGAGTATATATGCGGTAAAGACATCACTCCGCACAGTAACAAGATTGCTTATCCGCGAGAAAATCACGTTCAATTCCTCAAAATCGTTTCCCGCACCGTCATTGGCAGTCAAGTCAGGATAGCCGGTCAAATCGCACGGGTCATACGCATAAAAGCCCATCTCGCCGACTTGCATCAACTCGCCGATACTTTCAAAACCGGGCTCTCCAAACCGGATGCGATAATCCGAACCGCCGGGCGCGATTGTTTTGTCCCGGTATGCAACTACCGCCTGGGCAATGTGAGGACTAAGGCCCGGGCTCATCCACGGAAGCTGCGCCAACACGAACCACGGAGCGGTGTTGATATTTATCCGTCCCTTGACCCTTGTTTCTCCACCCAAGCCGTGATTTAGAGGGTCAATCACCGTCAGATGTTGAAAAATATTTCTAAAGTCTGAATTCCGCAAATCGAGGCGTATCGTCTCTTCGGGAGGCTCTGCCGCAAGTCGCATACCTATCATATCGTTCGGGTCGGTGCTAGGCCCGACGGTAAGCACTCTCGCGATATCACCCACCGTAACAAAATTGCTGTTATCAGCGCTAAGATTGTAGTTTACTTTTGTTCCACCACCATTGGCCCTGCCCAATGTATCAATTGAATTCGGCCCTGCTACGTTCTGATACACCACGTTCCAGTTATCATCCGGCCTGTTACATGCCTTCTTTATATTCTTCACATCATTCCAGACAAACCAACTATCCGCGGTCTGCTGCTTATCAAGATAAATTCCCGGATTCCTGAGAAGATAAATGTCATAACTCTCAACAGAATAATCCGGTGGATCACTTCCTGAAATAAGGGTATATTTCGCCGGCACCAGACTACTGCTTTCTTTACCATCGCCCGCCGATATCAACCCGGAAACACCAAACGTATTCGAGGCCGCGGCGCTGCTGGTTATTACAAAACGACTATTAGCCTTTATCGTGTCACGCCCCCTCATGGTTACCGGAGGACTTACAGTACCGCCGCCTTTACTGCGAAACTCCAGCGTAAAATTACCCAGCGAAATATCCACATCGAAGGGATTATAAAGCTCGACCGCGTAATGATTATTCGCCACAGTATCGGGACTTGCAGCACCTATCTTAAACGCTATCTCGCTTATAAACGGCTGCGGCTCGAAGCCGTAATACATCTTGCCCCCTGCCGGGAAGGTATATATATCTACATCACCATCCCTATGGTCCCGTATATTAACCGCCAATTGGGCGGCCAAATCAATCCGGTCATTAACATCCCCATAATTATAATTAGGGTCGATACCCGCTCCCTGTAACAAAGCATTATATATAGTTAAAGGGGAAGTTTGCGCGGCGTTAACATTTATCATTTTGTTTCCATCCGGCCTGATTACCCGGTCCATATTGTAGGTCGTAGTAATGTGCCGATACGCATAATTCGGGTCGAGGACGCCAATGTCATACGCGCTTATGAACCATTCTCCCAATTTTCCCGGCAAAGCAGGAGTCTGAAAGGCGCCTCTCCTAAACTCCCACGCCCTGCCAATCGCTCCCGAGCCCAGCGTTTCCAGGCGTGTATCAATATCGGTATGGTTCAACAGAAACCTGTAACGCAGCTCCAGCTCATCGGAAATATCAAACGGCGTGTAAGAAATCAGCGAAGGCGGGTTTGGCGGATTTGGCGGACCATAAACCCAAATTACATTTTGTTCGTACGCCGCCAGGTCGCAAGGGTCAATCCCAAGGCCGTAATTTGACCTCGCCCACAACAAATCCATATCTGAGCCGGGGGCATAAGCAGTATAGTTGGGCCGCCACGACAGGGCCATTAAGTTTATCTGCATCTGACTTGAGCCGTCGATAGTAAAGGATGGCAGGTTAGGGTCAAAAAGGTCATATTGTAAGCCTAATCTGTAACCCGTATTGACATTCAGCATTCCGCCGTGGTCGATTATTCTGATGGCCGCGAATATAGGCCTGCCCTTGCTGCTGCTCATACCAGGCAAAATCACCCAGCGCGAATCGAATACACCGTCGCCGTCGGCATCGGCTTCGAGCCCTGCAGCAAATATTGCGGCATCCTGGTACTCAGGAATAATTTGTGCTGGTGTTATTTGCTGCCACTCGCGGGCCGCCGGGACCAATACACCGTACACATCGCTTATCTGCAGCCAGAAAAAATTGCCGCCACCCGCATCAGAAGGCTCAAGACTTGCCAGCCACAGGTTGTTCACATCGGGATAATCGTAGTATTCCCCATTTGGATCTACTCCGGGAACATCCTGCACCAACAGCCGCGATATTTTCGCGACGACCGTATCGACCGCCAGGCCCAGCTCTTTGGTGTCCGATATGGCCGATGTCGCCATCTTATCGACTCGCGAGGACATAACGAACAATACGCCGATGATAGCCAGCAGGCTGGTCAGCACCACTGTCAGGATAAGGGCCGAACCGACACACGTCGAATCTTTAACCATTTTTTTGTTCGTCGATTCCATCTTTGTCTATTCTCTCTTCCGCCACAGAGTTCACAGAGTTTTTCAATACTGTCATTCCTGCGGAGCTTGTGCCCGCGAAAGCGGGTAGCAGGAATCCAAATTCTTTTCTTTTTAGCTTCTCTCTGTGACTGTTTTTTCTTTTGTGCCTTCGCGGCTAAAAACTAATTGTCTAAATAAACAATATGCGTAAAGACCCTTCCCTTTTTAATAATGCCTCTGGAGTCGTACAGCGTAAAAGTGAACTTAAGCGCACGCCCAAGTCCCGGAATCTGATTAAAATCTCTCTCGTTCAAAATGTTCTGAAAAAACCTGCCCTGAAATGCTGGTCCGTTGAGGCTCACTTTACCGTAAGGAGGATAAGGATACAACACCCCGGGAACCGCGTCAGGATCAGCCAGAAAGAATTCCGAATCCGAAGTTTTCCCGTCGCCGTCGGGGTCAACCTCCGGCACCCACCGCCGCCCGGCATCATACCAGCCCTGTATCTTGAACTCCCCCACTCCCTCACACAAAAGCAGATGAATCAAATTCGGCTCAGCCAGGTCAACCTGCGTTCCCCACACACTTTCGTCGGGAACGACACCAGGTGAGCCAACCTTAACATCCGTAATAACAGACAGCATATCTTCCTTAATCTTCTGAGGCATATTTTTCCATGCTTCCATAATAATTGTGTCGTGCTCATTTAAGTTATTCCAGGCAAACCATTGTTGATTATCATTGAAGCCGTTGGGGTCTATAGCAGAAAGGTCCACCGCCAATATATGCTGAGTCCTCGCGAGTATACGATTTCGCCGGTCCTCCTCACGCAGAATCCTGCCGGTTTCGTTTGGGCTTAAATCTCTATATTCCTCTGCCCTCTTTCCGTTGATATTTCTGGCGAGCATATAGCAAATTCTTGCGGTGTTGCCGCGAATAATCTTTGGACTGGCCCTGTAAGAATAAAAATCGCCATTCGCAAAAAACGTTATCCTGTCAAACCTCTCATAGCCATCATCATCACAATCACGATAACCATCATAATTTGCAGTAACAGCTTCCTTCGCCACCCACGCCACGAATATCTCGCCGTCCTTGCGGAGTCCTTTGAAGTCGGCATTGAACTGGTCGGTAATAGCACGGAATTTCTGCATAATCTCAGCGTTTGCCATTGCCATTCGGTAGGAATCTATCCCGACCTTGAAGATAACACCCGCAAATGACAGAACCATCGCCAGAATCGCAATGGCCACCATAAGCTCAATTAGAGTAAACGCTTTGTTGGTTCGTTGTTCGTAGTCCATAGTTCACAGATAAAAATCCAAAAATTTATTTCTCTGCGACCTCAGCGGTTAACTTAAAACACGATTACTTTCTGATATACCACTATACAAGGCCCTCTGCCTCTATCGATTGGAGGCGGAACTACCCAAACCGTATCACCGCCCTGCCAGGGCTGAGCAAGAGTAATTTCATTGAGAGGAGCCGAATCAACAGCTCGCCCCACTACTTGATATATCTTTCCTGTCCCGTTTTCAACTATCGTATAACCATCATTAATCCAATTTATCTTGCCGGGCTCATTTATAGTAAGCACAACATTGCTTACAGGGCCGGTAACGCCGACTTTCATTGGAATAGGTCTGCCCACATTACCATGATACGCGGCGCCGCTGCCCACTTTTCTGCACACGAAAACCGTTACCTGCACACGTCGGTCGCTGGGGTTCGGGTCTATCCGCCTGCACAGGGCCGACCAGCAATATCGACTTTCAGCCAGCGTCTTTATTGAAGGATATGCAAACTCGTTGGGGTCGATGGGATTTAACACAACATCCTCAAAGCGCGTTTGGTCAACGTCAGCCAAACGCGGGTCCGCCGGATTAACTTCAAAGATTCTTATCTTTGCAAAGGCTTCGTCCGCAGCCACCGCCGCGATGGTTCGCTCCGTGGCGATTGTCGAAAAATAGATACCTGTGAGAAACGTCCCACCGATAAAAATCATCCCGACAGCCAGCGTCCCCACCGCCATCAGCACCTCAATCAGGGAAAAACCTTTCTTGTTCCGTTTCGTCCTCATTGCCTTATCAATCCGTCGAAATCATCGTCCCTGTATAAGCGTTAATATAAATCGGCTCCAACTTCCTCAGATAATCCGACCACGCCCTTCCACGGTTATATGCCTGTTTGAACTGTGCCCTGTCATAAATGAAAAAATGGCTGCGGCTCAACTCATCGACCGGCTGGATAGAGGCCTGGTCCTGGTCCTCAAGAAACATCCCAATTTTATTCTGTATGCTGCTCTTAGTGTTAAAAACGCTGTCATTAATGATATTTCCAATGTTGTTTCCATTCTGGGCTTTGTGCGTATGCAGCATCAGCTTTCCCGATGGGGAAAAAAGTATCGAAAACGTCGTAACATCGACTAATTTATACGGATCATTTATTTCTCCATCCGTATTGACCTTCTCATCGGTTTGAGAGCCAAGCTTCAAATCCATCACGCCTACACTATCCGGCAGCTTGATTGGATTTAATCCCTCAACGGCACGGCAACCGAGATTTCCCCGAACTGAGGGTTTAATTTGGGTGTCGTGAATAATAAAGACCATATATTGAGAAGCGTTCATTGGATCCGGGGCTGAAGGGTCGTATGCTTTTTGGAACCGTATGCCGGCATAGCTCTGTTCTTTCGCCGCTATGGCCCGGGCCGAGGCAAGCGCCGAGCTTATCATAGTCTTTGCGCCGCTTTCAGACTCGAATGATTTCAGCAGCGCACGAACAGCAGGCAGCCCGATACCGACAAGCAGCGCTATCGTTGCGACAACGACCGCCATCTCAGTCAGCGTAAGCCCGGATTGTCTGCGTTTTACCTTCATTTCTTCTCTGTGTTCCTCTGCGGCCTCTGTGGCCTCTGTTGCTTACTTTCCGTTTTTTTCATCTATTCGTTATATTATCATCAGCCTTGTCGAAATCTCTATCCGGCCCGGCCGAAATCAGCTTCGGAAAACTGTCGCCGACGACATATTGATAATCCAGCGCCGTCCCCCACGGGTCATATATCTCCGGCGTATCCACAATCCCATAATCGTCCTCGTCCTTTATTAAAGAGTTATCGATTTTTTCCAGTATCCTGCGGGAATCCGGTATCGAACGAAGCTTGAAATACAGTGCCTCCGAATTCTCGCTCGGATTAGTACCAGCCTGTGGAGGAAAAGTGCCCGTGAAGTCATAATATTCCTCAAGAGCGCCTCCAAGCACCGAAAAAAGACCTTCGGCCCCCTTCTCCTTAGCCTGGTTATCGATACTTCTGGCGGCAACAACCACCATCGCGGCCAGAAGCGCGACCACAGCCACAACAATTATCATCTCCACAAGGGTTACAGCAGTTCTCATTTTGCCACCGAATTATTTCTTAACCACGAGCAACGAACCACAATTCACGAATTAGCAACAACGAACTATGAACTGCGAACAAAAAACCAATTCACCAATCTCTAATCGCTAATCCTCTTTGTTCTCTGTGGTTGATTTCAAAAGTTGGTAATATCGTCGCCCGTACCATACACACCGTCCGCCCCCGCTGAAATCAATATGTAAGAATCAGGCCTGTAAGGCCAACCGACCATCCCCGCCGGAGCCGGCACTTTTGGGTCGATTACACCGCCATCTGAAGAATAAAAAACACCAGGGTTCAAATTGATGTCCAGCCTGTGGGGCGATCCATCTTTTACCTTTCCCAGGGCCACAAGATTTCCATTGTCTTGAACGTTGTAAATATTGTCTTCAAACTTGTTCATTCCAGTGGGGTTGTATATCATCTGTTTGCTCGAAACATTTGCCCTATAATAAAGAATCGGGGTCCCCGCCTTAAAAGACTTGCCGCCTACGGGAACGGATTTCACGCCGAACGCATCACAAATCACATACCTGTCTCCATCTAAAAAAGGCGTTCCACCCGGGAACAAGTATCTCAGCTTAAAAACACCTGCCGTCGCAAGCTCAAGATAAGGTCCTTTCCTCTCGTCTAAATTAGCCTGGTCGTAAATAAAAACACCACTATTATCATACCCATCAGAGTTAAAATCTGATTTTGGGTGAAATCCCAACAAATCCAAGCCACAAAGGGCTTCAGCAAGCTTTTGTGCACCGCAGTAGTCGCCGCCTATCTGAAAGTTCGATGGCGGATAATCGCCGTAATCGTTCTTGAATGCCTCCAGTGCCATCCCCATCGTAGTAAGCTGGGCGCTCTGCTTCGCTTCACGGGCAATCGTCTTGACCATACTCACAGCCGGGATAAGCAGCCCAACCAACATTGAGATTATCGCCAGAACCGTTAACAGCTCAACAGTCGTAAACCCCGTTAGAAATCTTTTACTTCCCTCATTACCTGCCCGATTAGAAATTATCATTTCTAACGGGGTAAATCCTGTTTTCTTTCGCTTCATAGCTATCCCCTTCTATAAATCCATCCTTCTTCGCAGTTGACCTGCTGCTCTTGTTTTTAGCCGCTATCCTTCAATATCTCAGCAAGTTCTGCAAAGTCGAAGAAGTCGATAACGCCGTTGGGGTCCACATCATCCTCGTGAAACAGATTATCCACATCATTCGGCTCCACCGCGCCCAGCCATTTATCTGCAAGACTTTTCACCTGCGTAAAACCGCCTTCCCAGTCGCCGGCAAGAAACGCAAAGTCCATAAAGTTGATATTGCCGAAGCCGAGCAAATCACCCTCGCCGGACAAATTACTTACAGCGTTCGGGTCCACCTCCTCCAGCCACAGCTCCGCCACCACAACCATATCGTTCATATCAACCAGGTAATCGAGGTTTATATCTCCCCGTGGAAAATCGCGATATTCGCGGAAAGCGCACCTGACAAAATCCCAATAGGTAATATAGGCGGTATTTACCTTTACCCCCACGTTCACTCTCATACCTAATGACAATGTGTGCAGCTCTCCATCTCTATATTTGTCATTAACGTCATAAACCTGGTCAAGATACGGCCCCCTTGCATCCGACCCCACACTGTTTGACTCCCAGACTACATCTTCGTCAATCAGCAAAACCGCAGTACACTCAACCGGATTCCACTTTTTAGTCACCGGATACGTATCCAGGTATATGTCAAAAGAAATGTCGTTGACCTCCGTCAGGTCTAATTGCTGAGAGAGTTTTATCATATCATTGACGTCAAAAGTCTTGTACCGTGTCGTAAAAAGCTCCAAATTAAAGTCGCCCTCGGTAACCCAAGCTCTTTCGTCTCCTTCTTTTAACACCTTTCCAGCAAACCATTCCGACTGCACACTGACATCCCACCCGTTCGGGTCTTCCATCGTGATGTCATCTATCCGGCGGTCGTCCTCAAAACTGCCGTTGACAATCTCGCAATCGTCGGCTCGGACCAAATTACCGCTTAACATCACAAACATCATTACTCCAATTATCGCTGCTTTACTCATCACCTATTTCCCCAAATTCCAAGTACCCGTTAACATTACACTATTTTCCTGAAAACCTTATGCCTCCAATCAAGCGTCCGGCATCGATTTCCCCGAACTTATCCTTCCGCTTTTAGCCGATGAGCTTGTTATAGCACCGGCACTGCTGGCCCCGGCATGTATTTCCAGTCGAAATTACATATATCGTCAGCCGTGCCGTACTCTCCATCCCATCCCGCGGAAATCAGGATATAAGAATCTTCCCTGAATGGCCTATTTATACTATCAACCTTGTAATTCTTCGTATTGAGATAGAATCTTTCAGGGTCATCTGCGAGTTCGTGTGATGGACCCCCTGGAGGTAGGGCCTTTCCGGGAAAACCAAGCGAAACCAATTCATAATTATCAAGGTAGTCGTAAATATTTTCGGGGTTACCTGCATCAGTGATATCGTGCGTACTCTTTGATGTATCCGCCTTGTAGTAAAGGATGGGCATGCCGACCCTTTTCCCTGTGTCCTTGTTCGTCACACGGTTATATACATCGCACAAGACAAACAAACCAGGCTCATAGGGACCGGTTTCATCGTACAAACTGCCGAACTTATATGCGTTTGCATTTTCAAGCGGCAGAAGAGCGCCCTTTCTATCTTTCACAGTATTCGGCACATATCGACCGCCGCCGGCACTTGTGAAAAGCGAATCGGGATGAAAGCCCATCAAGTCCTGGCCCATCATGGCTTCCGCAAGCTTCATCGCACCGCAGTAATAGTCTCCATCGGTATCCAACTCATCCGAAGGCGGATAACGGTCGTACTCGCTGTTGAAAAGTTCCAATGCGGCTTCCATGCTGTGAAACTGGGACTTTTGATTCACATCTCTGGCAAACCGCTTGACCTTATTCAGAGCCGGCACGAGCAGGCCGATGAGTATCACGATAATGCTCATGACCGTCAGAAGCTCCACAATGGTAAAGGCCGCTTTCCTGTTGTTTTGTTTGACAATTGAATTCATTTTTTTCTCCTTAATTCCATGTTAAACATTCGATTTCGGTTCCTAAATTAACTTGTACTTAAGCTCGTGATAACCTGTATCATTGGCAGGAACACCGCCAAAACAATAACCATAACAACAAGACCCAATACAATAATCATAATCGGCTCGAGCATCGACATTAACGAGGCTACAAGCACGTCAACCTGCTCATCGTAGTTGTCCGAGACCTTCAGAAGCATCTTGTCAAGGTCGCCTGTTTCCTCCCCCACCGCAACCATATTGGACACAATCAAGTCAACTGTCTTGGACTGACGCAGCGGACCGGCAAATGTATCGCCCTGCCTGATTGAATTGTGAACGTTGGCGAGCATGTTCGCAAAGACTTCGTTTCCTGCCGTCTCACGGGTAACGTTGATGGCGTCCAGAATCGGAACGCCGGCGCCAATCAACGTTCCCAGAGTCCGCGTCCACCGCGTAACAGCCACTTTGCCCGTGATCTGGCCGATAACAGGCAGCTTCAACTTGATGGTATCCATAACCATCCTGCCCGGCCGACACTTCTTGATAACCCTCGTCAGGAAAATGAGTCCGAACGGCACAGCCAACAAAACGACCCAGCCATATTGATACGCTATCCAGTTGCTGACCCCAAGCACCGTATTTGTTACCGCGTTCAATTCGCCCTCCACCATCTCCTCGAGCACTAACTTAAATTGCGGTATCACGTACTTCATCAACAACAACAAAATAACGAAAGCCGCGGTCAAAACCACCATCGGATAGACCATCGCGCTTTTGACCCTCGCTTTAAGTCTCTGGGCTTTTTCCATAAAGTCCGCTACACGCGACAGAATCAAGTCCAGAACACCGCCCGTCTCGCCCGCAGCCACCATACTAACAAGCAGCCGGTCAAAGGTCCTTGGAAAATGCCCCAGCGCCTCCGAGAGGGTAGATCCGCCCTCGATGTCATCTCCCACATAGCCAATCACCCTCTTGAACGTCCCGGCCTTCTGCTGCTCTTCAAGAATCCTCAGCGACCGCAATATCGGCAATCCCGCATCCTGAAGCGTCGAAAGCTGTCGTGCAAACTGCGCTATATATTTGACCCTCACTTTGCCCCCGGCGCCACGCCTCTTCGAAGGCCTTGCTGCAGCTCGTGCCGCAGGTTTTTTCGCCGCACCGCGTGTACGAACCTTCGTGGGGAAATACCCCATATTTCGTATCTTACTTATCGCTTCCTTTTCGCTGAGGGCTTCAATCTCGTCCTTTATTTCAACGCCCTGGCCGTCCAAAGCTATATATTGAAAAACAGGCATCTTGAATACCTCCTTCGTAATTAATGTTTATTTGTAAAATCCGGTTTCGTTACCGGTTAATTCTACCCTTCTATAATTGTTCCATGATTGTTTCCTTCACTATCTCATCAATAGTGGTAGTTCCGTCATATATTGCCGACAAGCCGCCTTCACGAAGCAGTTTCATACCGCCTTTTAGTGCGGCAGACCGCAAAACATTTGTCGAAGCCTGATTCATAATTAAATCGCGTATCTCATCATTAAACACCATAATCTCAAAAATAGCCGTCCGCCCCCTGTATCCCGTGCCGTTACAGTTATCACAACCTCTGCCATAATGGAACTTTTTACCTTTAATATCTTCCGGCGTAAGCTGCAACTCCATTAATTGACTTTCACTCGGCTCGAACGGCGTTTTGCACTTCTTGCAGATTATTCTAACCAGTCGCTGCGAAACAATACCTTCTATGGTAGCTGTAAGAAGGAACGGCTCAACTCCCAAATCCAAAAGTCGTGCTATTGAGCTTGGGGCATCATTCGTATGCAGCGTGGTGAACACCACGTGGCCTGTCAGAGACGCCTGAGCGGCAATTTCCGCCGTCTCAAGGTCGCGAATCTCGCCAACCAGGATGACATCAGGGTCCTGACGCAAAATTGAGCGAAGGCACCTTGCGAATGTCAGTCCAATATCCGGTTTCATTTGAACCTGAATAAGACCGTCAATGTCGTATTCCACAGGGTCTTCTGTGGTGATTATTTTCTTGTCAATAGTGTTAAGTTCACTAAGGGCAGAGTAAAGAGTGGTAGTTTTGCCGCATCCGGTAGGCCCCGTAATAATTATAATTCCGTTAGGCTTGTAAATAAGCTGGTGGACTAATTCAATATCATCCTGCCTCAATCCAAGTTTTGTCAAATCAAAAGTTACCTGCGCCCTGTCCAGAACACGCAGCACAACACTCTCTCCAAACATCGTAGGAAGAACACTGACACGCAAATCAATCGGGTTGCCCTGGACTGTCAGAGATATTCGCCCATCTTGCGGCAAACGTCTTTCCGCAATATCAAGATTTGCCATAACCTTTATACGCGAGCTTAACGCCGCAGCAATGTACTTTGGGGGAGGAATCATTTCATAAAGAATACCGTCAATACGGTAGCGCATCTTGTACTCGTTTTCAAACGGCTCAAAATGAATATCCGAAGCCTTATCGCGAATCGCCTGAAGCAAAACAAGGTTCAGGAGCTTCTTCACAGGATTTGACTCAGACAGCTCCTTTAATTCATCCAGGTCGATACTTTGGCTTCGACCCTCGAACTCCGCAAGAAAACTATCGCTCTGAATCTCGCCGATAAGCTCGTTGATGTTCTCGTCTTCTGCCTCGTAGTATTTCTTCAAGGTCTTTTCCAGCACATCAGCATCGGTTATCTTCGCAGTGACCTTAAAGCCCATTAATGTGCTCAGGTCGTCGGTTGCCCGGAAATTTTCGGGGCTGTCAAGAACAACGGTCAACTCATTCAGCTCTTTATCATATTCGATTGGCACAATGTGATAAGTCTTTGCCATTTGTGCCGGCACTTTCTCAATTACATCAGGATGAATGTCCAAACCGTCAATCTCTATATATTCCATTCCCCGCTTGGCAGCCAATGCCATCCGAAGCTGGGTCTCATTAACCAGACCCAGCTCAATCAAAATCTGCCCAATTTGCACTTTTCCGTGTCGCTGCTGCTGGATTTGCAAACACTCATGCACCTGCTCACGGCTTAGAACACCCATTTTTATGAGTATTCTGCCAAGAGTTCTCCCCCGTAATTGCTCTATGGGCGGATGCTTACGAGCTGTTTTCATCTTTCCCATTCTAATTACCCTTACAAAAGCTTCTTTCAAACCAACTGTATTATATCACAATAAAACCTTTTTGGCAAATAAATTAACAAACGGACACTTAGTATTTAGGACTACTAAAAACGCCCTCTTTGACGCCGCGCAAAGCATAGAACAGAAATCAGTCGGAAGAACTTCCGATAACAACCAGTAAGTGCGATAACACTATTTCAGATAAAGGGTTGTGAACGGTAAACATGTCAAATCTTGTCTGCTGGCTATTGCTTTGTAAGATTAGTCAAACTGGGGAATATGGGCGATAATAACAGCAAAATTTCACCCGTTTTTCTCGATAATGGGAAGAATAAAAGCTCAAATCTACTCTTTAGAACTTTGTAGTCTATGAAGAAGCTGTTCAAGTTCTTGCTTGTGGGGCTTTAGCTATCTTCTTACGCACTTCTGATTAAGACGGCAACAGATAGAATAGAGCGTTTAGCGTGGAGCGGATAAAAAATAATACAGAGAACAAACGACAGGAAAAGTTGCTGGTTGCGGATTACGAATTGCGGCAGTTGTTTAAATCGATTCCTCAACTACACCAACTCTCTGGATTTACCCAGGATTTGTCTTAGCATATTGAGTCTTCCGGATGCAGAGCGCAGTTTCGGGTGGGAATAAGTTTTTTGAGTTTGACGGAAGGGATTAGCCCGGTTACCATAAAAGAAGCTATACAATCGAGCTTTTTGGGCTTTATTTGAAGGTGATATTGCGATGGATGCAGGTATGCTCGAACTCGTGGAGAGAATTTTCTGGATGGTAAGCTTCATAGCCATCGGCGGGACGCTGGCATTGATGTTCCTTTTCATCTTCGCACAGAGTATCTTCGGGTCCAAAACAATCCATACACAGCTTGAAAAGCTCCTGCGACAAAGCGAACGGATAAGCGAACATCTCAACCAAATCGCCCAACACCTTGAAAAAGAAAAAAAGGACCCCACCAAGAGGCCTTGAGCAAAGCAAACGAAGGTAACAGACTGGTGTTTTGAATCGAAAAAGGGCAAGTTCCCAAGATGCGCGTTCCACGGCACTGTCGAGCTGGTTTGCACAGGGACTCAGTGAGTATGAAGTTATGAAATTAGCCGGGCACTCAAGTTTTGAAACGACTCACAGGTTCTACCTTGATGCCTGCGTCAAAAGTAGTCACCGTCAAAAAAGTGCTATAAGTTGTTGTATTTTTGGGAGTTATTTAGCGTCGGGCAGAATATGTTCTTCAAGATAACCCTCAAGTTCGCTCATTTGATGCGTGTCAAGCTTTGACTCTGCTCCGGAATAGTGGTCATCCAGCAACGCCTTGAGACCGCTTTGCTGATAACGCTCGAAATAGTGTCGGGACGTTTTCTCATCAAAGAGAAGAATCTCCGCTACCTGAGCCGCCGACCATCCCTTAGATAAAGCAATGACCGCTTTGACGCGGTCGGCGTGACGCTTATCGCGCAAGGAACGATGAAATTTTTCAAGTTCAGCTATTTCTTTTGACAACGTATAATCCTTCATATACACTGTTTATCGGACACAAGGTGCTTTCTGATTGAAAAAT
>JAUWPZ010000168.1 GCA_030611315.1 Sedimentisphaerales bacterium
CCTAATCCCTAATGCAAGGTGTTTAATTGCTGTTGTCAATTACATTCGGTGTAATAGAATAAGCTCGTATTTATTCCTCTGTTTCATACTTAATTGCAAAAGTTGTATTTTGGGGATTATCTGAAATTAATCTTAAATACAATTTACCATTGTAATCAGAGGTAAATTTTATTGGTTGATGATACACATTATGCTTATCTGTGAACAGACAGTGTTTAGATTCCAAATCATCAACAATTTGCTTATATAGATACGTTCCAATATCCGCCGAATATTTTCCTGTTCCAAATTCATCGTCATAATAAATTAAATATGATTTATTCTTTCCAACATCTATAGCAAACCATTCTTCATCAGTCCTGTATTGAAACGAACCTTCGAGCCATGTACCTGATGATATCAGCTTTGCATTCTCGAAACGATCCTGAAGGGATATTCCTTCTTCAGCCCCATGCTTCTGCAGCAGCTCAACGACATCCTGATGGCCCTTTTTCTTGGCCACATCGAGAGGTGTTTTGCTGTGCTTTGTTTTGGCATTCACAGCGGCGCCGTGGGTCAGAAGAAGCTTGGCTACCCCTTGGTGCCCCTCTGCGCACGCGGCATGCAATGGGGTCCAGCCTTCATCCTTATAGTTCATATCCGCAACATCCACCTCACCACTTTTTACGTTTACCTCAGCGCCCTTGGCAATGAGCAGTTCGCAGACCTCCTTATGGCCCTCACGTGCTGCCACGTGCATTGGGGTTATCAACCACCCGTCGGTCTTGGCGTTGACATCGGCGCCTTTCGAAATTAATCGTTTGACCTGGCTGACATCCCCTCCCTCTGCAGCATCGTGCAATGACTCAATAGCACCATGTCTGCGCAAGAGCTCAACGATTCTGACGTCGTCCTCATCTCCTGTATATTTATCTTTGGCATACCATAACGGAGTGTGGCCCACTTTGTCTTTGGCGTTGACGTCAGCCCCGGCGGCGACAAGGAGCTCCGCCGCTTTGAAGCGCCCCCTGCGGGCTGTATTGTGAAGGGGCGTTCCGCCGTCCTTGGAGGCTTTCGCATTGACATCTGCCCCTTTGGCGAGAAGCTTTCCGACGATCTCCGCACATGTGTCATCCTTCACTTCTGACCGGCAACGAGTGGCCAAATGAAGCGGTGTACCAAAAAGACAATTTATGTTAACATCGGCGCCATTGGCAATGAGCAGGTCAAGGATTGTGCTGTGGCCGCCGTTGGCTGCCGCATGCAGTGCGGTTCCCCTGTCTTCCGCATTCAAGTTGACCTCGGCGCCGCTGGCAATGAGCAGTTTGACGACGTCCTCGTGGCCGGCATATGCCGCATCTCCCAGCGGGTGCCTGCCGTTTTTCGCCGTGACGTTAACGACAGCCCCTTTGGCCACGAGCAGTTTGACTACCTCCTCATGTCCTTCAGAAGCTGCGCATTGCAGTGGTGTCTCGCCGCCTTTGTCTTTGACGCTAACGTCAGCCCCTTTGGCGATAAGCTGCCTGACGACCTCTATGAAGCCGGCCTTGCTCGCCTGATGCAAAAGCGTGCGGCCGCCATTTGTCTTCGCGGTAACGTCTGCGCCCTGGCTCAAAAGATACGCGAACACCTCCTTGTGGCCGGCGGACAACGCCCAATAGGAGGCAGTCCACCCGAGCTTGTCCCTCGTATCTACATCCGTGCCGCTCTCGATGAGCTGTCAGACCTTGTCTATATCGCCTTCGACTACTGCCTTGTGTAAATCCGGAATCTTGACTCCGGCTCCAACGAACTGTTTGACCACGTCTATGTCGATTTCCAAGAGCGCATAGTGGAGAGGCATCCATCCACTTTTGTCCTTGTAGTTGACATTAGCGCCGGCATCAATGAAAGCTTTGACGAGGCCGGCGTCACCCATCCAGACGGCGTAGAAGAGTGGATTGTACGGGTCTCTGCTTCGCTGGCGCGTTTATCAACGTCGGCACCGGCCGCAATAAGCATCCTGACCATCTCTCCGTCTTCGCTCCAGATCGCATAGTAGAGCGGCGTATACCCGTAATTATCTCCCACATCTACTTTGGCGCCTTTTTCCAACAGCAGTTTGACTACCTGTGTATGGCCGTTACTCGCGGCATCGAGTAGCGGTGTCCATGACCCATCCTCCATGCTCACATTAACGTCTGCCCCCTCAGCGATGAGCAAACGGACTATCTCCTCGTGACCACGCCTGGCGGCAAAGTGTAGTGGAGTCTGCCCCCTCTCGTCTTTCGCATTCACATCTGCTCCCTTTGCGATCAGCGATTTGACCTGCTCAATGTTACCGTCAGCCACCGCCTGGTGGAGTGACTTAGTCGGTTTGCCCTCAAGCTCAATTGCCGTTTCGGTTCTTGCCCGCCTCTTTAGGACGCAGCTAATTGGCACGCTCACAAGGGCTACCAGCAGCAAGATAATAACGGTTGTCAAAGTGGGGCGTTTGTAGAATCTCTTTTCTGGTTTCATGATTGTCTTTATCCTTTCCTCAATATTCTTTACCGGCCCGGCTACAGCCAGCGATGGAACCGGCCGGGTGGATTCGTGCTCACTAATAAGCGTGTTTACAATAGCGGTGCTGTAGTCTTTGGCTTTAGTGCCCAGGCGGGCGATGGCCGTCTCATCACAGCATTTCTCCCGCTCGGCGCGGATTTTCTTATTCGCCCACCAGACAAAAGGATGAAACCAGAAAACGGCCTGAGCGATTACCTGCAAAATATTGACCGCGGCATCAAAACGCAGGATATGGCTTAATTCGTGGCCTAAGACACCTCTGCGATGCTCGGCGCTGCCAACCTTGACGAAGTCGGCCGGCAGATAAATACTGCCGCGCAGCAGACCCCATACAAACGGCTGACCTATGCCATTAACCAGCCAAACCTTCGGCAAAGCTCTCAAATCAAGGCCGGAGAATAAGTCATCAATCCCGCTTTGCAACTCGGCTTCAAGCGGCTTTCGCTGCCCTCTCAGCCAGAACTCAGTCCGCAGTGCTTTTACAACGGCGACAGGGATGAACACCGCCGCTCCGGCAATCCAGACAATCCCCAGCCATTGGCGGACACTGAGCCTTGGCGGTTCTGCTCTGACAATCCGGGCCGGCAGCTTCGGGACAGGAGATGGTGGTGAATATTTTACAACAGGTTCCGTTACGGCCATATCCACAGATTCGAGTGTCATTACCGGCTTTTCTTCCGGTAGAACAGCCAGCGGCACGGTCGCCAAAGGCGGTACCATACATTTAGCCAGGACAATCAGCCAGAGCAGGTAGCGAATGTGTGCACTTTTATTTTTCAGCGCAAAATTTACTGTCGCTATTATCGCTACGAGAATTGCTATCTGCCAGCTCTGAGCCAGCAGATAACTTATGATTTCGTCTAAATAATTTTCCATTTTAATCGCTCCGCCAGAAATTACTGGTTATTTTTTATCTGTTAATCGTTTCAGCCTTTCGATATCGTCGGCGTCGATTTTGCCGTGTTCGGCCAGGTACTGCATAAGCGGCACAGGGTCGCCGCCGAAGAGTCTGTCGAGAAAGTCGCCGACCGACCTTTTTATGACCGCTTCCCTTTTGACCGCGGCGGAAAAAACGTGCGCTTTGCCCCGGATGTGGTGTTTCAGATAGCCCTTCTTTTCGAGCCGACGCAGCAGGGTTTGAACGGTTGCATAAGATATTTTTCTTCCAGCAGGAAGCTTGTCGCAGACATTTTGCACGGTTGCTTTGTCAAGCAGCCAGACCAATCTTAAAATTTCGGTCTCAGACGGGCTTAAAGCCGGCAATCTTCTCTTTGTCATAACAATTCTCCTTTTACAAGTGTATTTTACAATCGTAAAAGCAGTATATCGTACATTTGTACAAGCTGTCAACAAAAAAAAATGGGGTTTTTATAAAATTTTTTCTGTGCCGCTTTTTCCGGCCTCAAGGCCGACAACTTCGCTTTAACCTCCGCGGAGTGAATTTTTCCCTACTTGCGGCGCCTCAGAGTAGCATTCCGTAGGGCCGATTGTCGGTTTCTCAGCGCCTTGTTCGAAAAGAAACTGGCGGATGTCGGTACATAAATGACATTTGCCGGCGTAAAGCTGTGCTTTTTTATATCCGAGTTGTGCGGCTTTATCGAGCAGGCCGGCCGGGCCGCGGGTAAACAGCGTGCCGACCAATTCATTTTGGGCGGGGCCAAACCGCCTCCAAATATCCTCAAGCGGCGTGCGGTTTATATTCGCGATAATGATGCCGCTGCACGTGCCGCTGAATACGTTGCCATACGGGTCGATATGCACACCTTTAGCAGCGAGGAAGTCTGATTTGCAATTCATCGAGGCCAGGGCCTCAATTGTCTTTGAAGCGGCGAGTCCGGCCAATCTCGCAGCGGCACGACCGGTAAAGCGGCAGGGATAGTCGTTTATGGCGTCGAGATAACGCCGCTCTCGCTGGTCGGGGGGCAGAGCTTTCATTTCGACGGGGCTTTCCAAGTACTTTCGCCAGCGGACCAGCACACGGTCGGGGCCCAGAATCCCGGCTGCCATCTCTGCTAATCGGCGAACCGGTTCGATATCGACGTATTCCTGATGAAACGGGTCTGTGCTGATTTTTAACCGCCTCATCCCGAGTTCGTCGAGCCTCCTGAGCCGCCGGCTGACGGTTTTTTCGCCGGTCGCCCAGAAGGCGTTTGTCTCTATCAAATCAACTTCGCCGAGGTTTTGTTTGCTCGCCTGCAGAAGGATTTCCTGGAGGCGGTCCCAATATAAGAAGGGCTCACCGCCTGTGATGTGGATTTTGGCGGCCTCGCCAGCCAGAGTCTTCAGGGACTGCCAGGCATTTATGGCGGTTTCTGTTGGCATCAGGCCGCTCTTTTCGGAGCAGCAGTTGTAATAGCAAAACTCACAGGCGGCGTTGCATTCGTATGTCAGCAGCAATCCCGCCGAGCGCCAGAGCTTGAACTTTGGCTCATGCCGAGCAACCTGAGCATTGTAGATATTGCCGGACAACTGTTCCATAGTTTATGCGTTTATGCGTAAATGCGCTGATGCGTTTGGGCATCCACCCATCCACTCATTCGCTCAATAGTGTTTTTTCAGGTGAATCTGAATCACCGTAATATCAGCGGGCGTAATACCGCTTATCCGGGAAGCTTGGGCAAGCGTGCCCGGCCTGAAGAGAGATAACTTTTCTTTGGCCTCTGCGCGGAGATGCCCGATTGTTTCATAATCCAACTCCGGGGGAATCTTTTTGTTTTCCAGTGCCCGGAATCCGGCCATCAGCCGCTGCTGCTTTGACAGATAACCTTCGTACTTGGCATCGACGATTACGGCCTGGATAACGTCCTGTGTAAGGTCCATTTTTTTGACTTGAAGATTATCGGCCAGTGTTTTTGCCAGGGTATTGTTCGGCCGGCGCAGTTGTTCCCACAAACTCAGGCCGTCTGAGCGGGTGTTCATCAGATAATTTTTCAGCTTATCAATGCCTTTAAGCTTATTTAGGAACTTATCGTGACGTTGGTGGTCCACAAGTCCGACCAAAGCGCCGGTTTGAGTCAATCTTCTATCCGCATTATCGGCTCTTAACGACAGGCGATATTCCGCTCGCGACGTGAACATTCTATAAGGCTCATCAAGTCCCTTTGTCAGCAAATCGTCTATCAGCACTCCGATATATGCCTGGTCCCTTCCGAGCACAATCGGTTCTTTGTCCTGTACTTTCCTGGCCGCGTTTATTCCGGCTACAATACCCTGGCCCGCCGCTTCTTCATATCCGCTCGTGCCGTTTATCTGCCCCGCCAGAAACAGCCCCGATATTTTTCGGGTCTCCAGGCTGCTCGTCAGTTGAGTCGGGGGACAATAATCATACTCAATCGCGTAGCCATAGTGAACAATCCGGGCGTTTTCGGTTCCGGGCATTAGCTTGAGCATCTGTTCCTGGATATCCGTAGGCACAGAGGTGCTTATGCCGTTGCAGTAAATGGTCGTAATTTCCCGGTCTTCAGGTTCGAGAAATACCTGATGCCGGTTTTTATCAGCGAAACGCATAATTTTTGTCTCAATACTCGGGCAGTATCGCGGCCCCGTGGAGGTGATTTGCCCGGAATAAAGCGGGGCGCTGTGCAGATTATCGCGGATTAGCCGGTGGATTTTCTCATTCGTGTATGTTATCCAGCAGGGAATTTGCGGGCTGTTGATTTTGTCGGTCATAAAGGAGAAAGGCACCGGTTTTTCATCGCCACGCTGGATTTCGAGCTTTTCCAGGTCCACGGTTGCTGCATCCAGCCGAGCCGGGGTGCCGGTCTTGAGCCTTCCAAGCTCCAGGCCTATCGCCTCCAGACTTGCCGAAAGCTCATCGGCAGCCGGCTCGCCCAGCCGACCTCCGGGGACCTGGCGCTTTCCCGTGTGCATTAAGCCGCGAAGAAATGTGCCCGCAGTCAGAACCACAGCCGGGGCGCTGAAAATCCTCCCGTCAAGACAGCGTACGCCTCGTACCTTGTTCTTCTCGGTTATAATCTGCGCTACTATTGCTTCGGCGATGGTCAAATTCTCGGTCTGTTCGAGCTGCATGCGGATATGCTCTTTATACTTGTATTTGTCGGCCTGGGCCCTGGGCGCCTGTACGGCAGGGCCTTTGGACCGGTTGAGCAGTCGAAACTGGATACCCGTTGCATCTATCGCCAGGGCCATAAGCCCGCCGAGCGCATCGACCTCGCGCGCAATCTGGCCCTTGCCGAGACCGCCAACGGCAGGATTGCAGCTCATCTTGGCTATCGTGTCCTTGCTGATTGTCAGAAGGCAGGTTTTGGCGCCGATTTTCGCCGCGGCATGAGCGGCCTCGACGCCGGCGTGCCCTCCACCGACAACAACACAATCAAATTCGTTTGTTTTCGTTCTTTTAGGCATACGCAACCAGTATAGCTTTTTAAGCCTTCCAATCAAGCCTTGACAACTGATGTCATTTCTCTATACTAAAGGTGGTTTATCGTGCAGAATCCGATAAGTTCGGATTATTATAGAGAACCATATTATCAATATGTGGTTCGCATGACACAGAGCAAGCAAATAGATAAAACGCGGGATTCGATATGCATTTCGAGATAATTGGTGAGATTGAGAATATCGAAACGATATTAAAATTATGGCTAAAGAAGATGCCTGCGTCAAAAGTAGTCACCGTCAAAAAAGTGCTATAAGTTGTTGTATTTTGGGGAGTTAAATCATTTTTTGGGTTGACAGGCAATGCGGGTTGTATATAATATAATCTGTTATATACCAAAGACTTGGAGAAA
>JAUWPZ010000118.1 GCA_030611315.1 Sedimentisphaerales bacterium
ATTCTGGGGACACCAGAGGTGCGGTTACGAGTTTTGAGAAACCATAATCTATGTGTTAACAAGGTGTTACAATAGATACCAATACAAAGCAGAACGCTTCTTGAAAAACCCCTAAGTTTGAGTAAATTGCCTTCCCAGGCAGCCCGATTCGGCAAATGCACCACCTAACCGGAGGCATTATAGCCATCCCAGAACTTCCCTTTATCATCCAGCTCCTCTTTCCACCTAAGCAGCTCCTTTCGCAGTCGTCGCAGCTCTTTGGCGTGTTTCGGGCTATTAGCCAGGTTGTCAAGCTCCCATGGGTCCGATACCAAATCAAAAAGTTGCGTCGTCCTCGTGCCCTTCACAACGTACTCAATGAGCTTATAGCGTTCGTCCCGGACGCTTCGCTGAACATCCTGATAAGCAAAGAACAAGTTGTCGCGGACTTTTCCTTTTCGTTTGCTAATCACAGGAGTAAGGCTGTGTCCTTCAACAGTTTCCGGAATCTCCAAGTCGGTCAAATCGCACAAGGTCGGGAAAATATCCAGCAGGTAGCAGAAAGCATCCTGCTTTTCGCCCTTTGGAATTCCGGGTCCACAGAAAATCAATGGCACGTGCACACTGTGTTCGTAAACACTCTGTTTGCCCATCAGGCCATGCCTGCCGACAGCCAATCCATTGTCGCCGGCGAAAACGATGATAGTATTCTCTGCCTGCCCGGTCTGTTTCAGCGCCGCTATCACCCTGCCGATTTGCGCATCAACATGAGTAATCATTGCGTAATAAGCAGCTTTATGGCCGCGAATCTCCTCCGGCGTTCGGGGCCATTTTGCCAACTTCTCATCCCGCCCTGTCATCCATCCGTTATCGAACGGATGCTTCGGCATGAAACTCTTCGGCAGAACCATCTTCTCCGGGTCGTACTTCTCCAGATACTCCTTCGGCATGTGACGAGGGTCATGCGGTGCCGTGTAGGAAATATACACGAAAAACGGCTTGCTGTCTTTATATTCGCGCAGGAACTTAATCGCCGCGTCACTGAACAGTTCGCTCGAATGCCTGCCTTCATCGTGATATACCTTGTCTCGGGGATACTCACCTGTCGGGTCGAAATCACGTACAGGAACCTTGTAGTGGTCGCTCATGCCGCCGAAGAAAATCTTGCCTCCCGCCGTGAAACACCGGGCGAAAGTTTTTGAATCCTGATGCCACTTGCCCGTCTCAAATGTCGCGTAGCCGGCCTTGCGCAAAACCTCGGGCAGCGTTACATGCTCCGGTGGAATCACTTTTCCAGCCCCCTCAAGGTGGAACAGCCCCCTGCCGCTCATCAGCATAGCCCGGCTCGGCATGCACACCGCACCGCTCATCGAACCCATAATGTAGGCGTTCGTAAAAGTCGTGCCGTTGCGAACGAACGAGTCCATATTCGGCGTGATGATGTGCTCGTTACCAAGCGCGTGTATTGTGTCGAAACGCTGGTCGTCCGTGAAGAAGAACAGAATATTGGGCCGCATTTTCCGCGCCCGCCCAGCCTGTCCTACACTCGTACACCCGCACATCGCTAATGACGCCGCTCCCAGACCCACGGCTTTTAAAAAACTCCGGCGTTTCATCCGGATGTCCGTCTCACCATTTCTTCCGGGCAAATCACGCCCCGCATAATCGAACATGCTCATTCTTCAGCTCTCCTTGCTGATAAAAGATTGTTTAGATACCCTATAATCGCTTCACATAGGCATAGTATGCCCCGCGGGATTCGCCCTTATCATCCGTAAACCACGTCTCCAGGCGTCCTTTGCCCGTCTTTAGCTTAACACGGAACGATACCTCGTGCGCACCGGCCTCAATTGGCTTCGTCTCGTCCACGTCCCCAATCTTTAGCCTTGCCTTCGTCGCACTAATGGCCTTGCCCTTGTCAATCGACGCCGTAATCGGAGCATCAACCTCTTTCGCCCAGCGCCTAAGAGAAATCTCATAAGTGCCGTCTCGCTCAACTTCAACCGCCCAGAAGCCGTTGGACTTGCTGCCGCTCCTCACCGCCCCCTGGCTCCACGCCGGATTTCGGCTGTGCCAGTCGTGCGACATCAGCCGCGTCGGATTTTGCTTGTCCGAGCCGAGGATAATCTCACAATACTTATCGAACTGGCTCGACAGGTCCTTCCACCACTGTTCGTAAGACTCGCGCAATTTCTCAACCACCTTGGTGTTCTCATCGGCGATATTTTTCTTCTGGGCCGGGTCTGCCTTAATATCGTAAAGCTCTTTGCCGTTGACCAGCCGCCACCGGTCGGTCATAACCGCGCTTTTGCGCCACTTCTCCGGATGCTCGATTCGCTGTGAGTGGACCAACAGCGTCCGGTCAGGCCACCCGCTCGTCTCGCCCTTCAGCAGAGGCACGAGACTGGCTCCGTCGAACTTGACGCCCTGCGGCCCCGTAAGCCCGCACAATTCAATCAGCGTCGGCATAACGTCGATATGCGCGCTCAGACGCTCGACATCCCGCCCTCCTGTCAGATCGCCGCCGGGCCAGCGAATAAAGAAAGGTACCCGGTGCCCCCCTTCGTATTCCGAGCCTTTTTGGCCCCGCATCCCGCCCGCGTCACCGGCGGACGTTCCGTTGTCGGTCATAAAGATAAGAATCGTGTTCTCCTCCAGCTCCAGCTCTCTGAGCCGGCGCATCAATCGGCCCATATTCTCATCGATATTCGTTATCATACCCCAGAAATTAGCTCGATTGGCAGCTACTCCTTTATCTCGATATGGCTTGCTGTATTTATCCGCGACATTGTACGGGCCATGCGGCGCATTCGTCGGCACATAGCAGAAGAAAGGCTTATCCTTGTTGGCCTCGATGAACTTCAGTGCCCCGTCGAACCAGACATCCGTGCAGTATCCCTTGTACGACTTCAATTTGCCGTTATGAAGATACGTATCGTCGAAGTAGTCGTTGCCCCAGTAGTCCGGCCCCTGTCCTACTCCGCCGCCGCCGTGAATCAAAACCTCCTGGAAACCTCTATCCTGCGGCCTGAATGGGTAGTTGTCCCCCAGATGCCACTTCCCGAAGCAGGCAGTACGATAACCGCCGGCAGAGAAAACATCAGCAACAGTCACCTCGTGTTTGCCCAAAAGCGACCGCCCCATAATCGTATGCCACACACCCGTCCGCGTCGAGTAATGCCCCGTCATAAGCGCCGAACGAGTCGGCGAGCAGGTCGGGTCAACGTGAAAATCCGTCATTCGCAGGCTCTGTGAATGAAGCCGGTCTAAGTTGGGCGTCTGGATGACCGCATTGCCGTGGCACCCCAAATCGCCGTAGCCCTGGTCGTCGGTTATCACAAGGACAACGTTAGGCCGCCTCTTGTTCCCTGCCGCCGGCCCGCTCATACTCGCACAGCTCGGCAATACCGAGAGCGCCCCTGCCGAAGCAGTCGCAAAACCCATCGTCTTCAGAAATTCTCTTCTCGTTTGTCCGCTCATAAATATTCTCCTTTCTTCTTATGCGGCCTCCACAGAATACAGCGTTTCACAAACCCTCGTTTTGAGCTTGCAGAACAACCAACAACAAACTATGAACTATTCTGTGCAGGTCCTATAGAAAATTGCGTAAATTCACCCGGATTAAACTGCTCTATCAGAGAATGAACGTCATCGACACTGACAGCCTTAATCGCGTTAACATCCTCTTCAATTGTACGGTACTCCTCATTATATATCCAGTTAAAGCCAAGGTCAACCAGCCGGCCCATCGGAAGCTCGTTTTTAATAACCAATGCGCTTAATATCTTGTTCTTCGCCTTGCGTAATTCATCTTCGGTTATACCCTTTTCGGCAAGACCTCGAAAAATGCCGCTGACAATATCGAGCACCTCCGAGACCCTCTCTCTGCTGCAGCGAATATAACTGCAAAATATCCCCGTGCCGTCCAAAGCCGCAAACTGCATCGAGGCCGCCTCCGCCAACGCCTTATCGACCAGCCCCCAGAAGAACCGCGACCCGACATCGTCACCTATAATCATGCCTAATATCGAAGCGGCAAACCGCCTCGGGTCCTGCGCCGAAACACCGCTGCTCATCAGACATATATGCTCGCGGGCAAGGTTCGGTTTTTCGATTCGTTCTTTCTTTTTGCTGCCGCCGCAGCCTTCCAGCTCTCTCCTCGCCGGCCGCTGTTGCCACTTGCCGCACGACTCTTCAACAATCGAACACAATTGCTCCCAGTCGAAATTACCCGTACAGGCCAACGCCATATTATTCGGTGCATAACGCCCGGCAAAATACTCCCGCATCTGTTCAGCCGTCAATCCCCCTACGCTTTCTTCTGTGCCCAGAACGCTGTTGCCGCACGGATGCCCCGCAAAATGCAGTCTTCTGCACCTGTCCATAACGTCAAAGCTCGGCAGGTCCTTATACATCGCAATCTCTTCTTTGATTACGTCTTTTTCGATATTGAAATCTTCATCTCTAAGGGCGGGCCGCATCAGCTCTATCCACAACTCCGTTACTTCCATCAGGTATTCCGGAAGAAGCGCGGCATAAAAAACCGTATTCTCCTCGCTGGTGAATGCGTTGAATTGCGCACCTGTCCTGTCGAACGCCTCGTTCACTTCCAGCGCGCTTAGCTTCTCGGTACCCTTGAAAAGCATATGTTCCAGGTAATGCGACACCCCGTTGATTTGCTCGGTCTCATCCCGGGAGCCGGTCTTGACGAAAAATCCCACCGCCGCCGACTTCGCCGACTTATTAACTTCGCCGACTAAGACCAGGCCGTTTGATAATTGCTTATGCTTAAATTCCATACTCACTCTATTTAACGTTCACCTGCTTCGGACCGATTGTTACAATGGTAAAGTCTTTGAACCTGTTATTTCGCAGAAATCCCAAAACCGATTCGACACTGGTTGCTTCGATTCTTTCCTTAATTTCATCCAGGCTTCGCACTCTGCCTAAGATATAGTAATCACTGCCGAGCCCCCCTGCCCGGCTGCCGGACGATTCGCTCTGCAGAATCAGCGAGCTTTTCAATCCGACTTTGGCCCTGGCGATTTCCTCTTCGCTGACCCCTTCGGCAAGCCGGTTGAACTCGGCGATTATCACGTCTAATGTCTCCTGCGCCTTTTCAGGCGTTGTGCCCGCGTAGCACATTACCCCGGCCATATCTTTCAGGCCGTGATACCGCGCCCCGATTGCATAGCACAGCCCCCGCTTCTCCCGAACCTCAGTAAATAATCTGGCGCTCATCCCCCCCGACAGGACCGACACCGACACCCTCGCATTATAATAGTCCTCATCAGCCGGCTTGACCGTCCCCGTCATCAGCCCGATGTGCACCTGAGCGCCGTCGTTCTCGATATGCGTATATTTGCCGGCCCTGTCCCCCACCGAAATCTCCACTTGCCCACCTGAGTCCTCGGAATGTTCAAACAGACTTTCTATTTGTCGGCAAACTAACTCGAAGTCATATTTACCTGCAAACGTGAAAATCGTCTGCGAAAGATTGAATTTGTCCTTTATTATCTGCGCTGTTTTCTCAACAGTCAGGGCCTCCAATTCCGCGATTTCGCCCAAGGCGCTGCGACCAAGCGGCGGCGGATAAAATTGCTCTCGCAGCTTGAGCATCACCTTTTGCCGAGGGTCATCATCCAGCGCATAAACACTATCAATCGCCAACTGCCTGGCCAGTTTGAACTGGTCTTCTTTCAAACTGGCCCTGATAATAATATCCGCGTACAAATCCAATGCCTGCGTCAAATTGCTGGCCTCCAGGACCGCCCCAATCGTTAAATGCGAGCTGCTAACCGAGCCTGCGCGATGCAGCCCAAGCCCGTCGAGTGCATCGCTAAGCTGCCTGCTGTCTCGAACGCCGGCGCCCCTGAAAATCCAGTCGGAAATAACGCTTCCGGCCCCACAGCAGCCCTCAGACAGCAAAGACGCACCGCAAGGCAGCATAAACCCGAATGCCGCCGATTCCACCCCTTCCATACGCTCGCCGAGAAGCACCATTCCGTTCTTCAGCGTGTATTTATCAAGTTTTTCTGCCATTTACTCCTTTCCAGCTCATTACTTTTCGCAGCATACTACCATTTTTCAACTCTCCTGCCCAGCCTAATCCAAAATTCCTTTCCCCCACCATCAGTTCAACGCTGATTGTGTATACAATGCGTTTGGTAAAAAAAAAGCCGGATTTTATCAATAAACCCCCCATCCTCAAGTAAGAAATTACCCTGTAAACCCACACCTCCGCTCCAAAAACCTCATAACCCTCCACAACAACAAACAACACAAAATGCTTCTTTCCCTTGAATTTCGGCGGCTTTGAGAGTAGAATACGTTCTCCATGAAACTTCCGGCAAAAGGCTGACAAATGGCAATATTCAAACTCAATAAAGACTTTAATCCCGCCGGCGACCAGCCCGAGGCCATAAAAAGGCTCTCAGACAGCCTCGACGCCCGCAAAAAATTCCAAACCCTGATGGGAGTTACCGGAAGCGGCAAAACCTTCACAATGGCAAACGTCATAGCCCGGCACGACCTGCCGACCCTCGTCATTTCACACAATAAAACCCTCGCCGCCCAGCTCTACGAGGAATTCAAGGAGCTTTTCCCCGAAAACGCCGTCGAGTATTTCGTCAGCTATTACGACTACTACCAGCCCGAAGCATACATCCCGCAGCGCGATATTTACATCGAAAAAGACGCCTCGAAAAACAACGACCTCGACCGCCTGCGTCTTTCAACCACCGCCAGCCTTTCCACAAGAAACGACTGTATTATCGTCGCCTCGGTTTCCTGCATTTTCGGCCTCGGCTCGCCCGAAGATTACAAGGCAAGCGTCGTCGGCATTCGCACCGGCGACCGCCTCGACAGGAACGACCTTCTCGGCAGACTGGCCGATATCCAGTACACCAGAAACGACTTCGATTTTCAAAGGGCAACCTTCAGAGTCCGCGGCGATGTGGTCGAGCTTTATCCCTCTTACGAATCTTTCGCGGTCCGAATCGAATTCTTCGGCGATGTAATAGAAAAAATCAGCTACATAAATCCCATATCCGCCGAAACCCTCGCACTCGAAGAGCAGGTCTTCATATACCCGGCCCAGCACTACATTATGCCCACCGACAGAATCGCCTCCGCCGTTGACGGCATAAAAGCGGAGATGGATGAGCAGCTCATGTTGCTCCGAGGCCAGGGCAAGCTCCTTGAGGCCCAGCGCCTCCAGGCAAGAACAATGTACGACATTGAAATGATGCAGGAAATCGGCTATTGCAGCGGTATCGAAAATTACGCCAGGCACTTGGCACAGCGAGCCCCGGGTTCAAGACCATACACCCTGATTGATTATTTCCCAAAGGATTTCCTGCTCTTTATCGACGAATCTCACGTTGCAATCCCGCAGCTTCGGGCGATGTGGGCAGGCGATAGAAAAAGAAAAGAGGTCCTGATTGAACACGGCTTCAGATTGCCCAGCGCGCTGGACAACAGGCCGCTGCGATTCGAAGAATTTCAGGAAAACTGGGCCAACGTCATTTTCGTCTCCGCCACCCCCGGCCCCTTCGAGCTGGAAAAATGTAACAACGAGGTCGTCGAGCAAATCATCAGACCCACCGGGCTTATCGACCCGAAAATCTTCGTACATCCCGCCGGCAACCAGATTCCACACCTCCTCGGCGAAATCGAAAAACGCGTCAAGGCATCCGAAAGAACACTCGTTACAACCCTGACCAAAAAAATGGCCGAAGACCTCACCGATTATATCAAAAACAAAGGCTTTAGATGCCGCTATCTCCACAGCGAAATCAACACATTCGAAAGAATTGACATACTCAGGGACCTGAGAAACGGTGAATTTGACGTCCTCGTGGGCATAAATCTGCTCCGCGAAGGACTCGACCTGCCGGAAGTTTCAGCCGTCGCTATCCTCGACGCCGACAAGGAAGGATTCCTCAGAAGCCAGACCTCACTTATACAAACAATCGGCCGGACCGCTCGAAACGTCAACGCAACCGTCTTTTTATACGCCGACACCGTTACACAATCAATGCAAAAAGCTATTGACGAAACAAACAGACGCCGTAAAATTCAGCTAAAGTACAATAAAGAGCACAGTATTACCCCCGAAACTATTAGAAAGGAAGTCCGAAAGTCTCTGACGGAGCAGATAAAGGCAAGGCAGGTGGCGCGCAAGGCCGTCCGGTTCGGCCATAACGAATATGAAAAGGTCGAGCTGGCCTCGCAGATTGAAAAGGAAATGCTCGAAGCGGCCCAGGCCCTTGACTTCGAGCGGGCCGCTTTTCTCCGAGACCAGCTAAAAGAATTAAAAGAAATGCCCGAAATGGTCATCGTCAGCTCGAGAAAAAAGAAAAGCGACTTTTTAGCCGCAAAAAAACTACAACGGCACATGAAAAAACGGCCCTGATTTCGTCTTTGTCGAAAAATCGAGGGCTAAGGACAAATTAAAATGAAAAAACTTAACCTTAAAAAAGCACAACCTCTTATCCGAATTGCAATTGAAGAAGACCTCGGACGGGGTGATATGACAAGCGGGCTCTTCTTCAAAGACAACGCTATCGCCAAAGCAAACATCATCTCACGTGAGGAAATAGTCGTTTGTGGAATGGACATCGCCAGAGAAATTCTCAGGCACTACGACAAAAAATTAAAGTTGAAGGTCAACATAAACGACGGTCAGTCCGCCCACGTCGGCTCCAGGCTCGCCTCAATCGAAGGCCCCCTGCGTTCTATGCTCAGCGCCGAGCGCGTCTTGCTCAATTTCATCCAGAGGCTAAGCGGAATAGCCACGACCACAGCCAAGTATGTCCGCTCAATTCAGGGCACAAAAGCAAAAATTTACGATACCAGAAAAACCATGCCCGGCTGGCGAATACTCGAAAAATACGCCGTCCGCTGTGGCGGCGGTCACAATCACCGCCTCGGACTCTACGACGGCATCCTGATTAAAGATAACCACCTCGCCCAGCTCGGCCAAAACTTCCCCCCAAAACTAAGAAGAATCATCATCGAGGCCAGAAAGCTAAAGGGCGTCAAATTCGTCGCAGTCGAAGTTGACCACGTTGACCACCAGCTCAACCACGTCCTGAAGATTCCCGGCATCGACATCATCCTGCTCGACAATATGGGCCAGTGGCAGCTAAAGCACGCCGTCGAGATGCGCGACGACATGTGCGGAAAAAATAAAAAGCCCCTGCTCGAGGCCTCCGGCAACATAACCTTAAGCAGCGTCTCAGCCATTGCCCAGTGCGGCATCGACAGAATCGCAGTCGGCGCCATCACTCATTCAGCCAGGGCCGTTGATATTGGTCTCGACAGGTAAAAAAGCTATGCCAACAACCGACCGCCTGGACCCCGACGAAATACAGGCAAACCTCAAAACAAAACGCATCGGCAAAAAAGTATTGGTCTATGCCTCGACCTCAAGCACCAACGACATCGCCGCCGAATATGCAAAAAACATAAAAAACGACGGCCTCATTATCTTCGCCGAAGAGCAAACCGCAGGCAGGGGCCGGGCCGGAACCGCCTGGCTCAGCAAACCCTCAGACAGTATCCTTTGTTCGATTGTTTTGACCGATTGCGAACTAAACGGCGAATTGCTCTGTCTGACCTGCGCCGTGGCCGTCGCCGAGGCGATAGGAAAAACCGCAAAAATCAAATGGCCGAACGATATAATGCTAAACTCAAAAAAAATGGCCGGTATCCTCCTCGAATCAAAATCAAATAACGACCGAAACACCTGCATCATCGGCATCGGAATAAACTGCCACCAGCAAAAAGATTCCTTCCCCGCCGAGTTACAATCAACCGCAACAAGCATCGACATCGAAAATCAAACAACCTGCGACCGCCTCGGCCTGGCAAAAAGATTATTAACCTCAATGGACCACTGGCTCGAAACCGCCGAACAGGACCCTGAGAAAGTAACGGCCCGCTGGTGCGCGTTAAGCATCCAGCTCAACCACAGAGTAACGCTCCGCTTCAATGGCCGCAAATTCACCGGCAATTGCATCGGAATAGACCCCAAAAAGGGCCTCGTCCTCCAGCTCGACACAGGCGGCATTACAATGTTCGACGCCGCACACACAACCATCCTTAAACAAGCTTAGCACTACCCGCAAACACTTCCGTTGTCGCCTATCTCGCGCTCATTCAATCCACGCAACGATTCTCGTAGGATGGTGATTACCCTCGCCGATTTTCACCGCATCCTCTCGCCCCTTGAACTTCGCATATAATACATGGCCGGGCGAAATGTCATTGTAGCGCATTAACCACCCAAAACTCTCGCCTGAATCCGAAAACCGCGTCTCGCTGCAATACCCCCTATCGGAAAACAACTCAACATCCCCACATTTTATCTGCACCACCTTCCGATAATATCCAGGCTCAACAGAAAAGGGCAGAGCCCCTCGAGTTAACGTCTCTTTATCCAAATCCAGAACATACTCCTTATTGCAAACCATTCGTCCATCAAAAGGATTCACAATCAAAGACCCACCGTCAAGTGTCGCCCGCAGCTTCTCCTGCACTATCTCTGTAAAATCCCCCGTTCGTCATCCGCCTCCTCATCTTATCGTTTCTTACTTCTTCAAGACTTTCATTTCAGTCGGCCTTAAAAAGGTCGGGAACCGAACTTGTGGACGAAGGCAAAAGTCTGCGACAAAGCTCAAATTAAGCGATATTTCGGCCCGGCTTACTTATTTTCAGTCAGCTTCAAATAAGGCCACTTCTCTCCATCCTTAAATCGGTGCTTTATTCCCTTTCGGGGCCGCGGTGCCGGGATGATGTTTGAAACTGCTCAAAATCGGATTCTGAAACGGAGGTGAACGGTGGCGGTGTGTCAATATGGTAGAGAAAAGTGGATTCTTCATGCAAATACGTCGCTTTTGGGGTGTTTGATGCGATGT
>JAUWPZ010000186.1 GCA_030611315.1 Sedimentisphaerales bacterium
TCATCCTTGAAACTCTCGGCCAATTGTTCGATAATCTCTTCGTACATTTTTTTGCCTTTCATTGTAGGTTTTTAAATTTGTATTCCTATAATGAAAGGCAATTTTTGTGCCAGTTTTACCTACAAACAAAAGATGCACCCCTTTTTCCTCGTAAATCCGATCCCCTTGGGAACACCGCGGGTATAGTCGGCCAGAGTCGGTTCGTTATCGTTATCGTCGGCGTACAGCAGATACCCCCTCTCGCCCGGCGTAAACAGCGGGCTCTGGAGGTTCCTCGATGTATATACCTGAACGGCGTATGTTTTCTCAGGGCCTACGACCAGCAATTGCCCGGTTTTGGGCGCACGATGGGCGATGTAGTAGCCGGGCCACGTCGCCGAGTACATCCAGAATGTGCGGTTGAACCACGAGTCGTCCAGAAATCCCGACGTCGAGAAAACGTGAAGCCCCATATTTCTATCTCCCATACTGGCGCCGCCGTACCTCTTCTGGTAATCCTCCATCATTCCTTTGTGTGTTCGCCACTGCCAGTCGTGCTGAACTTTCTCATATTTTTGCTGCGACTTCATATCCACCACGAACGGCTGGTCCATCAAATCCATAACAACTTCTTTTTTCTCCGCTCCCGGCATTATGTATGGGACTTCCTGTTTGGCCAGCTTCAGGTCGAATTTGACCTGCCCTAAGTAAATGTAATCGCCCTCGCTCACAAGGATATCCGACTGAACTCCCTCTATGTGATAGGCTGGTACGAACGGTTTGCCCCTGGCGTCTTCTCGCGTCCGGGCCCAGGTATCGATGCGTGCTTGATGCAGGATTTTGCCGGTTTTCGTCTCGAGGGCGAAGACATAGATGCCGCCGTCAAGATAAGATGAGCGCCCCGCCGTGAAATATGCCGCGCCGTCTTTGAGCAGGACGCTCCCATGAACTCGCCAGGGAGATTCCAACTGGCCGAAAGCGATTATCCGCTGCTCCTGCGGTGCTGCTTTGAATCGCCAGACTAATTGGCCGTCAGACGCCCGCAGACAATAGACGCGCCCATCGGCACAACCGAACAAAACCAGCTCGCCGTGCACACTCGGCGGCGAATCGATTCTGCCTGCCGCTGTGAACTGCCACAGTTTTCGACCATTCTCGATACCGAACGAGTAAAGGGTATGTTCATCTTTGGCAGCCACATATACTCTGTCGGCGGCGACCACCGGCGGCGTCAGTTTGCCCTGCAGGCGCACCTGCCATTGCTCGTGAAGTTGCGGTCCCACGTCGCAAGAGGTGGCGCCGGTGCGGCGGGCATCGTGGCGGTAGGTCGGCCAATCGTTGGGATTCCCTTGGGGATAATTTTCGATTTTGCCGAATGCCGGACCTCGCTGCAATCGATTTGCTGCTTTTGGCCGTTGTCTCTCAGCGCTCGCCGGGGCCAGCGCATTAAAGCCGGTGAGCTTGACACCGGGATAGCAGAAACACGGATGCGGAGGCACGTAAAGCAGACCATTGCCCGGCATGATGCCGTATCTGCAGGCCCCGCGAACCCAGTCATTCTGGGTATTCTCGGCGCCGGTAACACTGACGAACTCTACGCCGCGATTCGGCGTGATAAGGAAGTTTTCCGTGGCCTTGCTTTGGTAACACCGTGGGTGATGGCCGGGCGTGAAAACGTCATCGGTGTTTAGTTTTTCCGTGATTTGGCCCGTGCCGAGGTCTCGCCCGACAATGCCATTGCCCTGCCAATGCCATATCCTGCCGTTCGCGACGAAAAGCTCGCGGCGGCCCACGGACGCTTTTGTTGTCCAGATAGTCTTGCCTGTTTCCGCGGACAGTGCCTGAAGCTCCGGCCCGGCGGCGAGCAGTACGAGATTCTCATGAGCTACGAGCAGCGACACCGCTCGCTTGCTCGGCGCCCGCCACAGCTCCTCGCCGTCCGTCAACCGAAGGCATAATAGCTCCTGACCATCCTGATAGAAGACCTTTCCTCCCTCGGCGGCCAATGAAAGCGGCTGAATCTTCCCGGTCGCCTGCCAGAGTTTTTTATCTGTCTTTATGTCGATAGCCAGGAGCAGGTTCCTGCCCTTGCGCAGTAAGAGAATATCTTCGAGGCAGCGGATTTCCTCAGTACCTTCGGTTTGCTCGTAGGTCGCCAGAATCCGCCCGGTTGCGGCATCGAGCGCCGAAACAGCCTCGCCGTATCCGAGCGTTATAAATACGCGCTCGCCTTTGGCAACGAGCAGCCGGGGAACCGTTAAAGGGGCGCTCCTGAGAGCCTTGTTTTTCCAATGGCCGGCGCCCCACTTAGGCATCGGCAGCTTCCACAGCAGCACTCCATTGAAGGCATCTCGCGCGGTCAGTACCCATCTTTCGGGCGTGGTGCTGGCTGTTACTCCGGTCAGGCCCTCGTCAAAGATGTAAAACAGCCGTCCGTTGGCCGAGACCATCGCGCACAGAGACGAATTAAACTCGTGGCTGCGCGACCACAAGGGGCCGCAAATCCATTTGAGCCGGCGCGGCGGCCCAACCTGCGTATCTGCCGCAACTGCGTTGTTCGATGCATCGTGGAGAAAATGGCTCCACTCGTCGATATCCTTCGGTCGGGGCTTTATCTTCTTTATCCACCGGCCGTCCTGCTTGATGTATGCAGCGCCGTTTGGACATAATACCCGCATCACCTCGTCGGTCGAGACCCTGCCGGGCTTCTCCGCGACAACGAGGTTGACCAGGTTGTCGCTGTATGGCAATGAAGCGCCGGTTAATTGTTCCACGGATACTTTACCGTACATATTTAGAGACTGAATGTGTTCGCGTGCCTTTTTGATATTGGCCTGGTCGGTATCCAGGCCGTGGACGAGGAAGCTGTCGTTGGCGCGCAGCGCCGCTGTGAGCCTGCCGCCGCCGCAGCCGATATGCACGATAAGGCCGCCCTTTACGCCCGTCGCTTGCAGTATTTGCTCAGCCGACTGCTCAGCATGAGCCGCAGAAATGATTATTGAAAAAATTACATAAGAAACTATTAATGAGAATCCAATTCGTCTTTTCATAGTGCGTTTCCAGTATTTAAGAATATTCAAACTTTTCAATTTCGCCTGCATTATAGCAGAAATAGGGTTTAGGGGATAGGGTATAGGATTTAGAAAATGTCTTACCACAAAAACGCGAAGAAATTAACAGCGGAGAATGCAGAGGTTTCTGATGTTAAGACATGCTCTGTAGATATTCTACTATTTTATGTACGTGAGTTGATGGATTACAGCCCCTTAAATCTTTGGCATTATTATGCTGTTCGTTCAGCACCTCTTTGGAATGCTTTATGGCATCGCTGGTTTTTGGATAAACAACCTTGAATATTGTAGTATCGCTTTTACTATAAGCAGGATGTTTTTTCTTTAATGCCGATTCAACATTTCTATTTTTGTTGAAAGGAGCACTGGTTTTGCTAAAGTGCAATATATACCAATACTCAAAGCACGGATTACTCAGAATAACTTCCAACTTATTATCTTTCGCCTTGGTCACAGCATTTGCGAGGGACTCATGCGGAACAGGAGCTTCGACATCAAACACACAATATATTACTTCATATTCAACTTTTGTCAGGCTATTCTTTGCAATCTGTTTTCTATCTTCCCTCAATTGAATTGCACTATTCACAACTGTGATAGGAGCAGAGCCTTTCCAAACAATTTCAACGTCCACCATTATCAGACGCAATCTTTCTTTTAATGCCTTGAAATATATTGGCTCTGTTTTTTTGCCCTCACAAACAATAAGAATGCTTTTGCGAGGTTCCCTGAATGCCTCTCGACGTTTGAAGTCATCTATTTTTCTTTGTTTTCTACTTACCATTTAGCTTGAATGCCTCGATGATTGGTACGGCGCCATATCTGCCGGCTAAATATCCTCTTTGCATCGCTTCACCCTTTCTCGGCTTATAGTCTAACATCGAATATAAGCGAGTACTGCTATGTTCATCTTTCTCAGTAAACCAGATTTGATCTCGACGGAACAACTCCGGGTCTAAAAGAGTAGTATCATGTGTAGTAAAAATCAATTGTGCCCCTTGTTTTGAATGCGAACCTTGAATAAGTTTGATTAATTCACGAGTAAGCAGAGGGTGAAGACTTGCCTCCAACTCATCGATAAAGACTGTCATGCCGGTAACAATTGCCTCCAACCATGGCCCAGCAAGTTCGAAAAATCGTCTTGTTCCATCTGACTCTTCTTGAATGGGGAGAAAAACTTCTTTGCCCGTCTTCACATTCTTGTGAAGCATTTCCACTTCGATCGTCGGACTTTGCTTAAAATACTTAGAAAATATATCTCGAGATTTTTCAGGAAGCTCTGTCAAGAATTTGGGCTCGGTAACTTTCGATTTCTCAACGTTCAATCCGAATATTCCCAAGTCTGCATCTTGCAGACACGATTTAATAAATTCAGTTAGGATCGTTTTAATTTTTTTATCCTCATTGGATTCCAACAACATTTCCGCTGTGACTTGTGCCCAAATAGCATCGGCTGGCATAACTCGCAACTTTTTTTTGAACCACTCATAGACAGTAGTCAACTGCTTATTATTCCATTGGGCTCCTACCGATAGAAATAAAACATTTTCGCGCGTTTTATCCTTCAATCTTTCTTTCTCCCCTTTCAAAAAAGAACCAAATTTCCAATCATCTCTTTTTAATTTTCTTTCGTACCATGTTTGTGCGCGTCCTTTCGGATATGTTAGAAGCCATTCGTCATGAATTCGTTTGCTGGTTGCACTAAATCCATATTGATAGCGAACATTCTCATGGTAAAAAGTTACTTCAAAGGTGCTTGGTTTCTTTTTTGATTTGCTATCAAATAAAAATGGTTGCACAGGCAGCTTCTTGCCCGGCTGATAATCTGCTGAAGCTAAGATAATATCTCTCATAACATACAACGCTTTTATAAAGTTGCTTTTGCCAGATGCGTTTGGTCCATAGATACCTACTGCTTTCAGTAGTCGCAATTTTCTTTTACCAACACAATTACCTCTCAGCTTTGTATCTTTACTTGCAACAAGACTAAGCGCCTGTTCTTTGCGAAAAGATCTATAATTTCCCACTTTAAATTCTACTAACATTTGCCTTGCCCTCTAATTTAACGGCTAATTGCGCAATATTTCTGCATAAATCAGCCGTATATATTATTTTATACCTAATTTAAAGTATCGGATAAAATCAGGTATTACAAGAGATTTTCCAAGCACAAAAGAAAAAAAACTGCAAAATCCGCATTTAAGTAACAAAAACGAAAGTATCTCCAATACAAAATCTGCTGATATAAGCCCGCTACTCGCTTTGGCGAGTAACACGCGAAGACGGGCGGAATTTTGGAGAAAACTGCGTTAATCTGGGTAAGATTTTCGCGAAAAATCAATCAAAAGTGGTGATAAATTCGTATCTCGTATCCCGCACCAAATTACGGCAGTGGCCTATTAAGTGCGGGGCAAGCTCCCTATAGAATGGCGAAGGGCTGTTAAAATAGGTAATTCCGTCAATCAAAAGTGGGGGTAGCGCGGGGGAAAAATCAGGAATTTTGGAATTTTTTTTATTCCTTTTTGCATAAGCACTTAGGTCAAATCGCTGCGCGGAAAATCAATCAATTTTCGACACAAACGTGCAAGTTCAGCCAATTGTAGAAGGCCGCCAAAAGGCCATTTGGCGCGTTTCGGCACCGCCCCCCGGGGGAAAGGTGGCAAAGTGGAAATGGGACAAGAGCGCACGGGAG
>JAUWPZ010000131.1 GCA_030611315.1 Sedimentisphaerales bacterium
TCATCCTTGAAACTCTCGGCCAATTGTTCGATAATCTCTTCGTACATTTTTTTGCCTTTCATTGTAGGTTTTTAAATTTGTATTCCTATAATGAAAGGCAATTTTTGTGCCAGTTTTACCTACAAACAAAAGATGCACCCCCCTCATCCCCAATCCCTATCCCCTATAAATTATATTCTTTTATCTTTCTATAGAGTGTTCTTTCGCCGATGCCGAGGATTTTTGCAGCGGTTTGGCGGTTGCCTTTTGTTTTCGCCAACGTCTCAGCGATGGCCTGCTTTTCCAGCTCGCCTAATGACACCCCCGCCAAACCGACCCCAATCTTCTGGCCGGTCAGTTGACGTACCTGATGTATATCAGCAGGTATGTCCTGCACATCGAGCTGCTTGCTCTCGCACATCACAACCATCGTCCTGATACAGTTTCTAAGCTGTCGAACGTTGCCGGGCCAGTCATAGTTTGAAAGAACCGTCTGTGCCGCATCCGTTATTCCGCTGACTTCCGAGCCGATTTCCGCAACGGCTTCTTTGAGAAAATGCTCGGTCAGCTCGGGTATGTCTTCGGCCCTGTCACGCAGGGCCGGCAGAGAAATATTCACGCCCTTGATTCTAAAGTACAGGTCCTGCCTGAATTTCTTCTCCTCGATGAGCTGCGTCAGGCTTTGGTTGGTTGCGCTGATGATACGGACGTCCACCGCGATTGGTTTAGTCGAGCCGACTGGTATTACGATTCCATCCTCGATTACCCGAAGCAATTTGGCCTGCATGTTCGGCGGCATATCACCAATTTCATCCAAAAACAGCGTCCCTTTGTCGGCGATTTCGAACAATCCCTTTCTGTCGGCGGCCGCTCCCGTAAAGGCGCCTTTTGCATGGCCGAATAGTTCGCTCTCCAGTAGGGTCTCGGTCAGGCCGGCGCAATTAACCGGCCGAAACGGCTTGTTCCACCGCTTAGAATTGTTGTGAATCGCCCTGGCCAGCAGCTCCTTGCCGGTCCCGGACTTGCCTTCAATCAGAACGGATATGTTTGTTGGCGACACTCGCCGAAGGACCTCGAAAATACCGGCCGTCGCGGCATCCTTTCCACGGATGCCCTCAAATTGAAATTCCTCTTTACCCGCGCCGGCTGTGCCGGACTCTCGCGAATATGCAGATGAGACCTTTTTGCCGGCCTGCTTTACGAGTGTACGAAGCTGGTCGATATCAATCGGCTTAACGAGATAATCGTATGCCCCTCGTTTGATAGCTTCTTTACAGGTATCAATGGTTGCGTATGCGGTTATCAGGATAACTTCCGTTCTTTCATTATTTCTTTTGGCTTCTTCAAGGATGGCCAGCCCGTCGATATCGCCGCCTAATTTCAAATCCGTAATAACAATATCAACCTGCTGATTGGATACAATCTCAAGGGCATCCTTGCCGGTGTAAACTGCAATTGCCTTTGCGCACAATTTCTCAAGCGATTCGGCGATTCCGTCCGCGTGGTCGCGCTCATCGTCAACAACCAGAATTATACTTCCGTTTTCTTTCAAATCGACACCTCACAGGGCGTGCACGGGCAGCGTGATGGTAAAAGATGTTCCTTTTCCCGGCTCGCTGTTAACGGATATCGTACCATTATGCGCCTCGATTATCTTCTTTGCCGTGGGCAAACCCAGTCCGCTGCCCTGCGGCCGCGACGAATAATAAGCATCGAAAATGTTACCCAGTTGAGCCGGGGCGATACCACTGCCGGTATCGCTGATTCGAATAATTGCATCTTTTTTTTGCCGGTCCGTCCTTATCATCAGTTCCCCGCCGTCGCTCATTGCCTGCTGGGCGTTAATAAACAGCTTCAATATCACCGGTTTTAACATATCCGCATCGACTTTGCAAACAAGCGGCTCGTTACGCAGCAAGCCCTGACGGATGGTTATCGAGTGGCTGTGGGCCTGCGGCGAATAAAAATCGGCCATATCACTGATAAGCTCATTGATATCAACATTCGCCAACTGCAGTTGTGTCTTGTCGATATAGCGCAGGAAACCGTCAAGTATCTGCTCGAGCCTGTCCATTTCTCTTTGAATCACAGTTATTTTCCGAAGCGCCCGTCCAAAACTCTGCTCGTCTTTACTGTCCGGTGAGCCGGATTTTGAATCTTCCAGCTCCTCGCCGATAAGCTTCAAATTAATTTTGACAATAGAAAGTGGATTCTTTATCTCGTGGGTAAGCTGGCCGGTCAATTTGCTCAATTCTTCGAGCTGCCCGGGCTGTCCGTTCTTATTTTTTTGAAGCCTGGAGGGCTTTTTGCGCAGAATTAACACTACAGCCGGCACAACAGCCAATAAAGCGACAACAAAACCACATATAAACTGCTGCACTTATTTTCCCCCTGCCTTTGAACGCCGCACACTATCCTGCAGTATCGTTATACCCTTAAGGGTAATAAATTCCCGCGACTGGGGTTGTATACCCTTGAAGGGTAGTAAATTCCCGCGAGTAAGATTGTAACTTATTGTTCTAAAGCCACTTACCCGCGAACAAACAGGAAATTTCAACTGGTAGCACTATAAATTATTCGTTTTAAGGTTACTACCTGTGGCACAAGTTGCCCGCCCATAGGGGCGGGCGAACAAACGGGAAACTTCAATCATGAGCACTATTAATATTGTGCTCCCAAACACAATGAAGGGCATGTGGAAACCCTACGGGCAGAGCCCGTAGTACCTTTCCACTTTACGAGCTTCGCTCGACGCCCTTCGGGCGAGTTCCCATTCACCCACGGGCAAACCCGTGGAACTCTGCCCTTCAGGTTATTAGAAACTAATTTTTGACCTGTTCTCCCAGCCGGCGCTATTCTGTTTCCTTGACGTCTGGTTTTTTCTCGGTTTTTTCTGCCTTGTTCATCTCGGCAAGAGCCGCTTTGCGCGAAAGTTTCAATCTGCCCTGGTCGTCAATCAATATTAATTTTACCGGTATCAGGTCGCCGGTTTTGCAGACTTCCTCGACGGTCTTGACGTAACCATCGCTCAGCTCACTGATGTGGCACAATCCTTCGATACCCGGTATGATTTCGACAAACACTCCAAAGTCTTTCACAGAGACGACTTTTGACTTTTCATATATCCGCCCTACTTTGGGCGGCTGTGTAATCAGTTCGATAATCTCTTTGGCCTTGAAGTGACCGTCGCCGCCGAGACAGCTTATATAAATAGTCCCGTCCTCTTCAACTTCGATAGTTGTATCGGTCTGTTCCTGAATGCCCTTGATTACCTTGCCTCCGGGGCCAATCACTTTGCCGATAAACTCAGGGTCAATTTCGATACTTATCAGCTTCGGAGCATAGACACTTAACTCGCTCCTGGGCTCACTAATGACCTTTGTCATAATATCCAGGATTTCCAGACGCGCTTCCTTTGCCCTTTTTAGGGCCTCGACCATAATATCATGCGCCAGCCCCTCGGCTTTTATATCGAGCTGTATCGCCGTAATACCGTCAACAGTCCCGGCAACCTTGAAATCCATTTCTCCGAAATGGTCTTCCTCGCCGAGAATATCGGTCAGCAGCTCGTGCCGACCGTTTTCGTCACTAATCAAGCCGATTGATATTCCGGCAACCGGTTTTGTGATTGGGACGCCTGCATCCATAAGGGCCAGCGTACCACCACAAACCGAAGCCATTGAACTCGAGCCGTTCGACTCGGTAATATCCGAGACTATCCTCACAGTGTATGCGAATTCATCTTCCGGGGGTCTTGCCGCCACCAACGCCCGTTCCGCAAGCGCGCCATGTCCGATTTCTCTTCGACCCGGACCGCGAAAAGGCCGAACCTCGCCGACAGAATATGGCGGAAAGTTGTAATGCAGCGTAAAGTTTTGTGCGTACTCCTCCAGCAAACCGTCGATAATCTGCGCATCTCTGATAGTACCAAGAGTTACACTCACCACTGACTGTGTTTCACCGCGTGTAAACAGCGCTGAGCCGTGAGTTCTTGGCAAAATACCCACCTGACAATCAATTTGACGAATATCATTATACCCTCTGCCGTCGGCCCTTTTGCCTTCTAACAACAATTTCCTGACCGTCCGTCCCTCGATTTCGTGGAGAATTCTCTTGACCATCGCTTTGTTATACACGGCGGTATCACTCTGCGATTCCGCTTTTTTCTCATCAGAACAGTATTCATTAAAGACCTGCTCGAACAGTTCCTCTTTGGCCGTCTTTCGCTCCTGCTTGTTCGATATTTGCTTGTTTTCGTACAGCTTATCCGCTATCTTAGAGGAAATTTCCGCAGCGAGCCGCTCATCGCTCTCCACAAGGGGGATTTCCTTTTCGACACCCACTTTTTCACGAAGCTCCTCTATCATTTCACAAACCTGTGAAACTGTTTTTTGGGCCGTTGCGATAGCTTCAGCAATTACATCCTCCGACAACTCCTTGGCGCCGACCTCGATCATGTTCATCGCTTCCTTACGACCGCCGAGAAGCAGGTTCAGGTCGCTCTCTGCAAGCTGCTTATGCGTGGGATTAACCACAAATTCTCCGTTCACCCTGCCTAACCTGCAGGCCCCAATAGGCCCCAAAAACGGTATCTTGCTTATCGTAAGCGCCGCGCTGGCGCCCACCATTGCAAGAACATCAGGGTCATTCTCACGGTCTGCGCTTAAAACGTTCACCGCAACCTGCACTTCCTGAAGATATCCCTCGGGGAACAACGGCCTGATAGGTCTGTCGATTTGCCTCGCCGTCAGCGTTTCCTTTGTGCTCGGCCTGCCCTCGCGTTTGATAAAACCGCCCGGGAATTTACCTGCCGCACTCTGCTTCTCGCGGTACTCGACACTCAGCGGGAAAAAATCAATATCGTCGAATCTCGGCGGCGCCGTCACCGCAGCAACAAGAACAACGGTATCAGCGTATTGGACAAGGACCGCCCCATCTGCCTGTTTGGCGATTCTGCCGGCTTCAATTGATAAGATTCTGCCCCCAATTTCTCTTTCTACTCTACACACATCAAACATAAACTACCTCATAAACAATTATAAAAATGGGTTCCCATACATTATTTATCATTTTCGGGTTCCCTGTCATTAAGCATATAAGGGGCAAGTTACTCGCTGTGGTGTTTTCTTGTTCTCTTATGCCCCTCTATTTTCGCAAGCCGAGTCGGGATATAATATCCTGATAACGCTTGACGTCTTTTTTGCTTATATACTTCAGTAATGCTGATCTGTTCCCGACCATTTTCAGCAAACCACGCCTGGATGCGTGGTCTTTGCGATGGGTTTTGAGATGCTCGGTGAGGTCATTAATCTTTTTTGTCAACAGTGCAATCTGCACTTCCGGCGAACCGGTATCGGCCCTGTGGGTCTCGAAATCGCCGATAATATTCTCTTTTTCCTGCTTTGTCAGCATCTTTTGGGTAAATCCTTTCTCATATATGTTGAGAGACCAGTCATATCATAAAATATAAACTTTGTATTATAACAGCCTGTTGTAATTGACGCAAGTCTTTTCCGCAGCGTTTTTAATAAAAAGATTTGGGACAATGAATATCAAAATTTAAGTCATAAGCGGTTTTTAGATGTTAACCACAAAACTATACCCTTCAGGGTAGTAAATTCCCGCGAGTAAGATTGTAACTTATTGTTCTAAAGCCATTTACCCGCGAACAAACAGGAAATTTCAAATGAGAGCACTATAAATGGCACAAATAGGCGATAGGTGGGAAAAAGCGGGTTTTGGACGTATGTGCTCGACTTTTTGGCGGTTTCCGGCATAATATGCTTGAGTTTTCGAGACAGATTTGGTATTCTATTAGAAAAGAGGCCCAACGGCGTAGCTGAGCTAAGACGTATGATGGTATATGGGAAATCCCAGCTCATAAGAGCTTAATACCCGCAGCAATTCCCATACGAAAGGAGCGAGCAAAGAATTAAACCGGAAAATCACTCAAAAATGATGGCAAATTACCCAAGGATATCATTAATGTTACTGGTATCTTTTTGGCTGGTTCTCACAGCGACTCAGGTCGGTATGGCTGGGGATAAGAATGTTTTTCTGGTTCCGGTTCCCGAAGATTCGGTTTCGTGGTATGAGTTCGCGTATATGGCGGCGATCCCAGCCTCGCAAAAGATCAGTGGCGACAAACCGTCAGTCATTGCCCTGGACGCTTCCGAAGTAATCTCAGAAGAAATACAGGATTACCTGGACCGATACTCACCAGAAAGCATATACATTTTGGGAAACGCTTCATCGCCGAATCCTGATATTATTGCCGAATCTGCTGAGCAGATGGCTTATACACTGGCTGGGACGTTTTGGGTGACGGTTGATCGCATCGTGTTGTGTGACGATCAGGACTATGAAAATGCCCTGGTGGCCTCGGGGTTGGCCGGGCGATTAGAGGTTCCTTTGTTTTACTTCGACCAGTCCAGCGGGCTGTCTGCTGAAGCGTTGACGGTTATTGGAGAGTTGAGTCCGACATCAGCACTACTGATAGGTGATAATTCTACAGTGGTAACACAGTTGAGCGGTGAAGGGGTGTCAACGACGTCATTGGCCGATGCGTATGATTCGCTACAGTGGATGGTCAATAACAACCTGCCGGTGGATTATTTTGCCTACGCCAATCCGGGTGATCGGGACATGTCCGGTATCATAGTAAAGAAACAGTCAATAGCAGCGCCTTTGCTGGCAGTAGGAAGGGAAGGAGCGGTTATACCATTCGGGTTCGAGACTCAATGGAACATTCCTTTTTATCATAGTGGCGAGACAACCACCCGGCCGAGCGGCGCCCCCAGCGGGGATAAATGGCTGACCGGCAGTATGACACCGGTTACCAATACGTATGGTTTTATAATTACGGTTGATAACGATACTTGGAGATATTGCAATATCGACTTTAATGATGACGGCGATTACGGCGACCCCGGTGAGGGGCCGTTTGGAGAAGCAGGCAATGAAGTTGAATTTGACGGTACGCGGTTTCAGCTTGTGATGGGGCCGGAAGGACCACGCAACGATTTGGGTGATATCAAGCTGAAGTATCCATGTGCTTCGGATATGGTTGATGAACTATCGAGTTATTTCACGGTTATGGCAGGGCAGCCTGAGCACCTATGTATAGTTGGCCTGTTTGACGTCATACCTTTTGGCACAAATAAGTATTGGGGCGGGGCGATTGAATGTGGCGTGAACGACGGCGATATTTCTAATGTCGATGATGATGTATGGCTGGAGTTGGCTACGGGGCGGGTTTTTGGTGAGAATATGTCATTCGGAACATTGCTGGCGGCACGATCACTCACGTATGATGACCTGGTTAGCCCTGAATGGGCTGATAAGTCTTTGTTGATGGGTGGCGGTTCACTGCATTACACCAGGTTTGTCGGCAAATATCTGGAAAACGTCGGTTTCCAGCCAGCCCATGAAATAGACCGCGAGTTCGGCCATGAAAATCTTCCGTACATGCAAAATCGATCAGCGATATCACATTCGTGGCACTCTCTGGAGGTCAGTTGGGGATGGGGACCGAATTACTTTGACCCGGCTCTGGAGAAGCCCAACCTGGACAATATTTTCCTGGCGCCGTGCGTTGCTGACAGCGGCGGTTGTCTGGTAGCCGGGATCGACCTGGATCACTATAGTTGGGATCGGATAATTGCCCCGAAATTCCTGCGTCGCGGCGCCATCGCCTACATTGGCAGCACACGTACAGCCTCAGGGGCATATACAACCCTCAACACCGAATTCTGGAACGCGGTGACGGCAGGTAAAACGCTGGGCCAGGCGTGGAAACAGGCTCAGAATACGCAGAAATATCTCAGTGAGGCAGGCATGGGCGGCAGCGATGAAGGAAATATATTCGCATTTTATGGCGATCCGGGTCTGGCGATACATCTTCCCTCTGAGCCAATCACCGAGCCGGCGCATTTGGAACAATCCGGACCAATTCTTACGGCGGTAGCACCGGTTTACACGGTTGATACTTACGAGGGTAAATATACATACTATGGACCGGGGACATACTACGGGGGCAATTACATAGCCAGATGGACGACCGACTTGCAGATCACCGATCTGACGGAGCTTGTCTCGTGCCCCGGCAGTTTGGGCTGGCCCGGTTCAAACGACTGGTTCATCGACGAACACTGGGATGGCACGCGAAGCATTTACTGGAAAGTGAAATTCTTTGAGCAGGAAAACAATTATGAGCCTACTATTACATATCAACTCGACGAGATTTCCTACAAACTGATCGGCAGCATCCCCGGTGATATCAACATGAACGGTATAGTTGATTTTGCGGACTTTTCGCAGTTAGCCGAGGAATGGATGAGTACTAATTGCCAATCGTCCGCATGGTGTCAGGGAACCGATCTCGACGAAAGCGGCCAGGTCGGTCTATCTGACCTGACCGTCATTGCAGATCACTGGCTGGACAATACGTTTACTAACCAAACGGGCTCGCCGAGGGTGGTTAATCTGATTACAAGTAACATTACCACCTATGCGGCCACGCTCAATGGCCAAGTGATCTACAATGGCACCGATGATCCCACAGTTGACATTTACTGGGGCGCCAGCGACGGTGGTACAAGTACAACACCTGGTATCTGGGACCACCAGGTCAATCTGGGTACGCAAGGCGTCGGGACATTCCATGCTGACATTTGCGGTCTTGATCAGGATACGACCTATTATTTCCGCTGCTATGCGTCGAACTCGTTTGGCGTCGATTGGGCGAACACGACAGCCAAATTCACCGCGGAACCTTTCCCGCCGATACCTATGATTGAGTCACAATCCACGGACTGGCATTATCGCAAAGGCACCTCCGAACCACCTTCCGACTGGCGTGAAATTGGTTTTACAGAGGATGAAACCTGGCTGATCGGCCAAACGAGCATCGGCTTTGGCGATGGTGATGACAATACGGTTCTTGATGACATGCAGAACAACTACACTACAGTGTATCTGCGTCATGCTTTCGAGATCGATCCCGGCGGTGGTATTCCTGATACTCTGACTCTGCGCGTGTACGTCGATGATGGTTGTATCGTCTCGATCAACGGTCAGGAGGTTTATCGTCTCCGCGTCTTGGAGGGTGATAAGAGCTATGATGATACCGGCCAGTGGATAGGTAATGCCGAATGGTCAGAATATATGGTAAAGAACGCTTCTGAATTTCTTACCGTCGGGACAAACATATTGGCTATCCACGCACTTAACACCTCAAAAGGTAGCAGCGATCTGTCAATTGACGCCGAATTATCACGTCCGCCCCTAAGTATGGAGGAGTATCTGGAAGGCCGCTGGGAGTTGGATGAGTCGAGTGGAACGGTTGCCGCCGACAGTTCAGGTAACGGTAACGATGGTACCCTTAACGGCGATCCAACCTGGTGGCCCAGCGGTGGGAAGATTGGTGGGGCGCTGGAATTTGATGGGACCGGTGATTATGTGGAAGTCGAAGGTTACAAAGGTATCAGCGGATCGAATCCTCGAACCGTAACTGCATGGGTCAGAGATGAATCAAATGAATCGAATCCCGCGATTGTACGTTGGGGTACGCTGGGAATCTGCGGCGCCCAATGGTTTAATGGAATCACCGCCGAGGGCAAACTCCGAGCCGCCGTGTGGGGCGGCAGCATTCTTGGTGACACGGAGATAGATGATGGTACATGGCATCACGTAGCCATTGTCTTGCCGGACAAAGAGAATGTGAAAGTCGAAGATATACTGCTCTATGTAGATGGCGAACAAGAAGATACCACCCTCAGCAATGGCGCCCAGACAATCGACACCGCCGTCGATATGGATGTCTTGATTTCTACTGATGGTTCCGAAGGTCTGCTGGATGATGTTCGGATTTACAATTACATGCTGAGAGAAGATGACATCCAGGCCCTGGCAGATAGAACTTAACCGGGCTTCGCCCGGGACTTTAAGAGCTTATACATAACGGTATAATTCTTTCCTCGACCTGTTTTGTCAATTCGGCACAAAGCGATCTAAATGGCATAAATGTCGGTCAGGCGGGAAAAAGCGGGTTTTTTGCGAGAAAACTCGGCGAGCTTGCCGGAAAACCGTTGACATTGAGATGAAATTTTAGTATTAAAGGGCTTAAATTTCATAGGAGTGTCTCAGGAAAAGTGTGAAAACGTGCAGAAATGCTGTTTACGAAGTTAAATGGGAAATCCGGGAAATATGGACAGACGTAACTTTCTGAAGACCGTCAGCCTTGCAGGTATGGCATCGCTTACTTCGCGCTGCTCAATGGGAGCAGCTAAGAAGCGCCCCAATATTCTGTTTATGTTTGCCGATGACCAAGCCCAGAGCTGCTTAGGATATGCGGGAAATCCCATCATCCAGACACCCAACATGGACCGACTCGCAGCCGAGGGTGTATATTTTGAGAATGCCTTTGTCACGACAGCCATTTGCTGCTCAAGC
>JAUWPZ010000067.1 GCA_030611315.1 Sedimentisphaerales bacterium
CTCCAAGTCTTTGATATATAACAGGTTATATTTTATACGACCCGGCTTGCTTGTCAACCCGAAAAATGATTTAACTCCAAAAAATACAACAACTTACAGCACTTTTTTGACGGTGACTACTTTTGACGCAGGCATCAATTAAGCCTTTGGAGTAAGATTATGATTGTGCATGTTAAAGAGGCAAGATATTTGCATGATTATGTTATTTGGATTAAGTTTAATGACGGCATTGAAGGAGAAGTTGATTTAGAACAGGAATTAACCGGGGAAATCTTTGGGCCTCTAAAAGATAAGGAACTTTTTAAGCCCTTTAGGGTTGACCCGCTGTTAGAGACTATCGTATGAGAAAATGGTGCGGATTTAGCACCTGAATTTCTGCGTGATAATGTTAAAATCCCTGCATAATCACTATTGGACCACTTTATTCGACCAGCCGGAAAAAGAAGAGCTTGAATATCGGGTCATAGCGGTAAATAAATCCGGTGAGGCCCAGCCGAGCAATACGGTGAGGTTGGTTTTATAAATTGAAAATCGGCAGTCGTTAAAATGGTGCTGAACTAAACTTTCCTCAAGGTTAGCTGAATCTGTGGTGTTGTAAGCTTACATCATGATAATGCATCTTTACATCGTGGCGTTGTGAGTTTACAATGTGGCTTTGGGAGGTTACATTGAGCCGTTGTAAATGAGTTAAATGCGGGTTAATAGGATTTTATAGCCGCGATAGGGTTTATTTCAATTTTCCCTGCTGATGGGCGTGCTGAGCCAGTGCGGCGGCGCCGATTATGCCGGCATCTTCTCCCAAGGTTGCAAAGCATATTTCAACGGGCTCGGCTTTCAAGGTCCAGATATGCTCGTCGAAGAAATCCTGTATCCTGTTCAGCAGCACATCGCCGGCGGCTATCATTCCACCGGCAAAGACTATCCGCTTAGGCTCGGTAACGTGCAGCATATTTATACAGGTGATTGCAAGCGCCTTGGCCGTTCCGTCGGTTATTTCCCTGGCTAATTTATCGCCGGCGGCCAAATGTTCGTACACATCCTTGCTGGTTATTGTGCCGGTCTGGTCGAGGACTTTTTTCAGGCTGGATTCGCTGCCGGCTTCGAGGGCCTCCTGTGCCCTCCTGGCCGTCGAATCAGCCGAGGCATAAGCCTCCACACAGCCTCTTTGGCCGCAGTTACATTCCCGTCCATCCGGATATATGATGATATGCCCCAGCTCGGCCGCATTTTCATCACAGCCGTGCACCAGCTCGCCGTTATTGATAATGCCGCCGCCTATTCCCGTACCGAGCGTAAAAAACACCATATTTTTGACGCCTTTGCCGGCCCCAACCGCGTATTCGCCCCAGCAGGCTACATTCGCATCGTTGTCGAAGACAACCGGTGCGCCGAGTTTTTCATTGAGCATCCGACAAATGGGAACGTTCTTGAATTTCGGCATGTTAGTGGACTTTATTATGATGCCTTCGCTGTATTTTGCCGGTCCGGGCGTTCCTATGCCAATCGCAGTGATATCGCGGGCGGACATACCCTCACCGGTAAGAAGCTCTTCGACCGTCTGTGCCATTTTGTCAATAACGACCTCCGGCCCCATATCCGCTTCGGTCGCAACTGCTGTTTTGCTGATTAGCTTGACCTGAGAATCAAACAGGCCAATCTTGATATTTGTTCCGCCCAAATCAATGCCGACAAAGACTTCGCTCATTGTTATTCGCTCCAATCGCTCAATCAGTTGATGAAATTGGTTAAATGGTTAAATAGTATCTGTTGCGGAAAGCCGAAACTGGCAATGTCGCCCCCGCGAAAGCAGGGGTCTACGGCGAAAAAACCTGGATTCCTGCTTTCGCAGGAATGACAAATGTTGCTTCCGCAACAGGAACTAAATAATTACCAATTACCAGTAACCAGTTACCAGTTACCGATTCGTTCTTTAATTCGCTTCAAAATCTCCGTCGCAAGGCGTTTGTCATTGCCCAAATCGACCCACGCCATATCTGCTTTTTGCTCAGGGTTAAGCTTTAGACTCTGCATCGACGAGGTGCTTCTCGAAAACATCTCGTAGGCCCGCGTGCTGCTGCTGATTTGGCGCTCAGGCAGAGACAATCTCTGCACTCTCACCTCACAGTCAATACACAATTTTTTACCCTGCGGTCCTGTGGGCAGGCTTATATCCAATGATACAGTTCTTCGAATGCTGTGCATGTTTGCCTCGGCAGAGTTGAATGCCCCGACGTTATCGCTGCGCCATAACTCGAAGAATTGCGCTCCCGCCAACGGCCTGGTTCTTATTAAACCTCGCTCGGCGTCAGCCTTATCGACGGTAAAGTGCATCTTGGCCAAAACGTCCTCTGCTATCTGCATTGCCTGAGACTTCTGCACATTTGCCAGGCAGATTGGTTCTGCTTGAGCGGCTTGTTGCTGATTGCCGCCACAACCTGCTAAAAGCAGACAGGAGACAACAGACAGAAAACAGAAGACAGAAAACAGAAGACAGAGGACAAAGGACAGAGGACAGAAGGGCGAGGCCGGGTGTCTGTGGTCTATGGTCTGTGGTCTGTGGTCTATATTATTGTGGTATCCACTCATTTTGGATTTCTCCAGTTCAATTTTTTACTTCGGGCCTCACAGAGAGCCTATGATTACATTTAGAGCCTGTCCTAATAACTTAATCTTTTCTCGGCGGCCTGGGCGGTTTACTTTTTCATTTTAAGCCATTATATCCACCGGCCGCTTGTATCTCAAGGGCCAATTACTTTTTTCAAACCAGGTTCGGCACAAAGCCCGAATAAAGGTGAAATCAGCCGACAATTTTGCTGATATCGATGAGGTACATCTGGCGGCCATTGCCTTCGTGCGGCGAATCGATAACGACGCTTCGTCCGTCGGGACTGAAACGCGGATGCGTATCGCAGCGCCACTCGCCTTTATATTGTGGAGGCAAATAGAAATGCCCAAGCGGGACCCTCCGGCCGGCAGCGATGTTGTAGAGATAAACGTTCTGCTTTCGCTCCTTGTCCGGATATGTGTCGTTTAGAATCCACTTGTTCGAAGGCAGATAGCTGCAATGTCCATTTACCGTCATAATGCCTTTTCCGACCACTTCAACCCTGCTTGTGCAGTCCTCGTAGAGATAAAAGGCGTTGCCGTGCGAAGGATGCCTGGCCCAGGCGAGGATATGGCTCTTGTCCCGCCAGATAAAGTGCGATGTTTTTCCGTAGTCGTCCACGACGCAAATATCGGCGCCGTCAGGCCTGGCGGTGAGCATCCGAGTGCCAAAACCGCCCTGCCCCGGGGACCGCCAGCGGTGCAGGAAGATGAATCGCGAGGCGTCCGTATTGAACAGCAGGTGGTTAAAATAGTGTTTGGCGTCCTTCGGATTACCGGGAATCTTACCGAGCCCGGCGATATCGGCGATGGAAATTATCAAGTCCTGCTTGCCGGTGTTAAGGTCCACTCGGAAAATGCCCGAGTCCTTCGGCGCTGGCTCGTCTGCATAAGGGTCAGCCAGTCCGGCGTAGCCATAGCCGGGGCGCATCGAATTGACACGCCGGAAATCCGGCGCCACGGCGGTGCGGCCATCGGGACTGACGGTGTAGAAGGGATGGGCCAGCGTTTGCTTCTTGGAGGTACGAACATTGAGGATATGGCAAACGAATCGGCCAGCCTGTCGGTTGTTCCACATAATTTCATCGCCCCTGCCGTCTGTTGTGGGCCGCCACTGGAGCATACATCCCTGCTGCCAGCACCATGCGCGGGTCCGGCCCAGTTCGGTCCAGCGGTCGGAATCCTTCAAATCCACCATCCCGACCCTGATAATGTCATCGGGCCGGGGGCTGCGATGCTCGAAATCGACCTCCATCCCGAGCACATATCGGCAGGTCGGGTCAAACTGCAGCTTGTCATAGTAGCTGAACCAATGGAACTTCGGGCCGGTGGTTATGGTGCGAACAGGCGGCAGTTGCCCGGATGCACTCGATTTCTTTATAGAGCTGCCCCAGACGTCGGGTGTCAAGCCAGGCAAGCCCATCCAAGCCATAGCGCCCGCTGCCCCATAACGAAGCATATCGCGGCGAGCCAGATTCATATCATCCATATTGCTTATCCTCCAATTCGTACTGATACGGGCAAAGAGACACTTTCAGCCTATGGGCCTATAACTATGACGGTAATATATATGTTGTCAAGCCGAATGTTCCTCCTTGCTCGGCCTGGTTGAGACCGCGCGGATTCGCAGCTAAAGATTAGTTCGTTCTGTCGCCGATATGAAGTTATTCGACCCCGATTTTCTTTATCGAGACTCGAGGCTCGCTGGAAGTATCGAGGGCCGAGCCACAGGATACGAGAAATGCCTTTAACACAAACACAATCCGTCGGCGAAAAAATCCGCCCCTTCCCCCTTGGACAGAACGTCAAGAGCTTTCTCGATTACCTAACTATTGAGGCGGGCCTGGCCGACAACACCATTCTGGCCTATGGCCGCGACTTGAAAAGCTTCCTGAAATACTGCAAATCCAACAACATCAGCCAACTACAGGAAATAAAGCCAATCCTTATCCAGCACTATCTGCGAGTCCTAACGAAAGAGGAAAAATGCGAAAGCTCAATCAAACGCTCCCTGGCAGCCATAAGGATGTTTCTGCGTTTTGCCAGGCTGACCGGTCTCTTAGAAGACGACTTCACCGCAATCCTTGAAGGTCCGAAAATCTGGCAGAGGCTCCCCGGTATCTGCAGTAAACAACAGGTTATCGACCTTCTCAACGCTCCTTGTGCCGATGAGCCTTTTTATCTACGGGACAAGGCAATTCTTGAATTGCTCTACGCCACCGGAGTTCGTGCCAGCGAGTTAGCCGGCCTGAAATGTTCAGATTTGAATCTTGATATCGGCTATCTTCGCTGCTGGGGCAAGGGGAACAAAGAGCGGGTAATCCCGGTCGGCAAGGCCGCCGTCGCAGCAACAGTTGAGTATCTAAAGGACCTGCGACCAAAACTGGCTCGGAGCGGGTCATTAAGCGGCGATTGGCTGCTGCTCTCGCGAACAGGCAGGCCTTTGAGTCGTATTGAGATTTGGAGATTGGTAAAAAAATATGCGGTTCGGGCAGGTATGTCCAGAAATTTGACCGTGCATACATTGAGACACTGCTTCGCGACACACCTGCTGGCCGGCGGCGCCGATTTGAGAAGCGTCCAGGAAATGCTTGGGCACGTTGATATTGCAACTACCCAGATTTACACGCACGTTGACCAGGAAAGGCTACGAAAGATTCACAAGCAATTCCACCCGAGACCATAAAGAAGTGATTTTTGATTTGCGATTTTCGATTGATGATTGAAAATCGTCAATCAAATGTATTGACTTGGATAAGTTTCGGTATTATTATGACAGCCAGACTAACTCACAGCAGTTTCTATAAGGTTATCCAAATGAGTACAATACGGCTGTATCTGGTAATATTATTGTTGGTGATAGGATGCGGGCGCCCCGAAATGCAGAACAGTGCGTTGGGGGACCCCGGTCTATCGGCAGTTGAGGGCGTCGGTCGGGGGGCGACCAATCCCAAATTGCCGCGACCAACAAATGCCAAGCCAGACAAGCAATTGGAAATCAACAAAAACGCCCTGCTCAAAGACCCGAGCGAAGAGATACGTATAAATGCTGCAACCGTGATGTTGTTTGACAAAAATCCGCTGGCCAGGGAAATTCTGCTCGACGCCCTGAAGCAGACTGAAAACAGCGCCGCGCGTATGGCCGTCTGCAAGTCATTGATTCGAGCCAGGTCATCAAAAGAGCCCATAAACAACGAGGATGATTTCATACAGCCTCTGCTTGGCATCTTTGCCAGCGAGATTGTTGCCGAGGCCGAGCTGGCCGCTGAGGCAACTTTGCTCTTCGAGTACGAGAAGATAGGAGGCTCACTTGAGAAAATAGCATCTGATGCCTCACAGCCGGTCAAAACAAGGTTAAATGCGATATATGCGCTGAAACTGCAGCCGGATATGATGGCGACAATCAAACTTATAGAGCTGATTGACGACCCTGAAGAGCAAATATCCGCCGCATCAGAAAAGGCCCTGCGTTATATGGGCATACCGATAGGCACAAATGCCGCAACCCGCATACAAATCATCTTCGAACTCGAACGCAAAGGCAAAGACGAATTCCTGAAGGACTGGCTGATTCGCCAGGAAGAGCAGATGCGGCTGATGAGAATCGAATTGACCTCGTGGCAGGGGCTTTATTTATCGGCATTGGGCCAGATATATGACGGCAAAAGCGACGATGCAACCAGAGGTGAGTTTTTGGCTAAGCATTTAACCGGCCTGAAAGCGGATGTAAAATTGTGGGCGCTGGAAAAGACATCTCAGTGGCGAACAGGAACAAATCCAAAGCTACCGGCCGAACTGGGACCTATCTTGATAGGCTTGATTTCAGACCAGGACAGAAATGTTCGGTTAAAAACAGCCAAGCTGCTGTCTTTGATGGTCGAGTTGAACTCAGCACAACCTCTGCTGGCTCAAATCGAAGCTGAACAGGACGATAAAGTCAAAATGCAGTTGTTCGTTGCTCTCGGTGGGGCCTGCTACTACGCCCTTTCGCCCACTTCAGAATTCAAAATCCCCAAGGAAACGAGAAAAAAGACCCTCGAATGGTCGGCAAAGTATCTGGCCGAGCCAGACCCGACCAAGGCCCAAAAGGGGGCTGAGGTTATGAAAAAGCTGCTTGAGCAGGATGGGTTAGCACCCGAGGAGGTTGACAACTACCTTAGTATGCTTGCAGCCAGATACAGCCAGCCTGAAAAGCAAGATGACGGTGCCTTACACGGGGAATTGCTCAACACAATGGCTGGACTGTGTACCCAAACCAGTGTGTGCAAAACTCAAGCAATCATGCTTTTTCAGCCTTTATTTGAAGAAGCTCTGGATAATGAAGAAAACCTGGTCAGAGAAGCCGCGATAGATGGGCTTATCTATATTGACAAAACTGACGCCTGGAAAAGATTAAAAGAGCAATTTTTAAATGACCCCAGTGCTATAATAAGGAGAAAACTAATACAATTAGCCGCCGATGTGGGTGGCAAAGAAGATATTCCTCGGCTGGTGGAAAAGATAGGTACGAACGGCAAAAGTGAGCCCGTCTGGCAGGCTATGCTCAAAATATTCAGTGGCTCTGATGCCGGCGTTCTGAACGATTGGATAGACAAAATCGTCTCGCAAAACGGCAAAATCAAGCTGTCCGATGAGCAGAGAATCTCTTTTCTTGAGATAGCAGAGCGAAAGGCTGTCGGTGAAAATAACCCGGAAATGCTCAAAAACGTTAGAGAGAAGCTGGCTGAGCTTTGTATTAAGATAGGTCAGTTTGAACAGGCAGCGGGCTATTTAGGCAGGTTGAGCGAAGCTGCCCAGACAGACGAGGAGAAAAAGGCAATTATATCGGACCTTCTCGATGTGTACTTGAGATGGCCCAAAATCGACCTCGCGGCCCAATTAGTGGAGAACTCCTTACTGGAGAAGGACTTAGGACTCGACAACGCGGTTATCCCACGCTCAATTAACAATTATATGAGCAACCCACCAGCCGGGACCGACCCTAATGCAGTCATAAAAGAGCTTTTAGCTAAGATAAAACCAATCGTTAACAGGCCGAAGTGGGAACAGCAGAAAAAACTCTGGATTGACCAACTTGGCAAGCCTGAAGACCCGAACAAACCAAAAGAAAGGTAAGCAGGCAGGTTTTGTTCTTCAATTGGGGCGGATATTTGTAAAAGTCGTGAAGGATGTTTGGGTGAGGTTTTTTCGGAAAAATGAAAAAATCTCAGGTTTTTTTCATTTTTTTTCATTTTTTCAGATTTTTGTAGTTGCACTTTTGTGTTTATTCCTATAGCTTCTATGGTTTGCATTAAAAAGCTGATGTTATTGACGAGCCCCTGCGCTCAATATACAGGTTTTTTGAGTCAGGAAAGAGGGGGGTAGTGTTTGTTTAATACGGCATTTGTGCTGGATAAGCGTATTATTGTTATTTTGTTTCACCGCCGGAACAGTAAATGGTGTAACTGTTATTGCTGCTGTAGCTCAGTGGTAGAGCGCGTCCTTGGTAAGGACGAGGTCATGGGTTCAAGCCCCATCAGCAGCTAAATGCAAGTGAGTCAAGCCGGGGTCGTGTGTTCCGGTCTGCCGGAGTATTAGTGGTACTGGCTTTGAGTTGATTATAAAGTTTTATACCCTTAAGGGTAGTAGATGTCCGCGAATAAAGCCGTAACTGCTTATTTTTAAGTTACTACCTGTGGCACAAGTTACCCGCGGATAAACGGGAAAATTCAGTTGAGATCAGTTTACAAAAGGTTTTTTAGAATCGGATTCGAATAGGAAATAAATACTAACCCAGCACATTGGAGGTTTATATTAAGATGGCTAAGGCAGTATTTGAGCGGACAAAACCACATATCAATATTGGAACTATCGGTCATATCGACCACGGCAAAACGACGTTGACGGCCGCAATCACAATGCGGCTGGTCCACAAATCCGGCTCTGGCACTATCAAGAGGTTTGATGACATCGACAATGCCCCGGAGGAGAAAGAGCGCGGCGTTACAATCAATACTGCCCATGTGGAGTATGAGACGGACAATCGCCATTATGCCCATGTTGACTGTCCGGGACACGCCGACTATATCAAGAACATGATTACCGGAGCAGCCCAAATGGACGGCGCCGTTCTGGTAGTGGCAGCCAATGATGGTCCGATGCCGCAGACCCGTGAGCACATTCTTCTTGCCCGTCAGGTTAATGTGCCAAAGATTGTTGTTTTCATGAACAAGGTGGACATGGTTGACGACCCCGAGCTGCTGGATTTGGTCGAGCTGGAAACAAGAGACCTGTTGAACAAATACGAATTCCCAGGCGACGACATTCCGATTATTAGAGGTTCGGCTCTTGCGGCGATGGAAAGCGAAGGCAAAGATGACGAAGCCTGCAAGTGCATTGACGAGCTGATGGCAGCAGTCGATGATTATTTCCCGATTCCCGAGCGAGATGTCGACAAGCCTTTCCTTATGCCGGTCGAGGATGTTTTCAGCATCAAGGGCCGGGGAACAGTCGGCACAGGCCGAGTCGAGCGTGGGAAAGTCCGCGTTGGCGAGGAGATTGAAGTTGTCGGGCTTGCAAAAGAAACCCGCAAGACCGTAGTTACCGGCGTGGAAATGTTTAACAAAACGCTCAATGAGGGCCAGGCAGGCGATAACGTCGGCTTACTCCTGCGTGGTATGGAGAAGAAAGACTTAGAAAGGGGGCAGGTTGTCGCGGCGCCCGGCAGCATTACTCCACATACCAAGTTTCACGCTGAAGTCTATGTTCTGACAAAGGAGGAAGGTGGACGTCACACACCCTTCTTCGCCGGCTATAAGCCGCAATTTTACTTCAGAACTACCGATGTTACCGGTTCGGTTCATGGATTAATCGGCGATGGAGGCAAGAGCGCAGAGATGTGTATGCCGGGTGATAACATAACGATGGATGTCGAGATTATTTCCCCAATCGCTATGGAGGATGGCCTTCGCTTCGCTATTCGTGAGGGCGGTCGTACAGTCGGCGCCGGCGTGGTAACAAAGATTCTTGAATAAGCATTTTAAGAACAACGGTTGGCCTCTGCCGGCAATAAGCAGGAGTAAATTAGGGTGTCTGCACCGAGGAAGTGTATCCATGTGAGTATCCTCAGCGTAAGGAGATGTTTTTCAGGTTTTCCGAACGCTTTTTGTTACGGTTTGAGGGCCCGTTTCAAGTAAGCTGGTTTTTGCTTGTCGGGGATTGGTTCTTATGGCTAAAAAGAAAAGCAAAAGAGAACATGTATGGCTTGAGTGCAAACAGTGCCATCAAAGGAACTATCGCACAAGTGTCAGCGTAGCAGAGGGTACGCCCAAAATAGAACTCAAGAAATTTTGTAAAAAGGAACGTAAGCATACTGTTCACAAAATACGGCGCAAGTAAGACCAACCGTTGTCTTGCGGCGGCAATTGAAGAAAATACAGGCCAGTAGCTCAACTGGCAGAGCGTCGGTCTCCAAAACCGAAGGTTGGGGGTTCGATTCCCTCCTGGCCTGCTTTAGTTAAAGCTTGTTATCGGCAAGAGGTCGAAAACGGTAAGTCTGAAAGGGTTTTGTAGTATGGCTTTTGATATTTATAAGCGGGGACAGGGCAAATACACAAGGCTCTGTAGTGCATTTGCCGCAGCAATAATGGCAGGATTGGGCTGCCTGCGACTATACAAAAAACTGCAGGCCAGTGATGTGGGATTGTGGATTGAAACTATGGTGCCGGCCGGTTTATTTGTTGGTTTGGCCCTTTTGATTTTCTGGCTGATAAATAAGCGTTCGATTGCTGACTTTATGATAGCCGCTGAAGGCGAAATGAAAAAGGTAAGCTGGTCGAGCAAACAGGAAATAGCTGTTTCGACAATTATCGTTATCGTGGTTGTAGCTTGTATGGCTGCCCTCCTTGGAGTTACAGACCTGGGTTTTCGAACGTTCTTTGACTGGCTTCTGCGGTCGGGACCACTGGTATAGCCAACGGCTAAAAAGTTGGCGAGAGCCGGTACATTTAGATTATTAGGCGTTAATTATGCAATGGTACGTTTTGCGAGTTGCGGCAAATAAAGAAGTGCAGGTCAAGGACGCCCTTGAACAAAAGGTCGAAAAAGAGGACTTGTCGGAGATTATCGGCAGAATAGAGGTTCCCGTTGAGCGAATTAAGCGTATTCGCGGCAACAAGCAGACAGTCCATAAGCGCAAACTGTATCCCGGGTACGTTTTTATGGAGATGGAACCAACTGAGGATGGTCGTGTTCCGGAAAAGGCCTGGTTTATGATTAAAGGAACCGGCAGCGTGGGAGATTTTATCGGAACAGAAGGGATGCCGACCCCGATGCGTGATACGGATGTGGCAAAGATGCTTTTAGAGGCCGAAAAGCCCGAGGAGGCACCGAGCATAAAAGTCGAGTTCCAGAAAGGTGATATGATAAGAATTCGCGAGGGTGCTTTCGAGAATTTTGAGGGCACGGTCGATTCGATAGACTCTGAGCGAGGCATTGTGAAGGTCATTGTTACGATATTCGGCCGAAGCACACCGCTGGACATAGAATATTGGCAGATAGAAAAGCTGTAGCGTGGTGCGAACCGCCCAGGGAGATAGAGGGCATACGAGCAACGCGAGTCGATGATATAAGGTGAAGAATGGCCAAAAAAGAAGTTTTAAAGATAAAATTGCAGGCGCCGGGCGGTCAGGCGACGCCCGCCCCACCAATAGGCCCCGCTCTGGGTCAACACGGCGTCAATATCGGGCAGTTCGTTTCCCAGTTCAACGAGCGAACCAAAGAGCATAACGGAACAATCGTGCCGGTTGTTATAAGTGTGTTTGCCGACAAGAGCTTCACGTTTGAGGTAAAGAGTCCTCCAGCGGCGGTATTGCTGAAACAGGCCGCTGAGGTAGCGAAGGGCAGCGGGGTCCCAAACAAAGAGAAAGTCGGGAAAGTCAGCGTCGAGCAGGTGCGTAAGATAGCCCAGACCAAGTTCAAAGATTTGAACGCATATAATCTGGATCAGGCCGAGAAAATTATCAGGGGCACAGCCCAGAGTATGGGTATTGAAATAGAATCTTGAGATAAGATTTTGTCATTCCTTCGCTGTTGCTCGAGGACAGGTCTGAACGTCAGCGAAGAATCTGGCCAGCGAAGAGAGAATCTTCACTTCGCTACGCTTCGTTCAGAATGACAAGGATACGGAAAAATGAGATTAAAAAGTAAAAGATACAAAAAAGAGTCGGAGCAAATGAGCAAAGAGCCGGTCAGTTTGACCGCAGCGGTCGAAAAAATCAAGTCTTTTAGTTCGACAAAATTCGACCAGAGCATCGAATGCGTGCTGAACCTTGGTATCGACCCCAAGCAGGCCGACCAGATGATTCGAGGCTCAATATCTTTGCCTCACGGAGTGGGTAAGCAGAAAAAAGTCATCGCTTTCTGCGAGGACTCGGACATCGAGGAAGTCAAAAAGGCCGGCGCCCTTGAAGCCGGCTGCGAGGAGTTGATAAAAAAGGTCTCGGACGGCTGGATGGATTTTGATGTTGCCATTGCCTCCCCCAAGGTAATGGGCAAGGTGGGCAAACTCGGTCGAGTTCTCGGACCACAGGGAAAGATGCCCTCTCCGAAAAACGGCACGGTAACCGCCGATGTTGCAACCGCAGTAGCCGAGTTTGCCGCGGGTAAAGTAGAATACAGAAACGATGCCGGAGGCAATGTACACATAGTTGTCGGAAAGGCAAGTTTCGAGGCCGGAAAACTAACAGGCAATATCGAGGCTTTTGTCTCACACATAAAGAAGATTAAACCGGCAGCAGCAAAAGGCACCTACATCAAAAAAATGTCTATATCCGCGACAATGAGTCCGGGGATACAGGTCAGCATTTGAAGAAGTCTCTGCTGCCGAGGTATAAAAGTTTTGCTGAAAACCAAAGACTATTAAACAGGGTTCACAAACGCACTTCAGTGCCTTGGGGAGCCTATTATCAACAGGTGACAGGATGAGCAAGTATGTAAAAGAGCTGCTTCAGTCGGAACTGGAGAAGAAAATTGCCGGTGAGAACATCAAGGATTTTTTGGTTGTCAGCACAAGAGGCGTGGGCGGAGTTGACAATAACCTGATGCGCGGCGAGCTCCAAGAAAAAGGCATCAGATTACATGTGGTCAGGAATTCGCTGTTTGGAAAGGCTCTGCGCAACAGCAAGATGGAAGCGGGAGCAGGTTTGTTCATCGGCCCCTGCACTATTGCTTACGGCGGTGACAGCATCGTTGACGTTGCGAAAGGGCTGGCCGACTGGATTAAGAAGGTTCCCGTAATAGAGATTAAGGGCGCCTTTCTCGATGGTTCGGCTTTAGACGCCGAATCAGCGGAAAGGCTTTCAAGAATGCCGACTCGGACAGAACTGTTAGGCGAAATTGTGAACTTGATACAGTCGGCCGGGGCAAAATTGGCCGCTACATTAAATGCTCCTGCTGGTATTATCGCAGGTTGTATAGAGACCATCGCAGAAAAGGCTGAAAATCAAGCGGCTTAAGGGGAAAACAAGTTCCAGGCCCAAGAGGCAACAAACCATAAATTATAAACTGCTTGTGTGGCTGCCCCTGTAACGGGTTAAACGAAACGACGGAGTTTCGGCTACCACCAGGCGTCGGATAACAGGAGTTAACAGAAATGGCAGAAGAACAAGCGAAAGAGACCACGGAAGCAAAAGAGGTCAAGGAAGAGAAAGAATCCAAGGATTCAAAAGAAACCAAGGAAGCAAAAGAGGTCAAGGAAACGAAAACGAAACAGAAAGATGAAGAAACAAAAAAGTGGAGCAGCGACATTAAGAATCTTGGTGATAAAATAGTCGGCCTGACATTGATGCAAGCCAAAGAACTCGGCGATTATCTCAAGACCGAGTATTCTATTGAGCCTGCTGCCGGTGGTGCGGTTATGGTGGCAGGACCGGCCGCACAAGGTCAGGCTGAGGAAAAGGAGGAGAAAACCACCTTTGACGTAATCCTGAAAGAATTCGGCGACAAAAAGATTCAGGTCATCAAAGAGGTAAGAGCGTTGACGGGACTGGGTTTGAAAGAAGCCAAGGATCTCGTTGACAACGTTCCCAATCCGGTCAAAGAAGGACTGAACAAAGAAGATGCCGAAGCCGCCCAAAAGACGCTTGAAGCCGCCGGGGCGGTGGTTGAAATCTCGTGATGCGTGGTGTGTTCCTTCGACTGCGCTCAGGACAAGCATGCGTATTGCGTGAAAAGAAAGACACTATACGAAGTACGCGATATTCTATTCTAAGGAGTATCAGATGGCCCTACAAACCGTTCGTAATTTCGGCAAAGTCCGTGATGCCGTTGAGATCCCTGACCTGGTAGCGATACAGAGAAAAAGTTACGAGCGCTTCCTGCAAAAGGACGCAGAACCAACCCAAAGAAAGTGCATTGGGCTCGAAGCTTTGTTTCAGGAGATATTTCCCATCGAAAGTTATGACAAGAATATGCGTTTGGAATATCTCTATTACGAGCTGGAAAAGCCTCATTACACGCCTACTCAGTGTCGTCAGTTGAGGCTGACCTACGGCTACCCCTTGAAAATCACATGCAGACTGCATACCAAGGAAAAAGAAGACTTAAAAGAGCAGGCGGTGTACCTCGGCGAGATGCCCGTTATGATAGGCGGCGGAGAGTTTATCATTAACGGCGCCATCAGGGTGATAGTCAGCCAGCTCCACCGAAGTCCGGGCGTCGATTTTCTTATCGAGAGCAAGGAAGGCGACAGAGTACTGCATGGCGGCAGAGTCATACCCGAAAGAGGCAGTTGGATTGAAATAGGCGTTACACACAAAGACATTCTGGTTGTCAAAATCGACCAGTCCAGCAAGATACCGTCAACTATTTTTCTGCGAGCAATAAGCGAAAGCTACGGAACTACGCAGGACATCCTTCGATTGTTTTATCAGACAAAAAAAGTTCCCGTGGGCAAACTGACACCGACGATGTGGTCGGTAGAGCCGCTTGTGGACCCGGAAACCGGCGAAATCATAGTAGAAGCCGGCACACAAATCAGCGACAAAGCTTCTTTAATACAACAAAGTAATATCAAAAAACCAACAGGAGTTGTTAAAATCACTAAGATTGATTTTCTCAATAAGCTTTCGAAGTGTTGTAGTAAGCTTTCAGCGATAGGTAAGGGGGATACTAAGAAAAGTAAGGAGTTGCGATGTAAGTTTTTGAACTCAAAATTCAAGGGTGAGTCTGCTTACAAATTGCTTCGAAGGATATACATGGAAGGAGTTACTGGGTTTGAAGATCAGTTCCCAGGCTTTGAATTTAAGTACGTGTGCACTGACGGAGATGGGGCTTTAGGCGAGGAAGAACTTCAAGCCCTTGAAGAAAAACTTACTCATACATATCCCGACAAAGTTAATGGAAAGGATATTCCCCGACTTAATAAGGCAGAGAAGACAAAGAAGATGGTTGGTAATCTGGATGAAATCTTTAGTTCCAGTGACAAATTGGCCAAGCTTTTTAAGCGGTGCAAAAGTGAAATCAAGAGTTTAGATTGGATTAAATTTGCTACTGTTGAGGAATTTGCCAAATATGTGAAAAGCGAAAAGGATTTTGGGAGAAAAGAAGACGAGCAAGGGCCACAAGGGATTTACTTCTTTCGGTCTGTCAATGGGAACCTTAACGAAGGTTATATTGGCTTAGCGGGTGAAGAAAAGGCTAAGAATTCAAATGCTCAAGGTTTGCGAAAAAGATTAGGTTATCATTTTGGCATTAATGGGAATTATGGGACGAAAGGTGATGGAACTGACGCGAGTTTGTTGAATCGTTTTATGGATGATTGCTTACAGCGAGATTGGGATGCGATTGAAAAGAAAGTGGAGAGATATCTACCCAAGAAAGGAAAGCCGCCCGGTGGCAAACCAATCGTTGATGTTGAAGTTATCGAGGATGTTCGGGATGCCATCATTTTGAACACTCTTGCCGAGGACGACTGCCAGAGCCACGAAATGGCGCTGCTGAAGTTTTACCTGAGATTAAGGCCCGGCAATCCGCCCAACAAGGACAAGGCAAAGTCTTTCTTCGCGGAGAAATTTTTTGATTCGAACCGCTATCGTCTCGGTAGAGTCGGACGATTCAGATTGAACCGCAAGTTTGGGCAGGCGGTGGAGGAAAGTGAGATGACGCTTCGGCCCGAAGATTTTCTCAACACGATGAAGTACATAATAGCTTTACGCAATAAGGAGGGCCAGATTGACGACATCGACCATCTGGGCAACAGAAGGCTGCGTACAATCGAGGAGCTCGCCGCGGATGAAATTAGAAAAGGCCTTTTGAAACTGCGCAAGACCGTCCAGGAACGAATGAGTATGAGAAGAGACGCTGAAGAGCAGCTTCGCGTCGCAGACCTTGTTAATTCCAAGAGCGTATCGAGCAGTATCAATTATTTCTTCGGTCGCGGCGAGTTGAGCCAGGTAGTTGACCAGACGAACGCTTTGAGCCAATTGACCCACGAAAGGCGTCTGTCGGCTCTCGGTCGGGGCGGTTTGAACAGACGGCGGGCGGGCTTTGAAGTCCGCGATGTACATATTAGCCATTATGGCAGAATCTGCCCCATTGAAACGCCGGAAGGAACAAATATCGGCTTGATAGCTTCGCTGGCGATATTTGCCGACATCGATGAGTATGGATTTCTCCGTACGCCGTATTACAAAGTCAAAAACGGCACGGTCACCAATGAAGTTGTATATCTGCGTGCCGATAAAGAAATGAAGGCGATATTTGCGCCGCCAAGTGTATTCGACGTCAAGACCGGTAAAATCAGCAAGGGACTGGTTCTCGCAAGAAAAGGCGGTGAGCTGGCCCATGTCTCCAGCGATGAAGTTGACTACGTCGATATTTCATCCAAACAAATTGTCGGCGTTTCAGCTTCTCTTATCCCCTTTCTGGAACATGACGACGCAAACCGGGCTTTGATGGGGTCGAATATGCAGCGACAGGCCGTTCCACTGCTCAAGACTGAGCCGCCCCTGGTCGGTACCGGTATGGAAAAGGTAGTCGGCCAAAACTCAAGCATGGTCGTGCGTGCAAATAGCAACGGCGTTGTTACCAAAGTGGACGCAACCAAGATAGTGCTTGACCATACCGATGAATATCCGCTCTCCAAATTTGTCGGACTGAACGAAAGAACCTGCCTTAATCAAAAACCCATAGTCAGGCTCGGCGAGAAGGTTTCCAGAGGCCAAATCATAGCAGATGGCGGCGGCACGTCCAAGGGGGTGCTGGCCCTCGGCAAAAACATTCTTGTCGGGTTTGTTTCTTTTGACGGTTATAATTTTGAGGACGCAATTATCATCAGTGAGAAGCTCTGCAAGAACGACAGCTTTACGAGTATTCACATCGACGAATTTACAGCCGAAGTGCGCGAAACCCGCCTCGGCAAGGAAGAATTTACCTGTGATATTCCGAATGTAAGTGAAAGGGCGCTGGGAAATCTTGATGAGCACGGAGTAGTTCAAGAAGGAACAAGAGTGTGCCCCGGCGATATCCTGGTAGGTAAGGTTGTACCCAAGAGCAAGACGGAGCTGACGCCTGAGGAAAAACTCCTGCACGCCATATTCGGTCGAGCCGGCGAAGATGTCAAAAATGACTCACTCGAACTACCCAGCGGATACGAGGGAGTGGTAATAAAAACGGAACGGTTCACGAGGCGCGGCGCGGGTACGGACGAGCAAAAGAAAGAAATGGCGGCCCAGATAAAAGATTATCAACAACAGATGAAGGCCAAAGAATGCCTGGTATTCAGGCAAATGATAGAAGCTATCCACAAGAAGTTCGAAGTAAATATCATCGACCCATCCACGCGTCAGAAAGTCGGGGCAAGCACGAACGATGAGGTTGTTTATGAGCAGGTGGAAAACTTCAATATTAAGTGGGTCCGACCGGCTTCGGTTCGGGACGATGTACAGAAAATCGTGGATAAGTTCTGGGCCAATATTGTTCAAACCCAGGATGCGAAAAAGCACAAAATTGAGAGTTTGAAACATGGCGATGAACTGCCCAGCGGTGTTCTGCAAATGGTAAAAGTTTACGTCGCAATCAAAAGGTCACTGTCTATCGGCGACAAAATGGCCGGGCGCCACGGCAATAAGGGTGTCATCGCCAAGATTATGCCCGAGGAGGATATGCCGTTTCTCGAGGATGGTACGCCTCTTGACATATTGCTGAATCCTCTCGGCGTCCCGAGCCGAATGAATGTTGGCCAGATTCTCGAAACGCATCTCGGCTGGGTTGCGAGGGTGTTAGGATTTAACGCTATTACACCGGTGTTTGATGGAGCTAACGAAGACGACATTCAGGAATTGACTGCCGAGGCGAACAAACTTATGGGCGACCGAAAAAAACATCTCGAAGAAGAAAAGGAAGTGCCGCCTGCTGATGAATTTTTCATAAATATCCCGACAACCCTCAAGACACAATTGTATGACGGCAGGACAGGTAAGCCTTTTGACCAGCGTGCAACAATCGGATACATCTATATGATGAAACTGCATCATCTTGTCGATGACAAGATTCACGCAAGAGCAACCGGGCCGTATAGCCTGATTACCCAGCAGCCGTTAGGTGGTAAGGCAAGAACCGGCGGACAAAGATTCGGTGAAATGGAAGTCTGGGCTCTGGAAGGATACGGCGCTGCTTTTACACTCCAGGAAATGCTCACGGTAAAAAGCGATGATGTCGAGGGACGAACAAAAATCTATGAATCAATGGTCAAAGGGAAAAATAGTCTTGAAGCTGGAACACCTCTGTCCTTTGACGTATTGTGCAACGAACTAAGAGGATTAGGGTTGAATATTCAGCTCGAAAAGAAACGGCTTGGAAGCACCGCACTTTAAGTGATTAATGAATTACCAATTGTTAAG
>JAUWPZ010000128.1 GCA_030611315.1 Sedimentisphaerales bacterium
GCTAAGGACCTGTAAATAAATTATCTTCCATTTTTGGCCGGCTGTGGCTTCGGCTGGCGGTGTCAGCAAAACTCGGACTACCAACCAGTAGGCCTGCGTTTTGCTTCCTTGCCAGCCTTGTCCTCGCTGGAGCCAAAACGAAACCTTATTTTTTTGCAAGTCCTTAATGGTGTAAAGTATCTTTGAGATATTGGCGGCAGGATTGCTCGAAGTCTTTCCTACCGCTAATCTTTAATACAGGCCGAAAATGCGCTGGATTTGGATAGACAAATTTATCGAGTTTCAAAGCGGCAAGCGCGCCGTGGCGCTCAAAAATGTAACCCTTGCCGAAGAGCATCTGCACGACCATTTTCCGGGCTTTCCCGTTATGCCCGAATGTTTAATGATAGAGGCAATGGCACAGACCGCCGGCATACTCGTCGGAGAGGCAAAAAAGTTTCAGGAAAAAGTTATCCTCGCAAAGGTAAAAAAGGCCGTCTTTTTTGACTATGTAAAGCCCGGCGATACGATAATACTCGACGCAAAAATTGAATCCATCGTACCCGAAGCGGCCGGTACTAATGGAAAAATTACTCGTGACGGCAAGTTGGTCGCCGAGATTGATTTGATGTTCAGTCATATCGACAAGAACCTCGCAGGCAGGGAATTCCCGGAGGAAAACTTCGTATTCGATACCGGCACATCGGTATTCGAATCACTTCTTCGGGACGTTCTTTCAGGCCGCACCGCTTCCGCCGCCGGCGACTCGGAGCAGAAAAAATGATTCCGGCTCGCGTAGTAATAACAGGTCTTGGTGCTGTAACTCCGCTTGGCTTGACGGTCGAAGATATGTGGGCTTGCCTTTGCGCAGGCACATCCGGCGTTGATAAGATTACAGCATTTGACCCCGTAGGCTTTAGCTGCAAATTAGCCGGTCAGGTTCCCGACTTCAAAATTCGCGATTATGTGCTGAAGTCCTTTCGCAAGGCAACCAAGCTGATGTCCAGAGACATCGAGCTGTCGGTAGCAGCGGCAAAGGAGGCCCTCGTCTCAAGCGGCCTCATTACAAAGGGCATCGACCCCGAAAATATCAATATCGACCCGACCCGTATGGCGATTAACCTCGGCGCCGGTCTTATAAGCTGCGATTTGGTTGAGCTTGCTCCCGCCGTCGCCGCAAGCATTACCGACGGCAAGTTTGATATTCTCAAATGGGGAAAAGACGGCCTCGAGCAGGTAACGCCTTTATGGCTGCTGAAATATCTGCCCAATATGCTCGCCTGCCATATAGGCATCATTCACGACATCCAGGGACCAAGCAACACTATCACCTGCGCCGAAGCGTCCGCTCACTTGGCCATAAGTGAAGCTGCTCAGATTATCGCCCGCGGCGACAGCGACACCGCCCTGGCCGGCGGCGCCGAGGCAAAGGTCAATCCGATAGTTATGATTCGCCAATGCCTGCTCAAAAGAGCTGCCAATGAAGACTTCGACGACCCCGCTGCTGCCTGCAGGCCTTTCGACGCCGATGCCAAAGGCTCGATTTTTGGTGAGGCCGCCGGCGTCGTAATCCTCGAGAGCCTTCAAAATGCCCAAAGACGAGGCGCAAAAATTTACGCCGAGGTAGTCGGATTCGGACAGAGCAATAATATCAATCCGGCCTACGAACATCTCGAGCCGGACGGCAAAGGCATTGAAATAGCAATTACAAAAGCTATGGCCGATGCGAATATAAAGCCGGAGGAGTTGGACCTGATTATCCCGCACGGAACAGGAATACCCGCCGACGATTTGGCCGAAGCTGCGGCAATCCAGGCCGCCCTCGGAGATACTGCAGCAAGACCAACCGTCTGGCCGACAAAAAGTATGCTAAGTAACACAGGCGCTGCAGCTGGGGCCCTTGATATTATCGCCGCCCTTTGCGCAATGGCCGACGGCAAAATACCCGCTGCGAAAAATTGCGACAGAAAAGCCGAAGGCTGCAACCTGAACATTGTGAACCAAGTGCAGCAGAAAAATATCCGTTACGCACTGTGCTGTAGTTATACTTATGGCGGACAAACCGCCGCCATTATTCTCAAACAACCAAATTGAATACTGAATATCGAACAAAGAATGTAATCTCAATTTTTGTTGCGAGTGTAAAAACCGCAGAAAAAAACAAACGAAGAAAGAGTGGAGAAATTTAGTTTTTTTACTTCGAAATTCGATATTCCTTGTTGAATATTCATTATTCGAAATGAAATAAAATGGTATCTTAAAGGTTTAATAAATGGCCGAACGAGTAGTCATAACCGGAATGGGCATTGTCTGTCCCTTAGGGCACGATGTAGAGACTGTCTGGCAGGCAATGCTGGCGGGCAAAAGCGGAGTGTCCAAAAACACGATTTTCGACGCTTCCACTTTCCCAACGACATTCGACGCCGAAGTCAAAGACTACGATTACACAAAATACACCAAAAATCCCGACCTTCACAAACACGCCAATCGAGGCTCGGCTTTTGTCGTTGGCGCGGCGGTCCAGGCCTGCAGCCAGGCTGCCATCGATGTTGAAACTGCCGACCCTGCCGACGGGATAGACCGCAGCAGGTTGGGAATCTACCTCGGCGCCGGCGAAGGCTCGGTCGATAACGACGTATTTTTCGCCGCGATTGTCGAAGGTTGGGACGCAGAAAGCAACGAAATGGACTGGGACAAGTGGGCAAAGGTCGCTTTCAGCCGGATGAGCCCGATGCGTGAGCTTGAGCAGGAGCCGAATATGCCCGCTGCCCATATCGCAATGCTCACGGCCGCACGAGGCCCAACCAGAAGCTGTCTTACGGCCTGTGCAGCCAGCACCCAGGCCGCCGGCGAGGCAACGATGCTCATCCGCCGCAGAGATGCGGATGTAATGATTGCCGGCGGCGCACACTCAATGATTCACCCCTTAGGGCTCACGGGCTTCAACCGCCTTACCGCCCTATCGACGAGAAACGACAGCCCCCAGACCGCCTCAAGGCCCTTCGCCGCCGGCAGAGACGGATTTATCCTCGGTGAAGGCGCCGCGATACTGATTCTCGAGAGTCTCAGCTCCGCTAAGAAAAGAAACGCCGAAATCCTGGCCGAGGTCATCGGCTTCGGCAGCAGTTCCGATGCCTTTCGCGTTACCGATATGCACGACCAGGGCAGAGGAGCGATACAGGCCATCACCGCGGCGCTTGCTGACGCCGGCATTAGCTACAAAAATGTGGACTATATAAACACCCACGGCACAAGCACAACGGAGAATGACTCGATTGAAACCAAGGCCATCAAAGCCGTCTTCAAAGAACGAGCGAAGAATACTCCCGCCAGCAGCGTTAAGAGCATGCTTGGTCATTTAATCGGGGCGGCCGGTGCAGCCGAATTGATTACCTGCGTTTGCGCAATACGGGACAATATCGCCCCACCCACAACGAATCTAAACGACCCTGACCCTGAGCTGGACCTTGATTATGTGCCGAATGAGCCGAGAAAAATGCCCATTAACATCGCAATGAACGAATCTTTCGGATTCGGCGGACAAAATAATGTGGTAATCGTAAAAAGATACGAGTAGTATTTATTTAGTTCCTGTTGTGGAAACAGCATTTGTCATTCCTGCAAAAGCAGGAATCCAGTTTTTTCGCCGTGGACCCCTGCTTCCGCAGGGGTGACATTGCCAGTTTCAGCTTTCCGCGACAGATAGTATTTAGCTGACAGTTTTATCGCCTGTTCTATGCGATATACAGTACGCAATACGCACGACGCGATACGAATTATGATTGACATAAAAGAAATACGCGAAAATCCGCAAAAGTTCAAAAAAGCCGCTGAAGACAAACTCTTCGACGTCAATATCAACAAATTGCTTGAAGTCGATTCTGCGATGCGAACTGCAAAACAACAATTGCAGGAAATCTCAACTTCCAAAAACCGTATCGGCAAATCAATCCCAAAGCTCTCCGGCGACGAAAAGAAAAAGGCACTGGCGCAACTTTCGGAATTGAAACAGCAGGAGGCAAACTTCAATGAAGACCTCAAAAACCTTCAGCCGGACTTCGATGAGCTTATGCTTCAGGTCGCCCAGCCCGCCGACGATGATGTACCCCTCGGCAAAGACGACACGGAAAATGTCGAAATAAGAAGAGAGGGAGAGATACGACAGTTCGATTTCGAGCCGAAAGACCACGTACAATTAGGCATGGCTCTGGGCATCCTCGATATCGAACGAGGCGTAAAATTGGCAGGCGCGAGGAATTACATCTTAAAAGGCGATGGGGCGCTGCTGCACTGGGCTGTTCTGCGGTTTGCTATGGACTTTATGGTTGATAAAGGATATGTACCGTTTTCCGTTCCTGTCCTGATGAAAGATGAAACGATGACGGGAACCGGCTTTTTCCCCGGCTCCGAGGACCAGACATACCGAATGGAAAAGGACCGGCTTAATCTGGCGGGAACCGCCGAGGTGCCGCTAACGGCTTACCGTATGGGTGAGATATTAAACGCCGAGGAACTGCCCTTAAAATACGTCGCCCTGTCAAGCTGTTTTAGACGCGAAGCCGGCGCCGCCGGAAAAGATACTTACGGGCTTTACAGAATCCACCAGTTCGACAAGGTCGAGCAGGTCGTCGTCTGCGAAAACAGTATCGAGCAGAGTAATAAGTTCCACGAGGAGATTTTGGCAAACTCAGAAGCCGTGATGCAGGCGCTGGAGCTGCCCTATCGTGTTGCGAACGTCTGCACCGGCGACCTCGGCAGAGGCCAGGTGAAAAAATTCGATATCGAAGCCTGGATGCCTTCGCGTCAAAACTACTGCGAAACGCACAGCGCCAGTAAATTCTACGAATTCCAGGCCCGGCGAATGAACCTGCGATACAGAGGGCAGAAGGAAAAATCGAAAATCCAATTTTGCCATACACTCAACAATACCGTAATCGCCTCGCCGCGAATATTGATACCTATTCTGGAGTTGTACCAGAACTCCGACGGCTCTATCACCATACCCAAAGTCCTCCGCCCGTATATTTACCCCGTTAGAGATCGCATAATAAAAAAATAGAAGGCAAGAAGTGAAAATTTCTAACGGGGTGAATGGCAAAGAGAAAATAGCTAAGTAATCCCGTAGGGGAACCGATTATGACAAAACAAGAAATTCTCGAATTTATCACGAAAAATCCTGTACTTGCACTGGCCTCGCAAGCTGGTATAATGTTATCGTGGGCTTTGAGTTCGACCGCACAGACGATTTTTCCCGGGTCCCGAGTAGTGCTGTTCGTATAAAAAATGAGCTTTTTTTCGATTTTTCAGTAAAATAGCCCTATGAATATTCTCGAAGTCAATAACATCAGAAAAGAATTCGGCACAGTAATAGCCGTCAATGATGTCGAGTTTTCTGTCGATGCCGGGCAGGTATTAGGCCTCATCGGCCCGAACGGGGCGGGAAAGACCACACTTCTTCGTATTTTGGCCACCGTGCTCAGGCCCACAAGCGGCAGCGCACAATTACTGGGCTTTGATTTGGCCAAAGATTATCTGGCCATACGAAAACATATTGGATTTCTGCCTGACTTTTTCAATCTCTATAATGACCTTACTCTCCGGGAATGTCTCGAATTCTTCGCCAGGGCATACAACATTGAACGCCGCTCCATACCCAAACGAATCGACCAAATCCTCGAATATATAGACCTTGAAGACAAAAGGAACGATTTCATTCGGCACCTTTCAAGGGGAATGGTCCAGCGGATGGGTGTGGCGGTTTTGCTTATCCACGAACCCGAAATATTTCTCCTCGACGAACCCGCCTCCGGATTAGACCCCAAGGCCAGAATCCAGTTGCGCAGCATTTTGAAAAAACTAAGCTCTGAGGGAAAGACAATTATCATATCCTCCCACATACTCACTGAGTTGTCCGGATTCTGCTCTCACATTGCGTTAATGAACAAGGGAAATATCGAGTTGTGTGACTCTGTCGAAGAAATTGAGCAAAAAGTTGCCGGTGCAACAAAGGTCAATATTCTTGTCCTTGACGATTGCCACAAGGCAACTGCCCTGCTCAGACAATTCCCGGATACTGAAGTTATCAAAGTCGAGGATAGCACAATAACCGTCGAGATAACCAAAGGCCTGGAGCAACTGGCCGCTCTAAATGCACATCTGGTAAAAGAAGGTATAAAAGTTGCCGACTTTTCCAGGGAAAAGGTCAACCTCGAAGATTTATTTATGAAAATATCCGCCGAAGAACAGTAAAGAGCTTTCAATGGAACAAAGCTGATGTTTAGCAATCCGCTAATACGAAGATACCGTTACAGCCTGATGCGCCCGAGACAATTCTGGGTATACATGTCTATATATATCTCTGCAATTGCATTACTTTTGTACATCAACTATACGGTTTACGAGTATCAAAACGTCTTTTCGAGTCTCGAAGATTTATTCAGGAGCCTCTATTGTCAATTCCTGGCCCTTCAGATTTTCACCCTCTGGTTCTGGGCTGCCTACAACTCCGGCTCAGCCGTAAAAGACGAAATTTCCGAAAAAACGTTTGATTTCTTCAGAATACTCCCTATTCCGGCCCGCAAAAAAGCCTCCGGTATCCTCGTGGGAAAGAACCTCGTGGTTTTGCTGCTCGCCTTAATTAACTGCCTGTTCCTTCTATTCTTCGGCACGATGGGTAATTTGACTGCCAAACTGCAGGGACAAATTTTTCTGACCCTGGCGTCGGCCGCTATTCTTGCAAATTCAATAACCCTGTTGACCTCTATTAATCCCGTCAAAAAATACAAGAAACGCGGCACGCTCAGTGTCATTCTCATTGTATTTTTGTTCTTCTTCTTTTTTGTGTTTTTTGGTGTTTCAGCTTTTACGGAATTCACAAAAATCGAAGGCCTGGAAAATGTCTCGGCAAAATTCTACAACTTTCAGCTTCCGGTCCTGTTGCTAATCAGCTCTATCGTCCTGTACTTCAGTTGCTGGACCCTAAAGGGCATACTGCGCAAATTCACCCGGGAGGACCAACCTTTATTCACCAGAAACGGCGCCGTCATATTTATGTTTGGTTACGAGTTTGTCCTTTTCGGCCTGTTTTTTTCGTACCTGATTGATGGGGCCGGAGCAATCAATTATTCATATTGGGCAATTTCGTTATTGCCCGTGTTATTTATTCACTTCGAAGCACTTCGAAGCTTCGACAAGTACCTTGAACACAGCGGCTTTGTCCGTGAGCGAACCGGCTCAAAGCCGAACACGATTTCGTCTATGCTGCTGTATTCCAATATATCCCTCGGGCTTGGTCTCTTTGCCATTTGGGCCGTGGTTTCCGTAGCAACGACTCTGATTACCGGCTTAAACCCGTTGCAGCCTTTATACTATATTTTGGTCCTGTTTTCTTTCTTCCTGTTTCTCATTTTATTGCTGGAACTTTACGTAGTTTACTCGCCCCTCTCAAATAAAATAGGCCTTCTTTTGGGATTCATTGCACTCGTGCACTTATTTTTCCCTTTGATTTTATCTCTTAGCCTCGAAAACGAAATAATCTATCTATTCAGCCCGCTTGGCTTCTTTGGCCACATTCTCGCTGAATCCATGCCCAGTATTGCGGCTCAAACCTGCATCCTGCTCGTAAACCTGATTCTTTGCGTCATTCCCATACTCCTGATATGGAAACGATACAATCACATCCTGACCGCCAGGCAGAAAATGTAATCACCGTGTGTTCATAGTCCTTTCGTTGGTCAAAACACCTTAAAACGATTTCCAGTTAACCTATAATCTTGCAATCAAAAGTATTTGGCTCTGTGTCCTCTGTGGCAAAATAAGTCTTTTCCTTCTTGAATCTTGCTTCGTCAATTCGCTTTTTAATCTTTGATTTTTCCTCTATTGTTTCTTTGGCTGTTTTTTAACTTTGAACCTTCTCTGCGTACTCTGCGGTAAAATTAACTTGAGTCCCGGGTCTTTGGTTTGTAGTCTGTTTCGCTATGGATGTTATTCCAGGCTAAGGCCTAACTTTAAGGATACCTCCTGCAGCTTCTTATCCAGTGTCCAGAATGGAATTGCCGTCAGAACCGCAGAGGCAAGCAGATGAGCGTCAACATAGCCGATTCCTCTGCCCATAAGCCGATTACTTTCAATAAATTGCAAAACCTCCTCATTCTCTGCTTGTTTTGCCATAGGAAGAGCGTGCAGCAGGGAAAGTATCTCGGTTCTATTCTTAAGATTTCCGCAGGCCAGCTCACCAATGACAAATGGATGGCAAACAACTCTTCCATCATTTAGTAGAATCTCAAGGTCGGAATTGCCGGTACGCAAGTGCCGGACCCACACAGAACTATCAACCAGAACCATATTATCTACCTGCGTTTCTTCTGCGGGGTATGGGTTTTAATTTCTTTTCAGTTCCGCCCAATATGGCAAGTCTTTTGCTGCTCTCCAGAGCGATTAAGGCCTCTAAGCCCAGCCTGACTAAAGAAGTCTTTTCCTTAACTCCGGTTAATTTTGACGCTTTACCTATCAATTTATCATCGATATTTAATGTGGTCCTCATTATCAATCCTTAAATGCATAAATATATGTATTATTATGCATAATATACGCATATTTGTCAAGAGTTTTTTATTTTTTTGTTACCCAACGTCTTGATTGACCCATTGAATCTACGAGGTCCACATTCACTTCTGGTAAAATTAGTCTATCCCGCTATGTTATTCGTTAATGAAACTGCTGCCCTGCGCATTTGGGAAATAAGATTATATTGCTCTTCTTTGGGTAGTTTATAGGTTAACTCGTAGATTTTTCTCCTGTAGTCTCGCGTGATATTATAAACATCCAGCTTCTCAAAGCTATATTCATTCATGCCAGACTCACTACTCACCCCTCACTACTCACATTATTATTGTTCGGAACAATAAAGTGCTCCGGGACGGGGAAATGCGAGCATAGGAGCAGGACCTCTTTGCCGACCTCTTCGATGACGGATTCATTGTCGATATTCTCAACGACTTTATTGATAAAACCGGCAATCTGCCGAGCTTCGGGCTCTTTCATCCCGCGGGTGGTAATCGCGGGCGTCCCTATCCGCAAACCGCTGGGATTAGCCGGATGGGCCGGGTCCAAAGGAGTAGTGTTATAGTTACTGACAATTCTTGCCCTGTCCAACGCTTTGGCAAATTTCTTGCCCAGCACGTTCTTATTTCGCAAGTCGATTAGTATCAAATGATTGTCGGTTCCGCCGCTAACGAGGTTAAAGCCGTATTCGAGAAGCTTCTCAGCCAAAGCTTTTGCATTTTTGACTATTTGTTTCGCATACGCGATAAACTCGGGCGTATCGGCCTCAGCCATCGCCACGGCTATCGCGGTCAGCGTGTGCATATGCGGGCCGCCCTGCAGACCGGGGAAGACCGCCCTATCCACCTTATCAGCGTGCTCGGCTTTGCACAGCAGCATCCCGCCGCGAGGTCCTCGAAGGGTCTTATGCGTTGTGGTCGAGACTATGTCGGCGTATGGCACCGGGCTTTGGTGGATACCGGCCACGACAAGGCCCGCGATGTGTGCTATATCGCTGACATGGTACGCACCTACGTTTTGGGCGATTTGGCCGAATGCCTCAAAATCAATCTCCCGGGGATATGCCGTAGCTCCGGAGATGATGATTTTGGGTTTGTACTTCTTTGCGGCCTCTTCAATCTGGTTATAGTCAAATCTGCCCGTATCCGGGCTGACCATATATTGCACGGAATTGAATATCCTGCTCGTAACGCTGACCTTCCAGCCGTGGGTGAGATGCCCGCCGTGGGGTAGAGACAGGCCCATAATGGTATCGCCCGGGTTTATCAGGGCTGTGTAGGCGGCCAGGTTGGCGACGGAGCCGGAGTAGGGCTGGACATTGGCGTGGTCAGCCTTGAATAATTTCTTGGCGCGTTCGCGGGCGGTTTTTTCGATAAGGTCGGTTACCTGCTGGCCTTCGTAATATCGCTTGTTTGGGTAGCCTTCGGCGTATTTGTTGGTAAGGCAGCTTCCGCTGGCCTGCATTACGGCCTTGGATACGTAGTTTTCCGAGGGAATAAGGCGAATCGAGCCACTCTCACGGGCCTCTTCCTGCCTTATCAGCTCGTGAATCTGCGGGTCATACTGCTCAAGGGCGGTTTTCATGTCATTTTCTCCGTAAACCGGCTTTGTCAGGTAAATCTGATGGTTACTATAGTGCTCACGATTGAAATTTTCCGTTTGTGCGCGGGCAAGTGGCTTTAGAACAATAAGTTACAATCTTACTCGCGGGAATTTATTACCCTTAAGGGTATATTATCCAATCCAGGCTGCTTCAAGCCCGAAAAAATACACTATAATGCGACCGGGAAACTTATAGCATAAGGTGAGATTTTATACAAGTATTTATCTGAAATTGTTTGGTGTTCATTGTTCGGGGTTCGTGACCCGTCGCTCGTGGCTCGTTGCTCGGATTGCGTGGATGGGTGGATGAGGAACGGAGGAGATTCCCCTGGGGATAAATTGCGACTGTGATTTTTTGGAGAAAATAGCGGTCTTGTAAATTACGCAAGTTAACAGCAATGAAAATTTGAAAAATTGGATTTTGGGGAAAATTGGGTTTTTTCAGGTTTTTTTTTGATTTTTTTTGGTCGATGTTCGTTTTTGAGCTAATAATGGGGGTGGGCACGTTAGATTGTAT
>JAUWPZ010000017.1 GCA_030611315.1 Sedimentisphaerales bacterium
GCTAGTCATTGACATTACCTGCGTGTTTGTCGTATTCTTTTGCATGTGGCGTGTCCTTTCCTTTGAACAATCATATATCCGAAACTACAAGGATACGCCGCCTTTTTCAATCACGCCATCCACAACTTTCGGTTATACCTCGATTTTATACCCTTCAGGGTAGTAAATTCCCGCGAGTAAGATTGTAACTTATTGTTCTAAAGCTACTACCTGTGGCACAAGTTACCCGCGAACAAACAGAAAATTTCAACTGAGAGCACTATACAATAAGAAAAAGGGTCTCTAAGAGGCAAAAAGGGGCCTTTGGAGGTCAATAGGCTGAAAAATGAGGACTTCGTGATGTGGTATGGATTTGTGGAGTAAGTAACCGGCATGGCGGCTTATCCCTCTCGGACAGCCAATTTTAAATTTGAAATCTAAAATCTCAAATTCATTGTTGCAATTATGGTGTAAATGAGGAATAATAGCCGTTGCGTGAAAAAGATAAAGGGTATGGAGCCAGAGTGTAAATACCCGGACAACTAAATTCAGGAGATATTACGATGAGCGAAGGCCAGGGCGGTTCCAATATGTTACTGGACACTACCGATTGCCTCGAAGCAGTTGGGGTTTTCAGGGGATGGAAAAATTTCTTCTTTTTAATTGTGCTCCTTTGTCTGCTTTTACTGCAGGGGTCCTTTTGGCTTGTAGAAACGGGCTACGTTCAAGCCGATGGCGTTAAGAGTGATGCGCCTGCCGTTGTGAATGTAGAAGCAGTACCGGTCAAGCAGGTGAGCGCAGATGCTAACGAGCCGGTTGCGGATGCTAATAAACCGGTTGCGGATGCTAATAAACCGGTTGAGGATGCTAATAAACCGGCCAAGGCCGTATCGAAGAAGCCTGTACAAAAAACCAAAAGTCTCTTCGGTCTTAACATAACATTCGAACATTTGGTCTGGGTGATTAACATTGCTAACGCCGTGCTTATACTGGCGTCCGTGCTTTATTGCCTGGCGATACTGTTTAGCTTGAAGGTCTCGCTGATAGGCAGGATCGGTGGAATAAGCCATATCTCCAGGGCGTTTTTCATCTCGTTGATTATGGTCGTTTTATTGATTCCCTGGCAGAAAATTTTTGGTGGTATGGTTACCGGAGCGATATTTACACCCTGCGAGCTGGCGAAATGTCGTGCTGTCTGCCCGGGCAGCGAGATGCTTGGCGTCGTCCTTTACTATTTGCGATTCAGCGCTTTCATGGTGCTGACGCTGCTGTTGCTTTTGCTTTCGCAGATGCGCACCTGTCGTTGGACAAAGGCCATTCTTCGCAGGCTCGAGGTGATATAGCCGGATGCCCAAAGAGAGGATAGGCTTTATCGGCACCGGCATTATGGGCGGGCCTATGGTCCGCAACCTGCTGAAAGCGGGATACCCGGTTGTCGTTCACAATCGCACAGAATCAAAAGCTAAAGCGCTTCTCGAAGAAGGTGCAGTCTGGGGAGCAAGCCCCGCTGATGTAGCGAAGAAAAGCGATGTTGTGATAACCTGCGTTACCGACACGCCTGACGTCAGGGAGGTTCTGCTCGGCCAAAACGGCGTAATTGAGGCGGCGAGGGCCGGTCTTATCTGCGTCGATATGAGTACCATATCGCCATCCGCGACGAGAGAGATAGGCCAAATTCTCGAAGCCAGGGGCGTAACCCTGCTCGATGCACCTGTAAGCGGCGGTGAAGTAGGGGCAATCGAGGGCAGGCTCTCGATAATGATGGGCGGGGCGAAAGAATCGGTGGAAAAGGTCCGCCCTATTATGGAGGCAATGGGGCAAACGGTTACCCACTGCGGTCCGCTCGGCTCGGGGCAGATGACCAAACTGGCCAACCAGGTGATGGTCATTCACACGATAATGAGCATCGCCGAAGGTCTTGCATTCGCCGAGAAGGCGGGCCTGAATCTGGAGACTACGCTGCAAGTAACCTCTGCTGGCGCTGCGGGAAGTTACTCATTGAAAGCGCTCGGGCCCAAAATAATTGCCGGTGATTTCAAGCCCGCTTTTATGGTCGATTTGCAGCAGAAGGACTTGCGTCTGGTTCTGGAGTGCGCCGAACAAATCAAACAGCCTTTGCCGGGCGTTGCCTTGGTGAAGCAGCTTCTGGCGGCCCTCCAGGCCCAGGATCGAGGCCGGGACGGAACCCAAGCATTGGTAGATATTATCAGGCAGCTTGGAGACCAGCAACCTTAGAGCGTCACTGCTCTGGGGTAAGCTGGACTATCAGGTTTTGTTGAGCCGGGTATTTTTCCAGCAGTTTTTCTCTGTCGGCGGACTCGAAATCAGCGGATTCGAATCCGGGTGTGACGGTCGTTCCCATTAAAGCGAACTTGCCGCCCGGGTTGAGAAAACATCCCTGCCAGTTTTCCCGAGGCACGGTTACCTGTATGTGCCGGCCGTTCAGGATATCGCGGCCTAAGGTGATAACTTCGCTCGAGCCGTCGGGATGCAGTTGAAGCATTGTGACGGGGTCGCCTGAGTAAAAGTGGAATATCTCATCGCTTTTCAATCGGTGTAGTCTCGAGAATGTATCGGGCGTAAGCAGATAAAGAATCGCCGTGCCGAAATTCCTGTCGCCGGTATATCGCTCAGGCAGGTTGGCCCGGGCGATTTTTTCGGCGCATCGGTAAGTTTCGGTATAATAGCCGCCCTCTTCGGGCAGGGGCTTCATTCCAAAAAAACTTATTATTTCCTCCGCGGTTGCCATAGTAAACTATTCCAGAATATCAGCTCGCACGAGAACAAATCTTTGCGCTGCGGGTATCTCGATACCACCGGCAATCATAGGCACACCTGGCTTGAGTTCCAAACGACTATTAGTCGATGTGAAGCCGATCATTGGCCGGCCTATTGGCAAAGCTGTTTGAGGGTCAACTTCCTTTGGTGGTGGTGCTGAGAACTGCTCAAATTTGAAGTCCAGTAAAATATCTCCATCCTTATCGATAACAGGCGCTGCTTGTAATGTCGTTCCGATGGACATTTCGCTGGTTTTCTGCTCGAAGGAACCATCGTCTCTTTTGACGAGATATTCTACCTTCTGTCGGTTAGTGATCGTCCCCGTGTGGCCAGCTAAAACAACGAGTTTCGGGTGGGCTATCGTTTTCACGGCGTTTGGATCAGCCAGAACATATAACAGCATTGCAAGCGGCACCGTTACTTTAGATGAGGGTTCCACACTCCTACCAATTTGAAGTTTGTCCAATGTATCACTGCTGATTTGTACTATCATTACTTCGACAAGCACTTTTTGCTTAGGCCTTTTAGAATCAACCGGAGACTTCGCGTACAAAATGCCGATTGCCAGCAGACAGGATAAAACCACAATACAAACTTGTTTTGAAAACTTGTTCATAATCTGCCCCTTTCAAATTTTTTATCCAGATTAACAAACCCCAATGTCAACTAATGAGAAGCATCAGCAGTTGAGCTAATTCAATTCTACATAATAACGCCTGATATGGCGCTGTCAAGTTAAGCAGCAATATAAGGCCGTTTAGCGGCAAAAAAATATTGCAGCCAAGGTCGACAGATTGCAGACATAACTTGTTATTATCGTACTTTACATTCGAAAGTTTTTGGATATACTTAATTAAAGCTATGGCAGAGATTGGGAAAAATTCGGTCGGTATCGTGCAGACACAGACGGCAAGGCTGGTGGAGGCGGGGCAGCCTTTGGAGCTGGAGTGCGGCGAGAGTCTGGCTCCGATTGATGTGGCATACGAGACCTATGGAGAGCTTAACGGCCCTGCGGACAATGCCATCCTGATTTGCCACGCGCTTAGCGGTAATGCCCACGTTGCCGGCGTAAACAGCCCCGGCGACGAAAAGCCCGGCTGGTGGGATATGATGGTCGGGCCCGGCAAAGCAATCGATACAGAGAAGTATTTTGTTATATGCTCGAATTTTCTTGGCGGCTGCAGCGGGACCACGGGGCCTTCTTCGGTTAATCCGGCAACGGATGAGCCATACTGTTTGGATTTTCCGGTTATCACTATTGCCGACATGGTGAAAGTCCAAAAGCTGCTGCTCGACGAGCTTGGTATAAAAAATCTCCTGGCGGTTTTAGGCGGCTCAATCGGCGGGATGCAGGTTTTGCAGTGGGCGATTGCGTATCCTGATTTTGTCAAGGCCGTGATACCAATCGCCACAACCACTCATCTCGGCGCTCAGTCGATTGCGTTCGATGCAGTAGGGCGAGATGCGATACTGGCCGATGCGAATTTCGCCGACGGACAATACCACGGCAAACAAGGCCCGGACAGGGGTCTTGCAATCGCGCGCATGATAGGGCATATAACGTATCTTTCGGAGCAGGGTATGCGTGAGAAGTTCGGGCGGGAGCTGCGAAGCGCCAACGAATACAGTTACGAATTCAACTCCGAATTTGCCGTTGAGACATACCTGGACCATCAAGGACGGACTTTCGTGGAGAGATTCGATGCCAACAGTTATCTTTACATAACCAAGGCGTCGGACTATTTCGATTTGAAAAAGGACTTTGGGACATTGACCGAGGCCTTTGTGAATGTCAAATCCCGATTTCTTATAGTCAGTTTTGCAAGTGACTGGCTCTATACGCCTGCACAATCCGGGCAAATGGTCGATGCACTGATTGCCAATCGCAAAGACGTCAGCTACTGCGATATTGCGTCGCCGTACGGCCACGACGCATTTTTGCTTGAGCCGGAGGCGCTTGGCTCAATTATTTCCGGTTTTTTGGAAGCGACTCATCGGCCGGAAGTCAAATCCGAAAAAGGAAAAACCAAAAGTAAAAAGCGAGATGTCGGAGGCGAGATACGCGATTTCGAGCAGGCCCGGCGGCCGCGTGTTGATTACAAGCTGATAGAATCGCTGATAGAGCCGGGCAGCACGGTCCTTGATATCGGCTGCGGCGACGGAGAATTACTGGCGAATCTCAGGGCGGACAAAAACATAAAAGGCGAAGGCATTGAGCTTCAGCAGGAGTTTGTCTTAGCTTGTGTAAATCGGGGATTGCCCATCATCCAGCACGACGTCGAGCTGGGCCTGGAAAATTATGCGGATAAGAGCTTTGATTATGTGATACTGTCACAAACGGTCCAGACGGTGAGGAATCCCGAAAAGGTTTTCAGGGAATTGCTGCGGGTGGGCAAGAAAGTGATTGTGAGCTTTCCTAACTTTGCTCACTGGCGGTGCCGTGTGCATCTGTTCTTTTACGGCAAAGCTCCTGTGACTAAGCAGCTCCCCTTTGGCTGGCACGACTCGCCTAACATACACTTTTTATCCTTGAAGGATTTTGACGGGTTTTGCAGGGAGCTGGGTGTTAAGGTGGAAAAGAAAATACCATTGGTTAAGAGGCATCTAAGGCCGATAAGATTTATACCGAATCTGTTTGCTGAGCAGGCTGTTTACGTAACGAGCAAGAAATGAGCCAGGTTGAACGAATAGGAGTATCGCTGGATAAAAAGCTGCTTTCGAGGTTCGATAAGCTTATTGCCGGGCAGGGTTATCAGAGCCGGTCGGAGGCCATACGCGACCTTGTACGCCGGCAGCTAAGCACCGAGCAGTTGAGCAATCCGGACGCCGAGGCCGTCGCCGCGGTGTTTCTGGTTTACGACCATCATTCGACGAAGCTGACGGAGAAGCTGATGGACCTGCAGCATTCGCATATTTTGCAGGTGATTTCTTCAATACACATTCATCTTGATAAGCATGATTGTCTGGAGGTGATTGTGATGCGGGGGCGAGTAGGCGAAATCAGCAAAATGGGAGAAAATATATTAAGTCTCAAGGGCGTCAAGCTCGGACGGGTCAACTTCGTTTCGTCAGAGTCGGATTAATTGGGTGTTGGTGCTCTTGTGCCTGGAGGTGCGCGACGATTGAAAAAATTTCAAATTTGACAAAGGGCAGGATGGGCGGTTCTAATACAGCCGATTGATGGGATTTGCGATTGTCGAATTGGCGATTTACTTTTCGGCAATCGGAAAACGAAAATCTACAATGCTGTTGGGCGATTAGCTCAGTTGGTTAGAGCGCACGGATCACACCCGTGAGGTCACAGGTTCGAGTCCCGTATCGCCCATTGATGTAAGTTGTGCTTCAATTTGTACTTAGGACACTGTTTATTATGAGGAGAGTTCACTATGCCCAAACGACAAGACATTAGCAAGGTAATGATTATTGGCTCGGGTCCCATTATCATAGGACAAGCCTGTGAGTTTGACTATTCCGGTACGCAGGCCTGCAAGGCGCTTCGCGAGTTAGGCTACGAAATAGTCCTGGTCAACTCGAATCCCGCTACGATTATGACGGACCCGGGGACGGCTGATGTAACCTATATTGAGCCGCTGAATCTGGAGACTATGACAAAAATCATTGAAAAAGAGCGTCCGGACGCGTTGTTGCCGAACCTCGGCGGGCAGTCGGGGCTCAATCTCAGTTTGGAACTGGCAAGGGCAGGCGTGCTTGACAAATACGGGGTGCAAGTCATCGGTGTTCAGATTGACGCAATCGAGCGAGGCGAGGACCGTCAGGCGTTCAAGGACACGATGAATAAGCTCGGCATTGAAATGCCGCGCAGCCTCATTGCCAATAGTCTGAAGGAAGCCGAAGAGGCTATCGCCGAAATCGGCCTGCCTTGTGTCATCCGCCCCGCATATACCATGGGCGGCACCGGGGGGGGCTTTGCTTACAATATGGACGAATTCATCGCCCTCGCCGAGCGGGGGCTTCGGGCAAGCCTCGTGGGACAAATCCTCGTGGAAGAGTCCGTGCTGGGATGGGAGGAGCTGGAGCTGGAGGTTGTGCGCGACAGCAAAAACCAGATGATTACCGTCTGTTTCATCGAGAATGTCGACGCCATGGGCGTGCACACCGGCGACAGCTTCTGCACGGCGCCCATGCTCACAATTGACGAGGAACTGCAGAAGCGTTTGCAGAAATACTCCTATGATATCGTGGAGGCCATTCAGGTCATCGGCGGCACAAATATACAATTTGCACACGACCCCAAAACGGGGCGTGTGGTAGTAATTGAGATAAATCCAAGAACGTCCCGCTCCTCGGCCCTGGCGTCCAAAGCCACGGGGTTTCCCATTGCTTTTATCTCATCGCTCCTGGCTGGCGGACTGACCATGGATGAGATACCCTACTGGCGTGATGGGACACTCGAGAAGTACACGCCCTCGGGCGACTACGTGGTCACCAAGTTCTCTCGCTGGGCGTTCGAGAAATTCGAAGGGCTTGAGGACAAGCTTGGCACCCAGATGCGGGCCGTCGGTGAAGTGATGAGCATCGGCAAGACCTACAAGGAGGCATTCCAGAAATCAATTCGGTCAAGAGAAGACGGCCGGTACGGTCTCGGCTTTGCCAGGGATTATCATCAGAAGCCTCTCGATGACTTGATGCGCTTGCTGGCGGAACCGTCCAGCGAGAGGCAGTTCATCATGTACGAAGCCCTGCGGAAGGGAGCTACGCCGAAACAATTGTTCGAAAAGACCTACATCAAGGAATGGTTTATCGAACAGATGGCCGAAATCGTGGACCTGGAAGAGAAAATCCTCCGGTTCAAAGGAAAGACTCTGCCCGACGATTTGCTGATTCAAGCCAAGAAAGACGGATTTGCAGACCGTTATTTGGCACAGATTCTCGACACCACAGAAGACAAAATCCGCCGACAGAGAACAAAGCTTGGCGTTGTTGAAGGCTGGCATCCCGTACCTGTCAGCGGCGTCGATAACGCAGCCTACTACTACTCTACGTACAACGCACCCGATGTAACCGGCGTCTCGCCCAACCGCAAGGTCATGGTCTTAGGCGGTGGGCCGAACCGTATCGGGCAGGGCATTGAGTTCGACTACTGCTGCGTTCACGCGGCCTTCGCCCTGCGGGACGAGGGGATAGAGTCTGTCATGGTCAACTGCAATCCGGAAACCGTCTCCACCGACTATGACACCTCGAACAAATTGTACTTCGAGCCTCTGACAGTCGAGGACGTGCTGAGCATCTACGAAAAGGAAAAACCCGAGGGTGTTATATGCCAGTTCGGAGGTCAGACGCCTCTGAACATTGCCGCCGAGCTCGAGGCCGCCGGCGTGAAGATTATCGGGACAACGCCTGATACCATCGGGCTGGCCGAAGACCGCGACCGTTTCCGCCGGAAGATGCAGAAACTCGGCATTCCTCAACCCGAAAGCGGCATGGCCAGCACACTGGCCGAGGCGATGGATGTGGCGGCCCGCATCGACTACCCATTGATGGTGCGTCCCTCCTTTGTGCTTGGAGGACGGGCCATGGAGATAGTGCACGACGAGGAGATGCTCAAGCATTATGTTCAGGCCGCAGTTGATGTGTCCCCGGAGCGGCCGATTCTCATTGATAAGTTCCTTGAGAACGCGATCGAGGCCGAGGCCGACGCCATCGCCGACGGGACAGATGCCTTTGTGCCGGCGGTCATGGAGCACATTGAGCCGGCCGGTGTGCACTCGGGTGATTCGGCGTGCGTGATACCCCCGACAACCATCCCGCAGAAACATATAGAGACGATACGCGAATACACTCGCAGAATCGCTACGGAGCTGCGCGTCGTGGGTTTGATGAACATCCAGTACGCGATATGCAACGACAAGGTGTACATCCTTGAGGCGAATCCGCGAGCAAGCCGCACGGTGCCTCTTGTAAGCAAGGTGTGCGGCCTGTCCATGGCGCGGATTGCCACGCAGATTATGCTCGGCAAGAAGCTCTCTGACCTCAACCTCAAGCAGCGCAGCATTCCGCACTACGGGGTCAAGGAATCCGTGTTCCCGTTCTACTTTTACCCTGAAGTGGATCCCGTGCTGGGTCCGGAGATGCGTTCGACTGGAGAGGTCCTCGGGATGGCTGACTCGTTCGGCCTGGCATTCTACAAGGCTCAGGATGCAGCCCAGGGGCGGCTGCCGGTAGAGGGAACAGTCCTGTTGACTATAGCCGACAAGGATAAAGGGCCGGCGGTTGTTGATGTGGCCCGCAGCTTTGAGTCGATGCGTTTCAAGCTCAAGGCGACAGAAGGGACACGGGAATTTTTAGCCAGGCACGGAATTGAGGCCGAGCATGCTTACAAGATGCGGGAGCAGCGGCCACACATTGCGGATGATGTCATGAACGGCGATATCCAGCTTGTCATTAACACGCCCAAGGGCAAAGCCAGCAAGGCGGATGATTCGTATATTCGAAAGGCCGCGATAAGGTATAAAGTCCCTTACATCACGACGGTCTCCGCCGCACTTGCGGCTGCGAAGGGAATCGCCGCAATCCGCAAGCAGCAGCCGGGGGTCGAATCACTGCAAAACTATCACGCCGGCATTGTATAATGTAAAGGAGAAACAAAAGTGGATAAACAGGTCAGTATTATGCCCTGCCTGGACATGCAGAACGCTCGTGTAGTGAAAGGCGTTCATTTCGTTGACATTCGCGATGCGGGCGACCCGGTCGAATGTGCACAGGCATATTGCAGGGCCGGCGCGGACGAGCTTGCACTTCTGGACATAACGGCAACCATTGAGAACCGGCCAACCATGCTTGAAGTCGTCAGGAACGTGGCTGAGGCTGCCACTATTCCGTTCACTGTCGGCGGCGGTATTTCCGACGTTGCTTCGGCGGCGGCGGTTTTAGAGGCAGGCGCCGACAAGGTATCGACAAGCAGCGCTGCCTTTCGCAAGCCTGAGATTATCGGGGAAATGGTAGAAGAATTCGGCCCGGAGAAGGTTACTGTCGCCATAGATGTGGATGTGAACAAATCACTTCCCTGCGGCTACGAAGTCTATATCGACGGCGGTCGGACGGCTACCGGCGCCGATGCTTTAGAGTGGGCGAAAAAAGTTGACGGATTTGGAGTTCGGGTAATACTGCCGACCAGCAAGGCCGGAGACGGCGCCCAGACGGGGTATGACCTTCCTGTTATCAGGGCAATGGCCGAGGCCTGTTCCGCCTCAATTGTAGCATCGGGAGGAGCCGGGAAAATGGAGCATTTCTATGAAGCTGTGGAAGCCGGTGCGACAATTCTTCTTGCCGCTTCGGTGTTTCATTTCCATATCATCGACATACAGGAATTGAAGAGCTACCTGCGAAGTCGTGGATTGAATGTGAAGTAACGCTTTGACCGTACAGACAGACAGCGCCGCCGGTGGAACTGCCGGGGCGAATGATAGAGAGAATTTAGAATGTCGATTCCCTTGGGGATAAATTTTGAATTTTGAATTTTGAAGTTGAGAGATGGCGATTTTATAGATTGCGCAAATTAACACATAAGAGAAATTGGAAAATTGGATTTTGGGAAAAATTGGGGATTTTCAGGTTTTTTTAGTTTTTTTTTGTTGCGATGTTCGTTTTTGAGCTAATAACAGGGGTGAGTGAGTTAGGATGGAGGGCTTGGGCAAAATAGGCAAGAAAAAAGGGGGTAAAAAGTGGTCAAAAATTGACAGAAATTAACACTTTTTGTCATAAATTGACAAGAATTGCACGAAAATGGCCTAAAATTGACGTGTTTTCAATCTTAACATTTTGTTAGGTTGGGAAGTATGGGATATTTTAATTAACCGCAGAGACCGCTGAGAGCGCGGAGAGAAGATAGAAAGACAATAAGAAAAATTGCCACAGAGGACACAAAGAACACAGGGAATTAGAGATTAGAGATTGGTGATTAGTTGATCGTGGTTTGTGAATCGTATCTCGGGGAAAAGACATAAAGAGCAAGCCACAGAGAACACAGAGAGCACAGAGTTAGGTTTTCAATTTGGATTTGACAGATTAAGATCCTTCGGCTATGTTCAGGACGCTCACTGGAGTAAGCTCACGTTTTGGGTAGTGTATGGTTTGAAAATGAAAGGGGAAAAATAGGTGGTTGTCCCTAGTTATTCAGTTATTCAGAAGAAAAGGGGGGGAAAATGTTAAAATTTCAGTTATTCCGTATAAAAGTTTATCCTTCAGGCCAAGGACTTCTTTTTGATAAAACCAAGAAACCTCATCAAATCATTTTAGAAGCAATTCAATCTTTGCCCGAAACTGGGCCTGAAAAGCGTATTGGATGGCATCTCGGCAATATCTCAAAGATTGATGAAAACGGATTGTACTTTCGAATTGGCAGAACAACAAAGGCTAGAAGAGAGGTATATGAGGATGGGAACTTCCTGGATAAAGAAGCTGAAGAGGCTCCATATACTCACGTTGTTTTGGATATCCCCATGGAAGTTTGTGCTATCGCAAAGAAGACCAAACTTTCGCTAAGCACGAAGGGAATAGCCAACCAATTAATTAGGTTATTCGCAAGTTCAGAAACAGCTAAGTATTACGGTGTAGAGTTTGAAATTGACTGGCTGAAGGATCCGGAAGACCTGATAACGCACATTCAGCAGGCTTACGCCATATCTCGGTTCTCGATGACTTTTTCCAGACCGAATCCCTTTGACGCAGAGGAGGACATCATTAGACCTTTTAGTGAGTTCATAAAGGAAGCCAAAGCTGAAAAAGGCAAAGCGCAAGTTGAAGGTGAAAATTTGAAACCTCAAATCTTAGAAGATATAACTCGGTCTGCGGCAGCAACTGGCAATGATGCTTCGGCTCGATTACAGATTGATGAAACACAAAAACCGACTATAATCCATTTGCATGATAACCCTGTCTTTATACAACACGATGATGTGTCAGACAATGAACAAAAAAGGACTTTGCTCAACAAAGTAAGAATAGTTTACGAAAAGGTACGAGGGAAACTTAGCGGTGGATAATGAGCAACTTATAAGCTACTGGAAATGGCTGTTAAAAGGTAGTGGTGGACGACCAGGTCTCCAAAGGATATTAAACAAGTGGCTGCTTTTGCATATTCCTGTGGGAATGGGTCTGTCGCTGTTGGTTTCTCTTAAGTTACAAGCATGCGCTAACGCCGTGTTACTACCATTGGCGGGAATTCTCATCGGGCTTTCATTCGCCTGGGCAGGAAACGCAAACGCTCTGCTACAAACGGAGGAAATCGAGCTACTATCGAAGCATCACAAGGGGGGTTTTGTTGAGTACGTCTTCATTTACCAAACAGCAATCCTGATGATTCTCGTTACCCTGGTTCTTTGGGGCTTAGCAGGTTTGGGTATTTATGATGAAACTTGGCCCACGATGTGCAATCCGAAGGCATATTTTTCATTAAAAACACTTCTTTTCTCACTTTGTAGCTTAGCACTACGCGAGTGCTGGCAGGTTGTTTCTGGCACCCATTGGATGCTACGTATCAGAAAGGAAATAAAGGATCAGCTGAATAAAAAAGATGAAGACTGAAAAACCAGAACTGGTAGTGGGGTAAATACGTTAAGTGGGGCTTATGAACGGCAAAATTGTAGGCGGAGATAATGTATGGCGGAAAACGTTTTATATTACGGCGATAATCTTGAGATTCTTCGGCGGTACATCAAGGACGAGACAATCGACCTTATCTATCTTGACCCGCCGTTTAAAAGCAATCAAGATTACAACGTTTTATTTAAGGAACAGAACGGGAGCTGTTCAGCCGCACAGATTAAAGCTTTCGAGGATACATGGCAATGGGACCAAGGTTCGGCTGAAGCATATGAGGAGGTCGTTGAGAATGGGCCAGACAAAGTTTCGAAAGTGATGCAAGCACTTCGTACGTTTCTTGGTGAAAATGACATGATGGCATACCTTTCGATGATGGCACCCCGATTATTGGAATTAAGCCGAGTCCTAAAATCTAGCGGGTCAATATACTTACACTGCGACCAGACAGCAAGCGCTCACCTTCGGCTGCTTATGGATGCTGTTTTTGGGACGAATAATTTTCGCAATGAGATTGTGTGGCATTATCGGAGATGGACAGCAGCCGCGAAAAAGTTCCAACGACTGCACGATACGATTCTTTTTTATACGAAAACAAATAAATACGTATTCAATCAACTTTTGATACCGTACACGAAAGGATCGGTTAAGCGTAAGAAGCAGGGGATACTCCACAGATTCAAACGAGGAGAAGAACCTGTTTTGGTCAGTAATAAGGAGCTTCAAGCTGACGGTGTTCCCGAAAATGATGTATGGAACATCCCCTTCGTTGCACCTTCAGCCAAGGAACGCCTCGGTTATCCTACACAAAAGCCAGAAGCCCTACTTGAACGTATTATTAAAGCAAGTAGTAACAAGAGGGATACCGTCCTTGATCCGTTCTGTGGATGTGGGACGACTATTGCTGTTGCGCAGAAGTTGAAAAGACAATGGATTGGTATCGACATTACATGTTTGGCCACTGCCCTGATTAAACATAGGCTCCAGTACGCTTTTGGGCGGAAGACTCGAAAGACTTATAGGGTGATTGGGGAACCAGTTTCGCTTACTGACGCGGAGACGCTAGCTAAGGAGAACTGGCATCAGTTTGAGTGTTGGGCTTTGGGCTTGGTTGGTGCAAGGCCAGTCGAGAAGAAAAAGGGAGCGGATAAAGGAATTGATGGCCGGTTGTATTTCCATGATGAGCCGGACAAGAAACGGAAAACAAAGCAGATTATTCTTTCGGTAAAAAGTGGTGAAAAGGTTGGCGTGTCACAACTTCGGGACCTTCGAGGAGTGGTAGATAGAGAAGATGCGGAGATAGGCGTATTGATTTCAATGGCTAAGCCAACCAGCGCTATGCGCAAGGAGGCGGCAAGCGGTGGCTTCTATAAGTCGCCGTGGGGCAAGCATCCAAGGTTGCAGTTATTGACGGTAGAAGAATTGCTTGGCGGAAAAGGGATAGACTATCCGTCTTCGGAGGGAGTGAATGTTACGTTCAAGAAGGCACCAAAAGCGAAGGGTAAAGAAATCGAGCATCCCGAATTAAATTATTCGGAGGAATAGAATTTGCTGTTGGTACCTGTTTCCCAGGGGAAGCAGCAGAAACAGAGGGGCAAAGGAGCAGAGGGGCAGAGGAAAAAGATAAAAATGGCCACAAAGAGTGCAGGGAATTAGAGATTAGAGATTGGTGATTAGTTAGTTTCTGTTGCGGAAAGCCAAAACTGGTGATGTCACCCCTGTGGAAGCAGGGGTCTATATCAAAAAAACCTGGATTCCTGCTACCCGCCTTCGCGGGCACAAGCTTCGCAGGAATGACAAATGTTGTTTCCGCAACAGGAACTAACTAATCGTCCACGTAAATGTTTGAACTATCGGACACCCGCAGAGGTCTTTTGGCGCAGGAAGATATGTTGCGCTTCAGGTTAAAATTTTCGTTTACTTTTACTGCGCCATTTCGTATATTCTATGCAATGTTTTCTTCACAAGTATCAACGTAACAATGGGAGGTTGCCGGTATGACAACTGCATCGAGCCGGATGGCTGTTGACCGCCGCACGTTTCTGCGAGGCTGTGCCGGGGCCGCTTTGACAATTGCTCTTGCGTCGGCGCCGCGGCAGGTAAAGGGCTCGGCAGTCGAAGCAAAGAGAGAATGGCGAAACAAACAACAGGGGATGGCCTACCGTCGATTGGGGCGGACCGGTTTTATGGTCTCGGAGGTCCTTTGCGGCGGCGACCCGATTCGGCCGGACAATTACAAGCACCTGGAGCTGGCGCTGGATATGGGCCTGAACTACTTTGATATGGCGCCGGCATACGGAAAGGGTGAATGTGAACGTGCCTACGGCAAGCTAATCGCTGCTTCTTCCAGGCGGGAGCGTGTCTTTATGAATACGAAAATCAGCTCGTTCAACGACGTTCGCAACAGGTTATATAAGGAGATTTTCGATTCTCTGCCTTCGGCAAAGCAGGATGCGATTGTCAAAAAGGCCAGGGCGATGCGCGAGCGGCGCGGCGTGGAAAAGCCGGGCTATTTTCTCAAGTATTTCAACTCTCAGGACAGGCAGTTCGAACCGACGTACCTGAGCAACGCGATGAGGCCTGATTACGGGCACCGGGTCGAGGGCAGCAGCGAGTTTCGCCGGACTTTCGTCGAGTCGATAGAGGGCAGCCTAAAGCGTGCGGGGACGGACTATTTTGATTTGGTGATGTGTCCGCATGGGGCCAATTCGCCGGAGGAGGTGCAGGTGCCGGAGATATTCGAGACGTTCGCAATGCTAAAAAAGCAGGGCAAGGTTCGATACCTCGGCGTCTCGTCGCACAACGACCCGGCCGGGGTGCTGCGAGCGGCGACGGAATCCGGCAAATACGATGTTGTAATGATGGCGTACAACGTTATTAACGGGGGGTACCTCGAGCGGGCCATTCGAGAAGCGGCGAGCAAAGATATGGGGCTTATCGCGATGAAAGTGGCAATGGCGGTGGCCACGCACCACAAGGCCCTTCAGCCTATCCCCGAATGGCGGATACAAAAAGTGCACCGCATCGTTCCGGGAGATATGAAGGCGCCGATGAAGGCGTATCTCTGGGCGCTGCAGAATCCGAATATTTCGGCGGTTGCCTCGAATCTGTGGGACGAAAATTACATCCGTGAAAACCTGTCCTTAGCCGGCAGGAAAGTTCAATTACAGCCGGCCTGACAGCGGTGCGAAGATAAACTTTGCCGCAATCGGGAAATACCGGCAACGTTCGGCTGCCTTGACGATTCCGCGGAAATCAGGCGCCATCTAACGAACGATATGTTTTGTTGCTATGGGGGGCGTAAGTGTCGGACTATGGCCGATAAGAAAAAGAATACCTGGCTCGCCAAGACAAAAAGGACCTTTACTTCGATACTGCCTGTCTCCAAAAGACGCAAAGGCGCCTGTATCGGCTGCGGCGCATGTTGTAAACTGCCGAACCTCTGCCGCTTCCTTGAGTATGGGCCGGATGGTAAATCTCGTTGTACGATTTACGCAATTCGTCCCTTAAACTGCAGAAAATACCCGCGAACCGAATCGGAATTTATTACCGCGGATACATGTGGTTTCAGATTCGAATCGAATGAAGCCGGCCTGGCTGAATAATCGACATCTCAGTGGAGTTTGTTGTAAGCAGCTCTGTTACGCCTTACGTCTCCCAAGCAAAGCCAGGCTGCCTAAAACCAACAATACTCCCGTTGCCGGTTCGGGGATTATGAATACGTTCTGTGTGAAACGTATGAGGAACAGCCTACGGTTGTTAATTATCCAGCCCCTGTTCAAAGTCATCCTCGGACTGCCGCCCGCCCCGCCCCCTCCCGCAACTAAAATGTCCTTTCCGGTTCGCTCGAATATAGCAACAATAACTTTCGGCTCATCAAGAAATACAATAGTGTTGCTCGCGTTCGGGTCAAGCACATCGCCCATCCAGAACACGAATCTATAGCCGGTCTCTGGAACCGCGGTCAAGATAACCTTTGAGCCCATCTTAAAGTGATGCACACCTGCAGGGGGAGTTGTTATGCCGCCCTGGACGGGTCTGTGTTGAATAAGCAGCGCCGTGTCCGGCGTTTGGCAATGCGCCGGCGCAGACAGACACTCCATAATAATTACAACGGCAACTACTACCCCCTTCCTCCCTGTGAATATCCGACCACTCCGTTCCATCATACTACATCCTTGTAGTTAGATTTCTTAGCCTTGCAAAGGTAAAAAAACCGTTCCTGTCGTACGATACAACCTTGTATCCTAATTTTCTATTTGACTGCAATGTCCGAGAAAAACAAGTTTTTTTTCGGATTTTCAAGCATCGCCGCCAAACATTTCACAGGTAACTGTCAGTAACAGCCCTTTTCGAGGTCGCCAATGGCGATTTGATGGCCAAATATATGCAGAAAAAATTTTAGAAAAAAACTCTGTTTTTACAGAAATGCCTTGCTGTTCGCGGTATAAACCCTGAAAAAAGGCTCATCTTTGCCGAAACGCCGCTTGAATGGCATCCGGTCTTCTTATTCGGTTTTTATCGGCCTTTGCGCACAAATCGGCTGATGTTGCGGACCGCCTGCCGGAGACGCTGCTCGTTTTCCACGAGGGCGATGCGCATGTAATTCTCGCCGTTTTCACCGAAAGCCCTGCCGGGAGCGATTGCAACCTCTGCATACTCCATCAGGTCCATTGCATAGTCGATACTGCCCTTGCCTTTGGAATGTTCCTGCGGCACCCTGGCCCAAACGAACATTGTGGCGCGCGGCTTTTCCACTTCCCAGCCGATTCTTTGCAAGCCCTCGCAGACCACGTCACGTCGTGCCCGGTACTTTTGATTCTGAACGTCTATGTCCTCGTTGCATTGGCGCAGCGCAATAATGCCGGCTATCTGTATCGCCTGGAATATGCCGTAATCGTAATAGCCCTTTATTGTGGCGAGGTAATCTATCATATCTTTGTTGCCTGCTGCAAAGCCGATGCGGAAACCCGCCATATTGTACGGTTTGCTCATCGTAATGAATTCAACCCCGATGTCTTTCGCTCCCTTGACCGAAAGAAAGCTCGGCGCCTCATAGCCGTCAAAGCAGCTCTCCCCGTAAGCAAAATCGTTAATGACGGCGATGCCGAACCGCTTTGCAAGCTCGACCACCGGCTCGAAGAACCCTTCATCGACGGTCATCGCGGTCGGATTGTGGGGGTAATTGAGAATCAGCAGCTTCGGCTTCGGATACATGTTCTCGATTACCATCGCGACGTTATTGATAAATTTCTCATCGTTGCCTAAGGGCACGGATACTACGTTACCGCCGGCCAGAGCGACGGAATAATTATGTATGGGAAAGGCCGGGTCCGGCACTACGGCTGTATCACCCGGGCCCATCATAGCTAAGCACAAATGGCTGAAACCCTCCTTCGAGCCTATACAGACAAGCACCTCGGTTTCCCAGTCTAATTGGACGTTCCATTTGCGCTCGTACTTGTTCGCTATTTCCCTTCGCAGGTTCTTAATGCCTTTCGATGCGCTGTAGCGGTGGTTGCGCGGGTCCTGGACCGCCTCGCACAGCTTGTCAATCACAACCTGCGGAGCCGGGTCGGATGGATTGCCCATCCCGAGGTCGATAATATCTATGCCCGCCTGGCGCTTGGCGAGTTTCAGCGCGTTCAATCGCCCAAACAGGTAGGGCGGCAGACGTGTTATTCTTTGTGCCGGTTCAATCTTAAATTCAGTCATAATCTTTCCTATAAATCAAGAAGGTTTCTCTTTCAATACAATCGGACAATCTACCGCGAACAGGTAAATTTTCAAGCCATTTTATCCGCCAACCAAAATTCTCAACACGCCTTGGCGGCGGCAAATGCTCAATGTTGGTTTTTACCTGTTGAGTCGCAGGAATCTTACAGCGTCAAACTAAGAGAAAGGCTGCTACGAAATTTATCGAGTGAAATAGCGGTTTTGTAAATTGCGCAAATTAACAGCAATGGAAGTTTGAAAAATTGGATTTTGGGGAAAATTGGGGATTTTCAGGATTTTTTTTGATTTTTTTGGGTCGATGTTCGTTTTTGAGCTAAAAATGGGGGTGGGTGCGTTAGATTGTATGGTTTGGGTAATATAGGCAAGAAAAAAGGCGTAAAAAATGAACATAAATTGACAGGAATTTACACTTTTTTGCATTTTTTTGCACAAAATGAACAAGAATTGCAATAAATTGACCTGAAATTGACGTGTTTTGAATCTTAACATTTGTGTTAGGGTAGGGGGTTTAGGGTATAGGGTTTAGAAGAGAAGAGAAGATAGACATTTTTAACCGCAGAGGACGGATGACGAACGGGGGATTGAACTCCGCCGCCGGGCGGTTAACGTTTGCCTATTTCCGCCGTCGCCATCATTCTTCGCCAAGGCTACGAAAGAACCGGCTGTGGCAGACAAGCAGAGAGCACAGAGGATCCGGCTTCGCCAGGGGCTACGCCGCGACAAGCAGGGTTTGGGGGATTTTGGTTGTGTGGGGAGCGGTTATTGATTATTTGACAGGGAAGGATGATTGAGAGAATTGGTGGATTAGAGAATTAGTGGATTGGGAGTGGGGCCAGCGATTATTTTCTCTTGACTGGCTTGGGAATGTGGGGTAAGATGAACGGCCGACCCGGAGTTGGGTTTCGACTGCGATGATTTTTTTATGGTTTTTGAATCGTATGCAAGACTTGGATGTTGACTTTGATGGTCAACTCAACTAAATTGTGAGAACAGGCGATGCAAACCTGAAGTTATTTGTTTTAGCAGATTCCGGGAAGTCTTTTCCGAGTAGATAGAAAACGGGTCAAGGAATTCCATGCACGAGTATTTGGCCAAAGCAGCAAAATTGACAGGTGTAGAATTGCCTGCACTGGAGGAGGCGTCGAAAACGTCAGATAAACTCCTAAAGAATTACAAGAAACGACTGTATGAGAAGCTCTCTAAGGACACTCCTGAGGATATGGATAAGACTGACATTGTCCTTCTCGGGTCTATTGCGAGGGGAGAAGCGTCCCCCAAGTCGGATTGTGACTATTATGTCCTGCAACATGGGGCTCCGGCGAACACTACTCGGCGGTTAACCATGGCGATGGAGAGAGTACTAAAAGACCTCGAAGTGAGAAAACCAGGCGCCCAAGGCGTTTTTGGGGAAATCGTCGTGGCAGCAAACCTGTACGAGAGTATCGGATTGGAACTTGACTCAAATACAAACATGACGCGACGCGTTCTTCTCTTAAGCGAGTCAAAACCACTTACTGAAGGAGCGACCCATGAAACGGTATTTGATCACATCTTGAGTAGGTATTGCGCAGACTATACACCCCCCAACCGCTCGAAAGACAGCGAGGCAAGAGTCCCCCGGTATTTGTTGAACGACTTGGTCAGGTATTGGAGAACTATGGCAGTTGATTTCGGTACAAAACGGTGGCGCGATGGTGACTCAAATTTACGGCTCGCAAAACTGAGAATAACACGGAAGATTCTGTTTGCCGGTCCATTAGCAACAGTTCTTTTGACCGATCAGAAAATAAGAACTAACGACCAGCTGCAAGACTATCTCAAGGAGTCGCTGGCAGCACCACCATTGGCTCAACTTGCCAGGCACATTGACTTGCTGGAGGATGATTCAAGAGAAGCAATGGGAATTCTGTTGCAAAACTATGACCAATTCATCGGTATCCTTTCAGGAGAACAACGATCTGTACTCGAGGGGAAGGGAAGTGCTAAGAGCCGCGAAGAGTTGAAAAAGCAATGTCGGGTAATTGGTGATAAGATTCAATCCAGCTTAGAACAGATATTCTATAATGACCGCCTGTTCAAAGATACTTTTCAAAAATACGCAGTGTTTTAAGAAGGAGATAATAGACAATGACTCACTTAAAGGAATTTACCGCATCTATGGAGAGAGCCTCACAATCAGACCCCATGATGCAAAGATGGCTATATGGAACAAAAGAACTGGAACGCCAATTATCAGAAAGACTGATTCGTCTCTGTAAATATCCAGACATGATTCCCAAAGAATTGCTGGCGAAATATACTGATGTTCTAGTGGAGGCTTTGGAGAATGAGCAGGTGGAAGGCACGTTTTTTGCTTCTTCAGAAGACCTCATGGAGAGTTTGATCGCGCTTGTGAAAACCTTAGAGAATTCTGAAGACCTACAGATGAATGAGAAGGGTAAGCGGATACGTGAAACAATAGGTAAGTGATATCCCATTGACACATAAAGAGAAATTAGGTTTTAGATTCAGGTCGCTACAAAATGAAGTTTTTTGTATCAGGTAAAGTTGGTGTTGAGAGGGATGTCAGATCAGTGATGAAGGCACTGCGAGCGGCGGGGCATGAAATCACTTTCGACTGGACGACAATTGAACATCTCAGGCCTTATGATGAGAACGCCGCGGCTTCCCGAGAAGCTGCGGTTAAAGAAAGTTACGGTGTTAAGGATGCTGATGTGCTCATCGTTCTATCACATGAACGGGGGGTCGGAATGTACGTTGAACTTGGGATAGCAATTGGTTCTGGAGTACCCGTTCGCGTCGTGACAAATGTGGAAAGCCGGACAATGTTTTTCCATCATCCATTAGTCAAGAAGGTAGATAGCCTCGAACAGATTCTCAAGGAATTCAGCTAAATCATCACAGGCCAACATAATCCCATACAATACTTTTTGTTGCTAATGTAGTCAACCAGGGTTGCCCCCGATCGCTTCAATATCTGCAAACGGTTCTCGTATTTTTACCCACAGGCCTCTTTTACGCTTTGCCACAATCGCAGCAATTAGAATAGGGGCATTATATCTCGTCCCTGTAAGCCCTTCAAAACGACGAGCCACTTCTCGCATTAGATTGGGATCAAATAGGAACTCGTCAGACGGCATGTCAAGATCAAGGTAGATTTGCTTGAGTGTCTCAAGTTGTGCGGAAGTTAGCAAATTCAGAACCGATTTAAATTTCTTAGCTTTTGGCCCAAGACGCGGCCAATCCTTCGCCTTCCGTCGATTGATCATATACCGAAGTAACTTGTCCTGGTCAAAGTCACGACTTGTGATCTGATTGAACACATCTGTCAGTTTTCTCAAAATACCTGGAGATCGCTTCAGTTGGTCGGTGGCTACAGCAGACTCCAGATAAAGCGCCTCTAGCACCGGTTTTTCCTCACAATTCAAGAGATCTTTGATTGGTTGTTTACGATTCCTTGCGTTCTTCACTATAGTCTCCTTATTAATTATTCCTAAATTTTCTATTATAAGCTTCAAAATCAAGGACCCGGGGCTTTTGCTCACGGCCCCCAATAGCCCTAAAAATTCTTTCTTCTACAATAGATTCATCTGTGCCTGCAAGTTGCGCGATTGTAGCGAAGGCGATCTTGCCATCACTTACAGCGGCGTCTAATAGAGCCTCCATGCGCAAGGGCCTATCTGCTGCAACGTGACCGGGCTCATTCTTGCGGAATCCGAGACGGCCGAAATCGCGCCAAAGCCGCTTATATAAATTTGGAGGTATCAAATCGCTTTTCCTTGCACGATAGATCATTGCGGCTAACGAAATTCCAAAACGCTCTTTGTATTGGACTAGTTGAACCATGCTTTTTAGTCTCATCACTATTTCTAGTTGTGTCTCGGGTAGCAGCATATGCGAAGCAAATTCGAAAGCACGCTTTTCCACATCCTCAGAAAGAAGTCCCGGTCCGTTAATGCAATCACGATAGAGGTGATGTGCCAGCTCGTGTAAAGCTGTCAGCCGGATCCGGTCATTTGGTAATGATTCATTCAATACCACTATTCGTGAATTACCCATCAATCCCGCGCACGCATCTATTCGAGCACTCGTTCCTATCTCAATCACATATATACCAAAATGTTCCATAATTCTAATAGCACTTGTGACTGGGTAATCATGAATCTTGTACATACTCCTGATTTTCTCAGCAAGCTGTCTCCCCGAAGTATCATTTTTCACCTTGAAGTTGGGATGTCTGTTCTCCAATTTGCACTTTAGAATACCTTCGATGTAGAAGTACGCGTCGAGCCATGCTTGAGCGCGCAGCTTGAAATCTTTTTTCTCATGTACGCTAACCGACTTAAGAGCTCGATATCTAATACCCTGTAGGAGCAACCCAGTCCCAAGAAGCCAATCTAACTCTCGCTTGTATATCCCTGCCAGCAATCCTAATATTTTCTCCGATGGTTGTGTTAATCCTCTCTCATAATTTCCGATTGTGGCATGCGAAACTTTTATACCTTGGCGCCTGAGTCTTTCCTCAACGTCGCGGGTTGATAATCTGGCCGCCTCACGTGCCATACGCAGGCGTCCGACTATTGCGCCGTCACGTTCGTTTGGTATTCGAGCCATTTTATCGCCTTTCTAAAAAGCTGTTAAATATTATGTATTTTCCAAATTCTATATGGAAAGTCAATATTATTTTCCATATTATTTACAAAACAAGCTTAAGTTCTTTATTGCAAAGGTATTACGGAAGTAAAAAAAATCAAGAAATTTCTGTTTTCCACTTCCAGTTGTTTCTTTCAGCTAAAATTCTAAGACAGAAGGCAAAAGTAAAAAGGACAAAAAATTCCCCCAGCACTGCCTTATAGGCAGGTAAGATCATGGGGTAGGGGCCCCATTAGAAACCAGAAGATATGTTTCTAACCGGGTAAACGGAGGGCAGAGGACGGAGGGACAAAGGGGCGAAGGGGGATTTTCGAGCCTTCGGCAAGCCCCTTAGGGGCAAGCTCAGGGCAGGCGTGGCGGCTAAACAGATTGTCCGTTGACGGGACCCAGTATGACGTAATCCGGGTTTTTCGGTTTTTGCCCTCTCGAGCCCTTCATGACCGTCGCCGGCAGTGATGACTTCATAACGATGATACTCAAGATACATTTTGACCACCTTGACAATATCTTCTTCGTCATCAACAATAAGTATCCTCTTTAAGCTCATAAAGCCCCCCAGAGTGTTTAATATACCCCCAAGACTTTCACAACACTGCCAATCCCCCTATTTAAAATATAACCCGCCGTCCAGAGTCATCAAACGAGCAATGAACATCGGACGAAGTCAGTTCACCAAGCCCCACCACATTGGCGTTTCGCCTGCACGCGGTTGTTCAGGACTATGTTTCTGTCGAACTGATTGGCAGTTTCCAAATTAACCCCCATTACAAATCCCCTTTGATACTACCGAACTCGTCTGTGCTTTGGGCGATTCTTTAACTCAAGAGCACGTCCTGTTGTCTCTATTCTGCCGTCAAGCTCTTAGAGTGGGTTTAGTTGAATCAATTGGGATAAGGCAAAATGCTTCCCGCATTCTGTTATCGGACAGCGCCGACGAGGGCGAGACCTCTATGAACCGGAGTGCCTCAAGGTTTTTTTCCGGTTGCAGGGATTTTTCCAGATGCAGCATTTTTTTTTAATGCCGCAGTATCGGTTATCCGACAGAAAAGATGAACAAGCATAATGGGGACTGTTCAAAGCTTTCATGGGGGCCTCTGATGGGGCCACAACGACAGCCGAACCACTGATAGACGAGAAACTATGGGGGTTTACAGAAACAACCGCGAATAGTGTATGGCGGATAGATACCCTTCCGGCGGTACGCACCGGCAGCTCGTGATTTTGGCAGACGTGGACAGATTACTATAGCGAACGATGGAAGATGATAAGGAATATAGGTTCCTTCTGGACAAGATAATGCGGAACGTAAATATAGATTTTCGCGAGTATCGGCCGCAAGTTCTAAAGAGGAGAGTCCGGCACAGGCTCCACGCCGCCGGATGCAAAAACTACTGGGATTACATTGCGTTACTTAACAATGACCTTCGCGAGTATGATAGGCTGATAGAGACCCTCACCATAAAGGAGAGCTACTTTTTTCGCGATACAGAGGTCTTTAAGCTGTTGGAAGACGGAATTATACCTGAGATCGTCTCGCAAAAGCAAGCCGAGGGGGTGAAAAAGATTCGCGCCTGGTCTTGTGGAACAGCCCATGGCCAGGAGGCCTTTAGCATGGGCATACTGTTCCGCGAGGTCCTGGGTAACAAAATAAAGGATTTCGACATAAAGATATTAGCTACCGATATCGATAAAGATGCCTTGGAAAAAGCACCATGGGGTTCCTACGATGGAAGGGCCTTGCGCAAGATGAGCCCCCATCTGTTGTTTAAATACTTCACCCGGGTCAGGAATAGATATGTGGTCAGTGACCGTGTGAGGGTCTTGGTGAGCTTCCGGCACCACGATATAGTCTCAGGCATCCCAAAGAGGAGCATGGACTTAGTGCTGTGCAGAAATCTTCTGATATATTTTCAAAAGGAGCTTCAGGAGAAAGTCCTCCGCAACCTGCATGCCGCCCTAAGCCCCGGCGGGTTTCTCGTCCTGGGAAAGACGGAGAACCTTACAGATCAAATGAGGGGCTGTTTTGAAGTGGTGGATTTGATCGAGAGGCTCTATAGAAAACAATCATCTCTCAGCGTGAGAGCTTAAAACAAAAAGAGAAAAGAGAAGTAAAATGAAAATGACAATTGGAAAAAAGTTGGGTTTTGGTTTTGGGATTGTGCTTTTGATCTTTGCAATCTCCGGACTGGTCAGTGTTATCCTGCTCAGAGATATTGACAACCACCTGGATGACGTAATTAATGTACAGGAGCCTATAAGCGCGGCGGCCTATGAGATGGAGATCAATTTGATTGGCACAGGATTCGGCCTCTTGGGCTATCTGGAGGACCGTAACCCGACACACATAGACCGCATTAAAGGCGATGTAGATAATTTTGCAAAATATCAAAAAGAGTACAGCAACCTGGAACAGACAGAGAAAGCCAAAGAGTTGGGCCTTAAGCTTAATAAGGAATACGATAACTTCAAAACCTTAGCCTATAAGCTTATCGGGCTCGATGATGACCAGGACAAGAAGATAGTTACCTTATTTAAAAACCATGAGGAGATGGACAATCTTCTGGATGACAAGATTCAGGTTTCCATCGAACCTAATGAACCTCAAGCCTATGAAAAGATGCAGGCTGCCATGGAGATGGAAATCAATGTCAATAGAATTGCCAAGGGCCTGGGGAAATACTTGATAGCCCACGAGGCAAAATATGAGGAGCGTGTTTTGAAGGATGAAGCTGATTTCAGACGTTTTACAGAAGTATATAAAGGCCTTAGTCTCACGCCCGAGGAGAAACAATGGTCATTAGAGATGAGCCGCCTTTTTGAGGATAGCGCAAAGCTTTCCCAGGAGATTATCAAATTAGATAAAGAGATAGGAGCAGGCCGGGATGAATTTGTCACAATTCAAAGAGATATGGGTGTTCTATTGGATGATGAAATCCAGGCTCGCGCCGACACAGATCTCAAGGCCGCAGATGAAGAAGCCAGCAAATCGATCAGCATTGCCACTACCATGATTCTGTTCTTACTACTGGGTGGAATCATTATCGGGGGTACTGCCGCCGTTTTCATTACTCGAGGCGTAACCAATCCTGTTCGCAAGCTGGTGGATGTCTCAGGTATTGTTGCCAAAGGCGACCTCACCCCTGAGATGGAGGTTAAAAGCAAAGATGAGATAGGGCAGCTCGCCGGTTCGTTCAAGAAGATGGTTGGCAGTTTGCGAGAGATAGTTGGGCGGGTTATGAATACTTCAACAGGAGTTTCTGCCTCGAGCCAACAGCTCTCCTCGGCCGCCCAGCAGTCCAACGCCACTATGCAGGAGGTATCCTCTGCCATTGGCCAGCTTGCCAAGGGGGCCCTGACACAGGCGCAGAGGGTAGAGGAGACCACTAGGGTAATGGAACAGCTCAACGCCTCAATCTCCCAGGGAGCCAAATCCGCCCAGGATGCGGCCTCCGCTTCATCCCAGGCCAGCGAGTCCGCACAGAAGGGGGCAGAGACGGTAAAGACGGCCATCGAGACCATGGATAAGATTGAGAACTCTACCACTGCTACTTCCCAGGCGGTAACGAAATTGGGCGAGCGCTCTGAGCAAATGTCTCGAATCGTGGATGTGATAACCAATGTCGCCGACCAAACCAACCTCTTAGCTCTGAACGCAGCCATTGAGGCAGCCAGGGCAGGTGAGGCGGGCAGAGGCTTTGCAGTGGTCGCTGAGGAGGTGCGCAAGCTCGCGGAGAATTCATCCAGCTCTGCTGCCGAGATAGGTCAGCTCATCAAAGAGACCATCAGCGAGACCGAAGCTGCAGTAAAGAATATGGAGGCAAGTACAAAAGAGGTCGCATCGGGAAAGGATATGATTGCCAACGCAGGGGATATCCTGGAAGAGATCCAGCAGGCCAGTCAGAACGTCTCTACAATGCTCCAGCAAATCTCGGCTGCCTCTCAGCAGATGGCCTCAGGCGCCAAGCAGGTGGTCAGATCGGTAGAGGATGTAGCTACTATAGCTGAGCAGGCATCCAGCTCCACCCAGCAGGCCAGCGCCTCTACTCAACAAATGCTGGCCACTATGCAGGAGATGGCCTCCTCTGCCCAATCGCTTGCCGAGATGGGGATAGAGCTAAATGGCATGGTGTCGGAGTTCAAGACTGGTGAAGAAGCAACAGTAGTAACGCCTAAATCTCGAGTTCCAAGGCCTCGACCGGCCAAACCGATGGCCAAGAGGCTTGCTGAAGCCAGAAAGAGAATGGAGAAAATGGCGCAGTCAGAGCCGCCTGGAGCCCAGGAAGAGGTCGCGGTTGGTTCGGGTTATTCAGAAGTGAGGCACAACAATGACTGAGCAAGTCAAAGAAACCAAGGGCCCCATGATTCAGTTGGTCAATTTCCGGCTCAGGGACGAGGAGTTTGGTGTTGATATTGGCTCGGTGAAGGAGATAATCAGGATGGCGGAAATTACTCATATACCGGATGCCCCTTCGTTTATCCACGGCGTGACAAACTTGAGAGGCCAGGTCATAGCGGTGATAGATTTGGCTAAGCAGTTTGGCCTTGCCCCCCGACAGGACCTTGGCGAAAGTGCCAGGATTGTAGTTACAGAGATAAAGGAACAAACAGTAGGAATGTTGGTGGACGAAGTCCCGGAGGTGTTGAAGATACCGTCTGCGAATATCGAGCCGGCGCCGGAGCTGATTCAGACCGAAGTCAAAAAAGACTACATCAAGGGAGTCGGCAAATTGGACAATAGGCTCATTATCATCCTGGATTTGGAGAAGCTCTTAGCCGACCATGAGGTCGAAGAGCTGACCAAGGCGAATGTACCAACGGCAAAATGAGTGAGTGGAGGTAAACACATGGCTGATATCATGATAGTCGATGATTCCAAGTTTACGCGCAAGATGCTCTCCGACATCCTTGTTGAGGAGGGACACCAAATTGTCGGAGAGGCCGAGAATGCCGAGGAAGCTGTGGAGCTCTATGAGAGGCTCAGGCCGGACCTGGTAACCTTAGACATTATTATGCCTGAGATTGAAGGAACAGACGCCATCTCCGCCCTGAAGGAGATGGTAAGAACGGACCCCAAGGCCAAGGTGGTAATGGTCAGCGCTATGGGGCAGCAGGACGTGGTCGAAGAATGTATTCAGGTCGGAGCCAGAGACTTCATAGTAAAACCCTTTCAGCCATCCAATATAGCGGGAGTGGTCGAAAGTGTATTGAAGGGTGTTTAACCTTGAACGCAAAGACTCAAACGTCAGTTGGCCCGGAGACCATGGAGTTAACGGTTGGAATGGGTGAAATAACGGTTGCGGAATCGCCCCTGCTCCTTAGGGCGCTTGGAGTAGGTTCATGTATGGCAGTAACGCTGTATGACAGAAATACCTCGATAGGAGGCCTGGCTCATATCATGCTGCCTTATATAGAAGAGGCGTTCGATAAGTCCTGTCCTGCCAGATATACAGATGCCGCCATAGGCATGATGATAGACCGGATGCAAAAGCAAGGCGCCCGTATTCAACATGTAAGGGCCAAGATATTTGGGGGAGCAAATATGTTCTCAGAGATAATCTCCTCCGACAGCACCATGGATGTAGGCAAGAGAAATATCTCGGCAGTGAGGGAAGAATTAGAAAGGCGTAATATTGAAATCATCGCTGAAGACGTGGGCGAACATATTGGCCGCAGCGTGCTATTTGATACTTCGGATGGTTCTGTAGTAGTAAAGACCGTCAACACCGGCGAGAAAAGGTATTAGTTGGAAATAACCATGACTAAGACTAAGAAGATACGGGTTTTGGTGGTAGATGATTCGGCGTTTATGCGAAAGATGCTCACCAAAGCAATCGAGTCCGACCCCCAGTGCAAGGTCATAAAGACCGCCAAAGATGGTGTGGAGGCTTTACGAGCCGTAGAAAAACTAAGGCCCGATGTAGTTACTTTGGATATTGAGCTGCCTGAGATAGACGGCCTTACCTGTCTCGGCTATATCATGGAAAAGTTTCCCACCCCCGTCGTGATGGTTACCGGCTTTAGCGAATTCTTAGGTGAAGAGACCATAAAGGCCCTGGAATATGGCGCTGCAGGTTTCGTACGTAAACCCAAGGGGTCGATATCTGGGAATATGGGGGAAATAGAACAAGAGCTAATATCGCAGATAAAGCTTGCCTCGCAGGTAGATGTAAACAAGCTAACCCCAGTAACCGTGAAAAAAGCCAAAGAGAAGGTACAAAAACCTGTCGCTACAAGCACAAATAGAATAGTGGCGATTGCCGGCTCATCCGGCGGTCCCCGGGCCTTAAGCCGGATAATCCCACGGCTGCCGGCCGATCTGCCGGCGGCGGTGCTGGTTGTTCAGCATATACCTGCTGAATTCATCCCCTCCCTTGCTAAAAGGCTTGATTGGGAATCGGAGCTTAACGTCAAAGTTGCAGAGGACTCCGAGCCTGTCCAACAGGGAAGAGTCCTGATTGCGCCATCAGGCTTTCACTGCAGGATTGCGTCAAGCCGAGATAATGGTGAAGCGATTGAGCTGGTCCCTCATGCAAAAGAGAAGAACTTTCATTATGCCGTGGCTGATGAGCCTATGATTTCCCTGGCGCCCATCTACGGCAGGAGCGCAGTTGGAGTGGTCTTAACAGGTATGGGAAATGACGGGACAGAAGGTCTGCGGGCTATCAGGAAATATGGTGGCTACACAATCGCAGAGCATGAGTCTTCCGCAGTTGTCTATGGCATGCCCAAGGCAGCCGTCCAGGCAGGTGTGGTTGATAAAATCGTTCCATTAGAACGGATAGCTGATGAGATTGCCAAAACAGTCAGCGGTAAAGTAGAGATTAGTAATGAAAATATCAGAGTATAAACAACTGTTTCTGAGTGAAGCACGGGAGATACTGAACTCATTAAACAATGTCCTGGTTGACCTTGAGAAGGAACCGGCGAATACAGCCTTGCTCAATGAGCTGTTTCGCCAAAGCCACACCTTAAAGAGCATGGCCCAGAGTATGGGATATGAGGGAATTGCAAAACTCACCCATTCCATGGAAACCACCCTGGCATTATTGAGGAGCGGAGGGGCGAAGCTGGAAAAAGATATCGTGGACTTACTGTTCAAATCCATGGACACCCTGGGCGAGTTAATTGAAGAGAGGGCAAAAGGAAAGGCAGAGAAGGTAGAAGTGGCTGCGTTAGTGGAGAGATTTGAAGAGATTGCCTCCGCGGTCCCAAAAGAGAAGAGAAAACCTGTGGACAAAGAAAGACCGGAGCTAAAGCTGGATAATATTGACAACTCAGCTTCTTCTCTCGGCGAACTCCAGACGGTGCGGGTCCCTTTAACTCAACTCGATAACCTCATGGACCTGACCGGAGAATTGGCCATAAATAGAATCAGGCTCTCCCAGATAGTTCAAACAATAGCCGATAGTGCCCTAAAAGAGACTGTGGCCCAGCTCTCCAGGCTGACTTCTCAGCTCCAGGACCAGATGATGCAGGTCAGGCTCGTACCCTTGGAGTATATCTTTACTCCTTATCCCAGGATGGTCAGAGACATGGCAGTCAACCAGAAGAAAGAGGTGGATTTCGTCATTGAAGGAGGCCATATAGGTCTGGATCGCAGTATTCAAGATGAGATAAACGAACCATTGCTCCATCTCTTGAAGAATGCAGTTACTCATGGTATTGAAGAGCCGCAGGAAAGAGAAAGGCTGAAAAAACCCAGAAGGGGAAAGATAAGGCTCTCAGCCAGAAGAGAGAGGAATTTTGTAGTTCTGGAGCTCTCCGATGATGGCCGTGGTATGGATGTCGAAGAAATAAAGAAAGTTGCCCTCCAGACAGGAATCATCACAGCCAAAGAACTCTCCGCTCTCAGTCCGAAAGAAATAGTAACGCTTATCACTCGCCCCGGCTATAGCGGGGCCAAAAAAGTCACTGAGGCAGCGGGCAGAGGTGTGGGGCTGAACGCATCGAAAATCAAGGCCGAATCACTCGGAGGAACATTAGACATAGATACCAGGCCGAATGAGGGCGCCACCTTCTCTATCAAACTGCCTCTGACTATAGCTATAGCCCAGGCCATGCTCGTAGGCATTGCGGACCAGACGTACTGTATCCCGTTATCTTACATAGCGGAGACGATAAAGGTTTCACAACCACAGATTAAGACGATAGAGCACCGCGAGGTGATTTCTTATAGAGATACGGTGCTTCCCTTGGTCAGATTGAGGGGGAAATTCGGCTTTGACTCTTCGAAATTGCGGTCCCCGGTCGCGGACGTTCCAAACGGCCCTGCGATCCCAGTGGTTGTGGTTGAGGGCGGAGCAAAGAAAGCGGGTTTAGTAGTGGATAGTTTCTTAGGTCAACAAGAGGTTGTGATAAAGCCTTTGACAGGGTTCTTAAAAGAAATCAAAGGCGCCTCCGGTGCAACCATCCTGGGCACGGGAAAGCCGGCCCTGGTTATGGATGTCGGTTCGCTGCTATAGAAGGAGATTTCGCCGTGACATTGGTTGATTTTGATAAAATCCGATTAGATGCATTTAGAGAAATCAGCTCGATAGCTACAGGTAATGCAGCCACAAGTCTATCAGCCATGTTGGACAGAAAAGTGGATATCACAGTACCCAACATTATGGTGGAGGCCCTCGAAGAGATTCCGGAGCTCTTAGGAGGGGCGGAGAAGGCCATGACCACGGTCTATTTCACGGTAAGCGGCCAAGTCCCAGGGAGCATTCTTCTGCTGTTTTCCTCTTCTGAATCTCTGAGGTTGGTCAATATTCTTACCGGTCAGAAGGTCGAACAGATTGAGGGCCTCGACGAGATGGGAATATCAGCATTGAAGGAGTTGGGAAACATCGTAATTGGGTCCTACGTGCGGGTACTGGCCGAAGGGCTGAAAATGGCGATTGGCTATTCCGTCCCTGGATTTACGTATGATATGATGGGCGCCATTTTGGACGAGACCCTGGCTCGCTTGTCGTTGGAGCAAAAGCACGGTGTAATCGTGGAAAGTGAATTTATCGTGAGAGAGAAGATATATCGAGGCCACCTTGCCTTCATCCTGGCGCCAAAGGCTGTTAACGACATAATCAAGGCACTGGGGAACTGGGCCGAATAAGGCCTCGGTATGATAAGGAAGCAATAATAGAAAACGTAACCAACAATGGAGAGCTAATGGACATCTTCTACGAAGAGACACATACTCTCATTGACGAGATGAGACAGCATCTATCTGTCTTGAGTCAAGAACCAGAAACGAGCAATGAAACCATTTGTTCTTCCAATAAGCCCTTCGAATTGTCTCAAGATACAGTCCCGGATCAACATTCGGCCTTCCGCCGTCTCTTCCGGTGCGCGCATATTATTAGGAGTTCTTCGCGGAGCGTTGGTCTTGACGGCCTGGAAAAAGTTACCGGAGCCTTGGAGAAGATCTTCTATAAGCTCGGCGATGAGAGATTTGTGATTACTGCTGAGGTTGTCTCCTTGCTTTCCGAAAGTGTGGAGGCCTGCCGGAAACTGCTGAATGAAGAAGAAATCGTTGGTCATAAAGAGTTATTGGACCGGCTGAACGGTATTCTTCAGCCTTGTGGAGGTTAGCTGCGTGGGCGAGAAACCTATCAAAGTTCTGTTAATTGAGGACAGCGTCTTCGCTACTCGACACACACAGAAGATGTTGGCTGAGGCAAATGGTTCTCATATCGATGTCCAATTAGAATGTGCCGAGCAGCTCTCGGCGGGCCTGAAGCGCTTAGCCGAGGGCGGGATCGATATTGTCTTGTTGGACCTCACGCTGCCGGATTCCCATGACTTGGATACATTCACCAAAGTGCACACCCAGGCGCCGCAAGTGCCCGTTGTGGTTCTGACCGGGCTTGGTGATGAAAAGCTCGCAGTCGAGGCCGTCCGCAAAGGTGCGCAGGACTATCTGGTCAAAGGTCACATAGACAGCAACTTGTTGAAACGCTCTATTCTCTACGCCATAGAGCGCAAGCGAGTGCAGGAAGAATTGAGGAAATCCCGCGAGCACCTTGGAGAACTCGTGGAGGAGCGCACCGAACAGCTTAGAAAGACTAATCAACAACTCAGAGATGAAATCGCCGAACACAAGAAGGCTCAGGAGAATCTCCAGGAAGCCTACAAACGTTTGGAAAAGCAGTCCATGGTTCTGGCGCAAACAGAGAAGATGAGCGCCATAGGCACCTTGGTTGCGGGCACAGCCCACGAGCTGAACAATCCAATGATGGGGATATTGAACTTTACCGCACATTGCATAAAACACACTTCCGAGGAAGACCGGCGATATACGGTGCTGCAGGATATCGAGCACGAAGCGAAACGCTGTACTAAGATTGTTCAGAACCTCTTAACGTTTTCACATACCGAGCAGGATGATGATAAAGCATATCAGAAAGAGAGTCTGGCCGAAATCCTTGGTCGGGTCCTCAGATTATTGTCATATCGCATTGAGAAACAAAGGATTCTGGTAACTCAGCATATTGCGGAAGACACCCCCAAAATCTGGATGAAACCAAACAGCGTACAGCAACTAATCCTGAATCTCACCACCAATACCCTCGATGCTTTGGAAGGGAGCGAGAAGAAGGAGCTTAATGTTGATATCGGCAGAGAAGGTGAATATGTTCGGATGACAATTGCGGATACCGGCTGCGGAATTTCTGAGGATTCTCTCAAATCAATCTTTGTTCCGTTTTTCACAACCAAGCCGGTTGGGCAGGGAACAGGCCTGGGACTCTCTGTATCTCAGGGCATAGTCAAGACACATGGAGGAAAAATCACCTGCCAGAGCGAACCCGGAGTGGGGACGAAGTTCACAATTTTATTGCCAATAGAAAGGAGCAGACAAGATGAGGAAGCGAATACTCGTAATCGACGACGATTTAGCGATAAGAAAATCGTTTGCGCTGGCACTTGAGGATGCAGACTGCCAGGTCGATACGGCAGAATCCGGCGAGGCCGGCATCGATAAGGCGTCCAACACTGAGTATGACTTGATATTCCTCGACCTCAAAATGCCGGGGATAAACGGTGTCGAAACGCTGATCAGGCTGCGAGACAACGGATACAAAATGCCTATTTACATTGTAACGGCCTTTCATAAAGAGTTTATAGACCAGCTCAGAATAGCCGCTGAAGAAGACTACGAGTTTGAAGTCATGCAAAAGCCCATCGAGAGTCAGGACCTTGTTATGATAACAAAGGCTGTTCTTAAAGGGGCAGGAGCGTATTGAGGAGATGACCGTGTACGAATTTAGACTTTACATTATAGGCCGAACGCCGAAGTCGATAGATGTCATCGAGGAATTGGTAAGGCTTTTGGAAGATGCGCTTGACGGCTACTACCATCTTGACATCATCGATATAATTGACAATCCGGCACTGGCTGAGAAAGATGAGATTTTGGCCACACCTGCATTAAAAAAAGTCTCCCCTGAGCCGGCGAGAACAATTGTCGGTGATTTGTCGGACGCCGAAACGGTGTTATTGGCGCTTGGGTTAACCGCTCTGCGAGAAGAAGCTGAAAAATGAGTGAACGTATCTTGGTAATTGACGATGAGAAAGCCGCAAGGATGTCGTTTATCTTGGCGCTTAAAGATACCGGATTCGAGGTGGATACGGCTGAATCAGGCGAGAAAGGCCTTCAGATGAAGAATGATGCCGAGTACGACCTGATCTTTCTTGACCTCAAGATGCCGGGAATGAACGGTATCGAGACCCTGCGCCAAATACGCAAGACCGACAAAAAGGTCCCCATTTACATCTTCACAGCTTTTCATAAAGAGTTTCTTGACGAACTGAAAATCGCTCAGAAGGAAATGTTGAGCTTCGAGGTTCTCAAAAAGCCCATCGGCGCCGACCTGATTGTCACGCTTACGAAGCTTATTTTGGGGCAACCTGAGGAAGCTGAAGAGGCCAGCTATGTATGAATTCAGGCTTTACCTCTATATTTCAGGCGAAACAACGAATTCGGCAGCTGGCGCCTGGAGTGTGAAATCGCTCTTGAATGAAGCGTTTAGAGGTCGGTACTCTCTCGAAGTCATAAATGTTCTCGATCATCCACAGCGGGCTGAGAATGATAACATTTTGGCCACACCTACGCTAATAAAGGCTGCACCTCCACCAGAGAGAAGGGTTGTTGGCGATTTGTCAGACAAAGAAAAGGTGGCAGCGGCGCTTGGATTGACTACCGACAAAGAGAAGCAAGAAACGCCCCGGCACCCGGAGTCTTCTCAATGACGGAACTGGCACGGAAACCATACACTAACTCAGGGCGGAATTTACCGTGAACCCCGCAAAGAAGATACTGATAGCCGATGATGAGCCGGGAGTAGTCATGATTCTCGGAATGAGGCTGAGGGCAAATGGCTATCAGGTAATAGCTGCTCACGATGGCGCCCGGGCCATAGAGCTTGCGCACCTGGAAAAACCGGATTTGATTGTTCTTGATATTAAGATGCCCGGCAAAAATGGCTACAGTGTCCTTCAAGACCTAAGAGAATCTGTATGTGCAAGGTCAATTCCTATAGTATTCTTCTCCGCCCTCCCGCCCGAGCGAGCGGAAGAAAAGGCAACTCAGCTCGGCGCCGACGGTTTCGTCTCAAAATCGGCGGACCCGGAGGAAGTAGTTGTCAGAATCAAGGACATTTTCAACAGATTGGAAAACCAGCTCGAACAAACAGCAATAAGGAAATGACGGTACAGGAACGGCCGATGTGATTGGATTGCAGTATGCTTTCTCCAGCAAATGAGATAGGCCGAAAGTTGGCAAAGGGGCCCGGCAAATGAACAAGCGACGAATTCTGATTATCGATGATGAAACCGACATAGTTACGCTTCTGAGCAAGGCCCTTCAAGGCCACGGCTACGAAGTGATGACGGCGGTCAACGGCTGGGACGGTCTCGCTCTGGCGAGGATTGAAAAACCGGATTTGATTCTGTTGGACAATCTAATGCCAAAGATGGACGGGCCTACAACACTCGCAAGCCTTAAGGCCATAAAGGAGACGAGGCGGATTCCAGTCGTGGTGCTCACGGCCCTGTCCGGCAAGAAACATGTTACTGATGCTCTGCAAAACGGAGCTTCTGACTACATTGTCAAGCCATTTGATCTCCACTCACTCCTCAAGAGAATTTCCAACGTGCTGAGATTTGGACGCCCCACTGAAACACATGCTTCAAGAAATCGCTCGGAGCCTCTGCGAACGACAACGCCCTGACCTCCTGCAAAGCAGCCAGGCGCCCTCAGAATCTTATCGCCGGACTTTGTGAGTTTGTTTTCCTGTAACCGTCCCCGCTTATCTCTGTACCTGGCAACGTTACCACTTTTTCACCGGAGTTTTTTCGCCCCTTCGGGCAATGGTTTTGTGTATGTTGGTTTGTAAATTCTCATAACATCACCTCACTAAAAAAAGGTGGGCGGGGGTTAATGGCGCGTTCGTAAGAGCGACCCAAAGAAGGCGCGCACTTCGTTACCGAAAGTGCTGCCCCGGCCGGATTTCTTGGATTATTCAACAGAATGGATTCTAAGTGTTCCATATCTAAATTATCACTAAATCTGGATGGATTGCAAGAGAAATAAATACTTTTTCTTTGTGTTTTGGAAAAGCACGGAGTAAAATCTACCCGACTTGACAAGTAGATGTTTTTAACAACAGAGATTGTTTCAATGAGAAAAAAGAAACCCGACATTTATGAACGGCAGAAAAGCCGCCGACAGGATGCTTACAGTCGTGCAGAAACACTAAAAAAGAGATTCCCCCAATTATCACGCTTAAAGATAGATATGAGCTTCGAGGATTATGAGGAAGAGAAGGATAGTCCATCCCCAAAACAAGAGGAGTATGGGCCCGACAGTAAGGCTTTTTTTGAATTAAAGTGTCCTTACCGCGAGTGTATTGACGACGGTTTCAAACTATCCGCTGCTGTGTCGGAAATGGTAACCAAAAACGAAACCGAGGCTTCCGGCACGATTGTTTGCCAGGGCTGGCAAGACCGTGAGCGTGTTAATCAATATTAATGCCGGCTGAAAATGAATTATAAGATTACAGCAACTTACTAAGACAATGGCTGACCCCGCCCGCAAATATCATTTCACCATTTTAACAATAGCCTGTCGTAATTCAACTGACAACACCAAAAAAGGACAAGGAAAACGGGTGCGAAATTATTTTCTGGCATATCGTAACCCTATTCATAGTAATGCCTTACACTCATTTGTCATTCTGAGCGACAGCGAAAAATCTGACTTGCGAACTAAGAGTTTCCTTTGCTCGGTCAGTAACATCTCATTCTATGGCCAGATGCTTCGCTTCGCATTGCTGCGCTCAGCATGACATGAGGGAGTTTGCTTGCCAGAAAATAATTTCACACCCAGGAAAACCGTTTGCAGACTTTACAGTTTTTTTTACAGTTTTTCCATTCAAAACTATGCAACGTAGTGCAAAGTCGCCTGCGATAACGATATTAAAAACGCGGTTTTTACCACGCCTGAGAGGATTCGAACCTCTAACCTTCGGTTCCGTAGACCGATGCTCTATCCAATTGAGCTACAGGCGCTTCACTGTTTAAGCCGTTGCAATATAGCAACTTAGTACACATACTGTCAAGTCTATTTTAGTCCCTAAGTGGGGTGCGCAACAAATGCGCAACAAAATCGCCACTTATTGCCTCAGCACTGGCTGATCGAGCACGCTGCAACAAATCTTCTCGGACTGCCAGGTAAAATCGCCGAGTTGTTTCAAACGCAGCGTGACCCGCCGGATTCATGACATCATATTCAGATAAGCCATTGGCAAGCCACATGGTTAGACACGTACGACGCAGATAGTGAAACTCACCCTGATCAACTTTGGCATGGGCCAAAAATGCATTGAACTGACAACTGAAGTTGTTGACAGGACACTTACCATGCCTCATAGTCCATTTTCCTTACATCCGTTGCTATTGGGACGGTCGTGATTCAAGCGGCGTTCTCCTTGATACCATTTACAAACTTGATTCCTTCAATAACCTCGGCTATCAGTTCTTTTCCATTCAGCCGACGCCAGTGCCTCTGGGCACACTGCGTCAGCTTGAAGACCATCGTCAAACAGGCCATCCGGCTGCCGCACCCCTTCGTCCGACGCGTGCGCAACCTCACAGTCGCGAACGTCGATTCAATCGGGTTCGTCGTGCGAATGTGAGCCCAATGCTCGGCCGGGAAGTCATAAAAAGTCAACAGAACATCTCGGTCCTTC
>JAUWPZ010000087.1 GCA_030611315.1 Sedimentisphaerales bacterium
TCACACCTGGCAAAACACAAAACAAAACAACCTGACAAAGACTCTCTCTTTGTCCAAAAACATAAATCCGTCCTCGAAAAACTCAGTTCAATTGATATAAATAATCTGACGCCGATAGAAGCAATAAACCTGTTGAACCAAGTAAAAAAAGAAATTAGTGAGAAGTAAATATCTTAGAAATAGATTTGACAAACTCTCTCAAATTCGACAAGATTTGTTCTGGTCTCGCTGAGAATTTCTCGGAGTCGACAAATTATAAAATAACTTTTAACCTATAAGGTGCTTAGAAATGATTACAGAGGTTGTAATTAAAAACTTCAAGTGTTTTAAGAGCCTAATAATCCCCGAACTTGGCCAAATAACATTGATCTCAGGCAGAAATAATGTCGGGAAAACAGCTTTACTTGAGGCTCTTTTTCTATTTTTTGATCGCCAGCGTGCTGATATGATTTTGCGACAGTATGGATGGCGCGGAATCGAGGGAGTTGCTCCTGAACCCCATTCGATGTGGTCACCAATCTTTCATAATTACGATATGGATCAAGAAATAATTATTTCCGCAACTTTAGACGGAGAGACAGAAAGCGCAAAGTTCACCCTCAATCGAAACTTTGTGCCCCCAGACGTCACACCATCCCAGCCACCTGGAGATCATCAGATTCCGACAGATGAAGAACCATCCACTACCTTTTCTTTGGATATTGAATACACCAATATGCAGGATTGCAAAATAGGTTTATCTCACCTCAGCATTGATCATAAGAACCAGCCATATTTGCATATAGAAGAGTATAAAACACGCAAAATTCCTCCTCCGGCTGCTTTTTTAGCATCTAAAAAGCATATTTCCTCACGAGAAACAACTAATAGGTTCAGCAACTTCGTAAAAGAGGGTCGTGAAAATGAAATTACGAAATTCCTTAGGATTATTGAACCGCGTCTTGATTCTTTAACAATCGTAACAGAAGGACCAGCCTCCTTCGTACATGGCAAACTTAAAGGAACTTCTCGCACTCGAGAAATTCACTTGATGGGTGAGGGCATGGAGAAACTCTTGAATTTGATACTCCATGTAGCAAGTTCTCAAGGAGGTTGCGTTTTCCTCGATGAAATTGAAAACGGCCTTCACTATACAGGTTTGCCCAAAATATGGGAAGCTATTGGCAAAACCCTTCGGAAGTATAATTGCCAGCTCATCACTACAACTCATAGCTACGAATGTGTTCAGGCAGCACACGAAGGTCTCTCCGAAATACCCGAAGACTTCAGACACATCCGTCTGGACAGAAAAGCCGAAGAAATTTCAGCCAAGCTCTCGAACTATGATATGGTAGGCACGGCTATAAGAACCAATTTAGAATTAAGATAAACATGAAATCCCCTGAGAAAATAGAAAAAACAAAACTTATACTTGCAGAGGGCAAAGATGCTGAGTTATTTCTCGTATGGGCGAGTAGCGCATATCGTCCCCAAAAAGATGTTCAGGTAATGAATTTCGGCGGTAACAATGAGTTGCCAAATTACGTTTTACTTCTTACACATCAAGAGAAGTTTGACGAAGTAGAAACATTAGTTATTGCCCGAGATGCAGAAACCAATACAGAGTCTGCCATTAAAAGTGTACAGGATTGCATGAATCGTGCAAAATTACCAGTTCCTGAAAAACCCTTTGACTATGTCTCACAAGGTATTCCAAGAACCGCTTTCATGATTTTCCCAGGCCCTGAAAATGATCATGGAACTCTGGAAGATCTCTGTCTCTTGACGGTAGAGGAAGACCCAGTAATGACTTGCGTCGATGAATTTTTGGAATGTACAAAAACCATTGGAGAAAAACTGCCGCGACTACATAAGAACAGGCTTCACTGTTTCTTAGCAGGAAAAAACAAATACGTTGGTTCAAATATCGGCTTAGCTTCTAAACAAGGGGCTTGGAATCCAAGCCATGAAGCCCTTAATCCTTTCAAAACAATCATTCAAGATATGTAATAAAATTGCAAAAAAAGGATTTTTCTCAGCCTTTAAAATACTGAAAAAATCCCGCCGGATTCGTGATTATTGGTTCGTGAAGCGTATCTCGTTAAAAAACTCCGCGAAACATGTGAATTTATCCCATAGGGAATCTGTGGTTGAATTAACCATCATCCTCGAACATATTGCACCTCCGCTGAGGCCACCACGACGTCGGCTGTGAACTGACCCAGACAGACAACGTCAGGCATATCATGCTCCTCATTATGACACTTTAGCTATCTTTAACGCTTGTTTTTGCAAGAAACCCGGTCAATTGGGGTCTTGCTTTAGCGCAGCAAGTAGTACAGAATTATCATCACGACGAACAACAAGCCGGCGGCAATGCGCGGGTCGGTAATGCCGGTGATCTTAGTGCTTGTAATGGCCTTGAGCGGAGGCTTCCAGCCCATTCTCTCAAGTTCTTCATCGGTAGGAGCAGGCGTTGCAAGGCTCACGACTACGTAAATTCCAATGCACATGCACAGCAGAATCAGACCCGCCATCATGTAAGGAATGCCCCAGCCGTCGGTGATGACCCCGTAATCTGCGACGATCCCATCGACGATTCTTTCGGGCGCCACTCGCACCGCATCTATGGCGGATTGGATGTCCACAGCGGCCATGCTGTGCGGCATGTCGATTAGGAAGTATGGCAGCCCGACGGCCAAACCGGCGATGAACGTGGCCAGGGCAGCCTGCTTGGTGCCGCGTTTCCAGAATACACCCAAAACGAACACAGTCGTAATCGCCGGGGCAAACATCATCGGCACCTTGTTGATTACCACGAAGATGTTTCTGAATTTCTCGCAATAAGGTGACCAGAGCATCGCCAGCACGATGACGACGCAGGCTGTGATTCGCCCGATGAGCACGAGCGCGGCGTCTTTTGTTTGTGGGCGAATGTGCCGGACAATATCTTCGGCGGTAACGGTAGCGGTGCTATTGAGGGCGGCTTCGACCGTACTCATCACCGCCGCCAGCAGACCGGCGGCAAACAGACCTTTGACCCCTGTCGGCAGGAGCTCGTCTATCATGACTGTCAGAGTGTTGTTCGGGTCACCACCAATCTTGTCCTTGAAGAGGACATAGGCCACCACGCCGGGAAGGACCATGAAGAACAGCGGCAGAATCTTAAGCCAGCCGGCGAATACCGCGCCGAGTTGGCCGTTCCGCATATCTTTTGCACCGAGCGTCTTCTGCACAATTGTCTGGTCGGTGCACCAATACCAGATGCCCAGAACGTGATAGCCTATCATCAACGTAAGCCAGGAATACTGATTGAAATTGCCGTTGGCATCTCTAATCGCGTGGGTCATGCTTAGTTGCTCCGGCTTGACGGCTTCCTTGAAATCGGCAAAAGAGTGGATTCCTGCGTCGGGGAGTTTTGCAAAAGCAAAAACCGTCAGAAGAACACAGCCGCCAAGCAGGAGCACGGCCTGGATAGTGTCTGTGACGACGATGGCTCGCAGACCACCTAAGATCGTGTAGATTGCCGTGACCACTGCGATGATAACGATGGAATAGATGACCGGGATTCCGAAGAAGTAATCGAAGACCTTTGCGCCGGCGTAAAGACTGACGCCGATATGGAGCAGAAGGGCAGACCAGATGGCGATGAACGCCATGATCATTCGGCAGGTAGTACTGTATCGTCGTTCGAGAAACTCAGGCAATGTCGTTATCTTCGTACGAAGGTAGAACGGCACGAATATCAGGCCCAGCACAATCAGGCAGAACGACGCCATCCATTCGAAGTTGCCGACGACAATGCCCTCACTGAATCCTGAGGCGGAAAGGCCTACGAGGTGGATGGTGGATATGTTTGCGGTGAACAAGGCGGCGCCTATCATGGGCCATTTCAGCGACCTTCCTGCGAGAAAGAACTGTGTACTCGAAGTTTTTTTCCTGTAGCCGGCCCAGATACCAACGGCCATTATTCCGATAAGGTAAACGACAATGATTGTCAGATCGACCGCCTCAATTGCAGTTTTTGCTAAGAGCATCTGCCTTACCCTTTCCTTGTTGGTCCTGTTATTACACGCCTGTCAATCCTTAACAGGCGTTGGGGATAGCGAAATAGTAATCGGTTTGGCAGCTTCCTTTTTGATCCATACAATCAGATCGCTGCCGTTTAGCTGATGATAGTGGCCGAAGCGGAAGTTCTTTCCGGGCTTGATTTTCCTGCCGTCGATCCCTATCCGGACGCCGTCTCGGCCCCAGTTCTTGATAACAAATACAGGATTGACAACGGGTGACTCCTCGGTAGCTGCAACCTCCAGATCAAGTCTCGCATCGCTGCCGGGTCTATTAGCAGCCAGGACAAAGGCACGCTGGTCCCGGCTGTATCCTAAGCTGGCGAAGGCTCCGCCAGAGACTCTGATTTCGGGCGCCTGAAGCCAAGAACGGGCAATTGGTGAGAGTTGCTCAACGGGCTTGTTGGTTAGGCCCATAATGAATCTGCCGGCCACGCCGCCTTCGGTCCTGGTCATTGGAGGTTCGGGTGATGTTACTGCCGAACTGGAGACCCTATCGGCGGCAAAGGCATATCGCCCGTCTGAAGGGGCCTGTCCAACCGGCCAGTGGTTCCAGGTAGGGAACTTTGAGTAGTCACGTACTTCCCGGAGTCCCCCACCGTACGGGATGATCCGCGTGCCGGGTTCGTAGATGTAGAACGGCTTGCTCTTTGACTTGAAGTTAACTACGGAAATATTGGCATTCGGCACCGCGTTATCGAAGGGAGCGGCGACACTTCCGTCGTTGGGCCATGGGTCGTAGCTGTGCCTTCCAATCTGGCCTTGCATATTGGCGGTAATGACCGCTTCGACGTGAAGGTTGTCCTCAGCCCGCTCACCGGGATTGTTCAGAGAGGCCGGTTCGGTAATGCTGCATCCCCCCAAGCCATAAACCTTGAAGGCACGCACTGCCACGCCGTCCGGGTAGATGTAGTAGTATTCATCCGCCCAGGCGCCCCAGCCATCGGCCATATTGGCGATCTTGTACCGAACGTCACACACGGCGTAGCGCCAGTGCACCACAACGCGGGCGTCGTGGCTTTCGACAAGTCGCACGTGGGCATAACGACACTGCTTGTCGGACATGTGCTCACAGCAGCCGATGACATCGCCACCGCCGCCTTCGGCACTCTGGTCGGCGACCCATTTGCCGTTTTCAGTGACGAGATTCATATTGTAGTTGGTGCCTCGCCAGAAAACCATCTGGTACGGATTGCCGTCGAAATTGACCACTATGTCCGGATGATCGCCTACCCGCCACAGGTTGTCCCACTCCGGATAGAATTTCAACCTGCAGTAGGCTGCTCCGAATTTGCCCGAACCTTTGGGCAGCTCGGGCAGTTTTCGCCATTTCAGCGCAGGGGCGGCCTTCGGGATATTGCTGCGGTATGATTGCCTTATCTCCTCGGCTGAGAGGGCACGGTCATAGATTTTCAGCTCATCTATGATGCCGTCAAAGGAGTACGAGGTGGGGAAATTGACGCCCCGCCTAACCAGTGCTTCGGGATTCATCCTGGTCTTCTTGTGATTTCGTCCGATTTGAAGGTCCACATCGCGTGCGGGAATGAATCCGCCTTTGGCGGACAACTCGGCGGCGGCTTTCCCGTCAATGTAGATGGTGATCCCCTTTTCCTCGCTGAACGTGCCCGCGATATGGGACCATTTCGTCATGAAGGGTATCGTTTGTTGCGATGAACACTCGCGCCATTTGCCGTCAATCGCCAGATGTAAGCCGACCCGCCCGAAATCGTCGATCCCAAAGAAGTACCCCGCCCTGTGGTCTCTTTCCTGGTTGACTATCGCACACCAATTGTACGGATACGCCTGAGGCGCAACCCAGGCCTCAACGGTGAAGGAGTCTCGCAATCGCGGAGCGTCTTTTGCCTTACGGATGATATGCGTGGTGAATCCGTCGAGTTTTAGACCTGTCCCGCGGACACCAGGAAGGTACCAGAAGTTCCGCTGGATGGGATCCTCTTTTTCGGTAATACTGTCCAATGCGATTTTGCCCCGCCCCTCATCAAACTTCCACCATGCTGCCGGCCCATTGTCTACGGCAAATGCCACTGTGGACATTGCCGACACCACCGCTATAAGACATGCGACTAACAATGATCTTCCCATTTGTTTGTCCTCATTTCTTTACTCGTGTGACGTTCCAACATGACAGCTTAAGTGTCAGAGCCCTGCGCAGCCGGCAAAAGGGATACACTGGTCGGTTTGTTGGATTCGGTCTTGATCCAAACGATCAGGTCGTCCCCGTGTTCAGCCGGGCGATGCCCATAGCGAAAACCCTTGCCCGGTCTAATAGCTTTGCCATCGAGTTTCAGCCGGGTGTCGATTTTGCCCCAGCCCTTAATCACAACAGCAGGATTCACAATCGGAGAATCCTCGCTTGCCTCCAGCACAAACTCAAACGCCGAAGGTTCACCCGTTTTCTTACAACTCAAAACATAAGCCCGCTCGGTAGGATCATAGCCCTCGTTGGCATACCGAGATGTGTCTTTGAGCTTGAGCTTGGGGGCGTTAAGCCAAGATTTGGCGAGCCTGGCCAAATCGGAGGCTTCGCCATCGGTCATACCATGAAGCATTATCCATGTTCTCGAGTTATCTTGTTCGGCGTATGGCTTCCACTTGATGTGCGAAAGCGACGTGTGAGAGGGTCTGTCGAAAGTCGTGGCCACAGTCGTATCCGATTCTTCCTGGGCCACCGGCCAATGGTTCCAGCAGTGGAACTTTGTCTTAGCTCCGTACTTCGGATAGGCCCTGACCGAGGCCCCCTCGGGGTTGACTATCGAGAAGGGACGGGTCCGGCCCTTTAGGTTAATAACCTGGATGTTGCCGTTTTCAGGTTTGTCGAACTTATCCGGCCAAGTATGCTCCCAGGAGTAGGTATGGCTTTGGCCTTGCATGTTGGCAAGCGTTACCGCTGCATAATGCATATTGTCTTCAGGTCGCGTGCCCGGCTGATTGATCACGATGCTTTCCTGGTATTCGATCCAGTCACCCGGCGCCGAGGTATATAACTTTGCCTTGCGCACCCCTACTGCATCCGGGTAGATCGTGTAATACTCGTCCACCCAGTCGCCCCAGCCGGACTGCTTGTCAACATAGGCCAGAGTATACTTCAGGTCCACCGGCGCGTATCGCCAATGAACGACCACTCTGGCATCGTTGCTCTCCAGAATTCGCACGTGGGAATATCGAGCCTGTTTGTCCGACATCGGCTCGACCATGCTCGTCGTGCCGCTGCGTTCGCCGCCGCGACGCTCGAAGAACTCATTGGTGTACCAGCCGCCGGCATCGGTGACCCAGCAGGGTATATAGCTGGTCCCGCGCCAGAAGACGAAACGGTGACCGAACTGGTCAAAGCGAACCACAACATCGGCATCCGGCCCGACCCGCCAAAGACTGTCCCACTCCTGGCTATATTTCAGTTTCGCATAATATGCTCCAAACCGTCCCGTCCCCGCCGGTCCGGACGGCAGCTTCAGCGGCATGGAATTGTGAACCTCTTCGAGCCGGTCTTCAAGCCCCAAGATTTCTTCGATTGCGGCACTGTCGCCGGCTATCAACTCTGCCAAAGCCTTCCGACAGACTCCTGATAGGTGGTTGACCTGTTGTACGTATTTAGCCCACTTCGCATCAGCCTTGCTGTAATTCTCTTGAAGGTAGTTGATTTCTTCGGCCATCGCTTCGATATTGCCGCCCACACCGGCGTATGCTTCGCCGGCTCGCCGAGACAAATGATAGACCGCTCGGACCTTTCCCAGGTCCTCGGCCGTCTCCATATTCGAGGCGAATTGCCCGGCTTTATCCTTGAGTTTGCCGATGTCCCTGCAAGCCTCTGCATACCGACGACCCAGGACCGTTAGGTCGTCTGCCTTCCAGCTCTCGTCCCAGATGTTGTCCTGCTGTTCCCATTCTATCTGTTGGCGGTCTTGGTCATCGGTGAAATCACGGGCAATTAACTCCCAGATTCGATTGCGAGCAGCGGCCGTGCCGGAAGTCGGAAACGTAACCTGACTCGTCCCGGAGAAACGAAGAGCTTTTCCAGACTTCCCGTCAGTGCTCTCGGCGCGCACTATTTGTCCATGATTTTTGTTGCCGGAGGAGTCTGCACCTCCAGCCTCGAATTGCCACCAGCCCGCCAAACCGTCGGACACCGCGTTTCCATTGTCATAAACGGCCTTAATCTCGGCGCTCGACAACCTCCTTCTGTAGATGCGAACTTCGTCTATCTCGCCTTCGAACCCACTTGGCTCAGGGAAATTTCCAGTACAATAGCCGATTTTCAGCACATGGCCCGGGACATCCGGGCCCAGTTCCAGAGCGTCGCCGCCAACCGGTCGCCCGTCTATGTAGAATTCCATTTCATCTGCTTTTGCAAGAGCAAGATGGCGCCATTTCCCATCATTGACCAGTACCTCGGTTTCGACAGCCCCTACCCAGCCGACGTCGAAGGTCGGCTTGCCTCCTTGAAGGAAGAACGCTTTACCCTGGACCTCCCAGCCACCTCGCGCAGGGGCCTTGGCGATGATGGCGCCGCCCTCGGACTCGGTTTTTATCCAGGCCGTGACAGTGAAATCAGATGCGCCCAAATCAGGCAAAGATATCCCTATTTCTCCGGTTTGCAACAGCTTCATCAACGCTTCGGTCGAAGCCTGCATCGTCTCCTGCCATGTGCTCTTCTTCGCATAGTATGAAGGATCCGCCGCCAAAACTGATGAACCGACCCAACCCAAAACTACCACGACGCAGAAGAAGATTTGCTTGTTGTTCGCAACAATCTTGCTGAATATTATCCCGCGCATGTTAGACTCCTTCAATACTATCTGTCGTTGGCCGTATATAGTAACTCTTTGGCTACAATTAGACAATGCAGGGATGAGGGTGTCAAGAAGGAAAACGTTTTTTTGGTGCCCTGACTCAAGAGTTCTCCAGCCGCCGCCGAGAAGGATCAGAGTACAACGTGGCGAACCACAGTATTCGGCAGAAACGTATGCAGCGATGCCTCTAATTCTTGGGATGTGGACAAAAACCCGCTTCTTTCGCATTACCATCCCGGCGTGGCTGCTGCGGACTGCCAGTTGGCGGGGTCGTTGCCGTAGCTCTCCACATCTATGCGACTTAACGACTTGCCGCCGCCGTCCGGGTCGGTGGGCCAGGGGTCACCGGGGAGTTCGTGGAAATTCTCGGGATGGCCGCCATCGCTGTAGTTCACGCGGTCGAGGCGAATGTACGGGACAAAGCCGTCCGGCTCCGGGTTGCCGGGTTTAGATATCTCGATCTTCTCGCCGGCGTTGCTTAACCTGCCCGCGACCCATTCGACAACCTGAACGCCGCCGGCAGCGGTGAACTCGGAGCCGAATGCAGTCAGATTCTTTACGAGCAGCAGATATCCGTGGGCCGGTATACTCTTCCCAAGCGGGAAGTAATAATCAATATCTTCATCCTCATCCGTGAGCTTCCAGGTATTCTGGGGGTTGGCCGGGTCGTAGAGCGGCACGTTGCTGTCGGTGATGTTGTGCAGCTCGACGTATTCTGCATAGCCGTTCGATGGGGGGTGGTACATAATCTCGCTGACTACGACTGGGCCGACTCTTGCTCCTCCGGTGTCGGCCGAACCTTTGGAATCACCCGCCATCGCCACGAAGTCCACGTCGTAGCCTGATTGTGCGCTCTTGGTGTAGCGTCCAAAGCTAACGCCATTCTCAGCGGCTTTGAAATCTTCTTTTATGCAGTAGCCGCCCGTCAGATTACCGCCTGAGCCCGAAGATAGATACACAGTTTCGCCCAGTTCGCTTAATCCGAATATTGTGTGGCTGCACGGGTCGGCTGGATTGCCGAAATCGTGCACGGCGTCAAAGACCACATATTCGCCGACACCAACCAATGCCCTCGGATCGTCTGCGGCAATCTCGTATTTCATCAAATCATTCTTGTCATCGCTGAGGAACCATCCGCCGATGTTGATGTTCGAACCGGTTGTGTTATGCATTTCTATCCAGTCGCCAGGTGCGGTATCGGTATGTGTCATCACTTCGTTAATGACGATATCTCCGGGAGCAGCGACATGACCGGTGTCATCGGCACCGGGGGTGCCTTTGATAACGCTGCCGGCCTGCCAGTATTCATTGTATTCCCAACTGTTAGGGTCGGGATTTGTGGGGTCAATAATGTTCAGAGAAAAGCCGTTGCCGTCTGTGATGTGGTACCAGCCGTCTTTGAAGGCGAAGTTAAGAATTACCTGGCCGACTGCATCCTGCAGCTCAATCCTTTCGCCGGCGTTATTCAGTCTGCCGATGTACGGGCCCACAACAGTGCCGGGGAAACCCGGGTACTTCGAGGCAAATACCGTCAGGTCTTTCGCAACGACGATATACTGGCCTGGGCTGAGGTCTATAACTGAGAATGTAAAATCGGTTCCGTCGGTGAATTTGACCAGATTCAAATTGATTGTGGCGCTGCCACTGATGTTTTTGAGTTCGATGAATTCTGCGTTCGGGTCGTTTATTGGGTCACCGGTGTCCTGTGGATGATACATCATCTCGGTAATTCGCAGGTTTTCAACAACCGGGCCGACAGCAAAGGTCGCTTCATTGAGAGCGCTCCAATTGCCGCCGTCTTTGATTCGGGCCTTAATCTGCCTGCTGCCGCCCAGCGTGAACGACAGGGGTGTGTTGGTCGCACTTGGGGCAGTTCCTCCACCCCATAGACGCGGGTCGTTTCCGTCGGTAGTGTACCAGATTGTGCCGGCGCCGCCGGTTATCGAGATTACGTTGGTGGATGAAATATGACCACCGGTATTTTGAGCTGCGCCGTTTACGCGGATGACCGGTGGGGCGGCGCCGTATTCGACGTCGACAGCGCCGTCCATCCAATCGAGGCGAAGCCCAAGCCAGTATTTCATCCAGTTGACATAGTCCATATACTTGGTGTTGTTGTGGCAGTTGTCCCAGAGGTTGGGCCAGGTGTGTTGATCTATATTCCACCGAGTAAAGTTCCTGTTGACCGGACTGCTGCCTGCTCCACCGTCGGTGAGCACCGTTGCGCTATTATCGATGTCGCCGAGCATATTGTCCGTGGTGAAGAAGTTCTCACGCAGGTCGAACCACCCGTCGGCGTATTTCAGCAGAAATTCGCCGTCCTCAAAGAGCCGCTCGTACCAGTTATATGCATTTCCATTATCTTCCGGGAAAGTTTTACCTCCTTCGCCGTGACTATTACATCCACTGACATCCGAGCAGGTATTCTCGTTAAATTCGTGGAGCCAGCCGGCCGGGTCATAGTTGCAGAAGTAATCTGCGCCGCCGAGTGAGCCGTTGTAGTCCCAGATCGGCCCCATATTGATTTTGCCACCCCGATCCTTGAACAGAAATGTGCTCAGGACGAACCCGTCAACGTTCTTGGCCGTCTCGACCAGGATATGGTGGTCGACAAAGGAGCCGACGTCGATGTACTTGGCGTATCCGTTCAGCGGGTCGCCGAAACCCGAACCGGACAACGCAGACTCGAATTCGTTGAAGTGGGTCTTTATCCAGCTCTTATGGGCCGACGTCAGTTCCTCAGACCGCGGATCCTCGTATATGAGCTTGTCCCCGTACCTGCTGGTAGTAAAACCAAAATCCGCTCCTAGCCACCAGTCCTTCTTGAGCATGTATCCGCCGGTGATATCCGGTTCGCTGTTGTCGCCCACTTCGAGCTTTGCGATATCGACGCGATCTGACCCGCGCTTGATCTTCTCCATAAAGATATACACGCCGCGGTAATCGCTGTCGGATTGATTTCCGTTTTTCCATTCAATTATGCCGTCGTTGTCGTCGTCAATGAAGACCTCTACAAAGCGGGTCCGCACGGCATAGCGTCCGATGGCTCGGCTCCAGGTGTACATCAGGTAGTTCCGCATCAGGGTTTTGTCCGAATAGGGAGCGTGGAGTATCCAGTCGGACTCGGACGGAAAGCCCAGGATTGAGACGTCTTTGTCGCGGTCGTATTCGTCCCGCGTTTCAAGTCTGTACTGTTTCTTTGGATAACCGGTGGTGCTGGCGCCTCTGATATGCATAGCGCCATAGCCGGCATAGTCTGCGGGATCGGTGATAACGGTCCTGCCGGTCGTTTCATCCGCATCGATGAAGACCGAGACAACCGGGTGGAAATCGCGATTTGCGCCGTCAATATTCAAGCCGAACGAATCGATTAGGACGATCGGCAGATTGGAGTTGAAGCCATTCATATCGGTATCGAGCTTTATATAGACTTTGCTGACAATGGCCCCGGCCGCCCGGCCCGACTCGTAAGCCCGCGCCCGCACCCAGGTAGTCTTGCTAATGGTAATAGGACTCGTATAATGCGTCTTTGTATTATCCGGCTCGGTGCGGTTGAGTGTGTAATAGATATCGGCGGTGGGCGACTCTGTGGTCAGTCCCAACTCGAAGGAACCAGTGAACGTCCCGCCGGGGTGCGAGAAGTAGGGGGCTCCGGACATCCCCAAGAGGTTGGAACTCAAGGGCGTGGTGTGGTCCTTATCCATGTCAAACCAGTCATCTGAGGCGTCGGGATAGCGGCCGTGGGAGACATCGCGGGCAAGGTCTTCGAAGTCGACATTATCAATCAACGTGCTGCCGGCGGCGGCGAAGAGGCTAATCTCGTCGCCATCGGCATCGAGTTTGAAACTCGCATGCAGCCCCGGCGTATCGCCTGTATCGCCATCAGCCCAAATTATCAGGTAGTTATCCGGTGCGATTGTGGTCTCGCCGGGTCGGTCGTCGGGAATCATCCAGCGGTTGTTCTCGTCCTCGAGGTACATACCCCCAATATCAATAGTAACATCTGACGCATTGTAAATTTCAATCCAGTCATCGTATTCGCCCTGGGGGTCTGCGTAAGCCTCGTCATTTGATGCCATAAACTCATTGATTACAAGTGTAACGACTGCTCCTTTTAGGCCCCAGTGGTCCGCCAGATATGTAAAGTCTTCAAAATCAACATTGTCATTTTCCTCGTCGAGGTCAGCGCACTCTTCAGGGTAAGCTTGACAGGGCGGCTCATCCAGCCACTGCTTAGAGAATAAATCCAAATCGTATATATCCACATTGCCGTCGCCGTTGATGTCTGCGCTTGTAGTAGGTGTAATGGCGTCGGTAGTAGCTGATTCGGAAGTTGACCAGTTGCCGGTGTTGTTACTTGGGGACATATCGCGGGTCTGTACCTTATAAGTATATTCTGTTTCCGGACTCAGGCCGTAATCGGTGTAGGTGCGACTCATCTGCCAGCCACTGTCCGTGCCGCCGGGATTGACGGAGGTTTCGTCAAAGTAGTATTGAACGCCGCTGGTGTCTGTGACCTCACTTGCCGTCATTGTGATAGTACTGTAGTCAACAGCGGACGGAGGCGAATCCCAGGTTGCGGTAAGCGGCTCCGGTGGGTCTGTATCAGGCGGGCCCCCTCCCGGCGTGTAGTTAGCGTAGATGGAACTGGTTCCATTGTGCCCTAACTCGCAAGAGCCAAACGTCGCCGGCATTCTGGGTGTATCGGCCCAATACTTGGCCGGGCTGCTGGTTTTGGCTCTTCCCCATCCAGGGTCACACCCTCCAACTCTGTGGGTGATCTCGTTCTCGTACACCCAACCCATGCCAGCCAGATTTTTGCCCCGGTGCTGACCTCAACCGGGGTTATCAGGTCAATTGTCTGCCAGCCGGCACTGGGGTCTGTTGGGGTTTCCGCGGTAATTGCTGTCCTGTTGTTAGGTTTATTATCGCCGCCGTTATCATATACTGCCAGTATCATACCTCCAGAACCGCCATCGTGGAACATGGCAACGCTGGTGATTGTTCCATCCTCGGGCATGGGAAACGGTACGGCACGTCTGCTTAAACTATCATACTGTTCTGGAAAGACGGTTGTAATTCCGACCGTGCGGGTAATAACATCGGCCCGGCCAACGCTGCCCCACGACAGGCATAATACCAGTGCCAGAGCGACAACGCCCATCAAGGCAGGCGATGATAACGAGATTCTCTTGAGTTTAGGCATCTTCTATTCCCGTATTGGCAGCCTTGTTGGCGCTCAGAACGCTGCCTTCAACTCGTCCACCACCGTACTGTTGACCTACAGAAAGCTGCATCACAACCATCACAGGCCCACTCTACTTATTTTAACAGAAAGGGCGAGTTGAGTCAACCTTATTCTCCCGTAAATAAACTGCTTGTCAAAGAGTCGAGACACCTTCATAATGTCTGTAGTCAGTAATAGCTAACGGCCCTGACTTCCAATGTTGGAGCTATGCGATGAAGAAATGGATTTGCTCAGCGGGTTCTGTGTTGCTATCGATTTTGTGCGCCGCAGCCGCCTTTGCAGCCGACGATGGATTGGTAGCTTGGTGGCAGTTTGAGAGGCTTATCGAAGAAAGGGTTGTAGAACCGTTTGAGGAAGAAGATGAGGAAGGAGCTCTGGAGGAGGAAATCGAGGCCCTTGAAGAGGAGACAGCAGAACTCGAAGAGGATATGGTGCTAACCTAGTCGTCGAGAGCTGGGGTAAGAGCGATGTGGCCTTGAAGATGGATGGAAAGCTCGTCAAACGCGCCAAAAATCTTCGAATAGGATACGAAAAATCCGACCAAGGCACCAACTTGATTCTCTGGCTCAAGGTCAGAACGACTGAACCGATTGAGATTTCGCTCTCACCGGCAATCGACTGACGTGCCGGGAGCGGGGGAAAACGCCCATTTCGTGCTCAGGAACACCCGATGCGTGCAGAGACTATCTTATCGGATTACACACAGAAGATTTTCTACTGGTCTGTGAGACGTCAAAAGACCTCTAAATAGCCCAAATTGCCCAAACTTAGGGGTTTTTCAAGAAGCGTTCTGCTTTGTATTGGAATCTATTGTAACACCTTGTTAACACATAGATTATGGTTTCTCAAAGGAGGTATAACCGAAAGTTGTGGATGGCGTGATTGAAAAAGGCGGCGTATCCTTGTAGTTTCGGATATATGATTGTTCAAAGGAAAGGACACGCCACATGCAAAAGAATACGACAAACACGCAGGTAATGTCAATGACTAGC
>JAUWPZ010000140.1 GCA_030611315.1 Sedimentisphaerales bacterium
CAAAACAGCCCGCGAAGCGGCTCCGCTATTGCGCCGGAAAAAAATTCAATCCACAACATTTGACAATATCTCAAGCATGCGCCTTTAGCAATACAACTACTTTCAATGTGCAATTGAGATTCTTCACTTCGTTCAGAATGACAAGCTACATATTCAATCATGACAGACTACTACACTATGACATTTTAATTTGTGGATAGAAGTTGTTCCCGTTTGACGCTGAATTCAGCCAATTAACAAACTGGATTCCCGCTACCCGCCTTCGCGGGCACAAGCTTCGCGGGAATGACAACTCACAAAATCAATTGTCACAGAGTACTGTATAAGCATAAAATTGCTAATCATTTGCATATTCCTGCCGTTTGGAGTATGGTCGGGGGCTACGTAATGCGGTGAGTGACGTGCTCGTTCCGGATGAAAGCTATTTGGTTAATGACGGTACCGGTTGAATTGAATTTTTGGTAAGGAGTCTCGAAAGTGTCGCGTAAATTACTATTCCGAAGTGCGATTGTTGCTGCATTGGGTGGTCTGCTATTTGGTTTTGACACAGCCGTCATCTCCGGCGCCGAACAGACGCTTCAGGAGCTCTACCAGGCTACTTATGAAACTATGGCGTCGAATATGGACAACCTGGGCTTTCTGGGCCGTCCCGGCTTCTGGCATGGCTGTACGACGTCCAGCGCGCTGATAGGCACGATCCTGGGGGCGTTGTTGGCCAGCAGACCTTCTGATTCGCTCGGCAGACGCAAAACGCTTTTGCTCTTGGCGATACTCTATTTTGTCTCTGCTGTGGGGAGTGGAATCGCATGGGGATGGTCGTCGTTTGTCATTTCCAGGTTCATCGGCGGTCTGGCTGTAGGGGGCTCGTCCGTAGTCGGTCCCATCTATATTGCGGAAATATCACCGGCCAAAAGTCGTGGGCGCCTGGTGGCGCTGATGCAGTTCAACATCGTGTTCGGTATTCTGCTTGCGTTTCTGTCGAATTATGTCATCGGTAAGATGAAACTGGGGGGCATTGAGTGGCGCTGGATGTTCGGCGTCGAAGCCGTTCCTGCTGCAGTATTCTTTTTCCTGCTGTTCGGCAATGTGCAGAGCCCCAGATGGCTCCTGACCAAGGGCAGAAAAGACAAGGCTCGGCAGATACTGGAAACGCTGGGGGCGGAAAACGTCGACCGGGAAATCCAGGAAATCCAGGAGTCTATTGACCCGGAGCATCACACGATGGCAGAGCCGTTATTCCGCAGGAAGTACATAACGCCCATTCTGCTGGCGTTTCTTATCGCCGCATTTAATCAACTCTCGGGCATCAATGCGCTTCTTTACTACTCCACGCGCATCTTTGAGATGGCGGGCGCAAGTGCTGATTTTGCACGCTTGCAGAGTGTCATTGTGGGTACAACCAATCTTGTCTTCACGATGCTGGCCATGGTCATCATCGACCATTTCGGCCGAAAGAAGCTTATGTTATTGGGGTCCATCGGTTACATCATCAGCCTGAGCTCCGTCGCGTGGGCCTTCCATACCGATGCCGGCGGCAGAATGGTCCTGCTTAGCTTCCTGCTGTTTATTGCCGCGCACGCCTTCGGGCAGGGGGCCGTGATATGGGTCTTCATCAGCGAGATTTTCCCGAACCGTGTCCGTGCCAAAGGTCAGGCATTAGGCAGCTTCACTCACTGGTTCATGTGCGCCGCAATATCGTGGACGTTCCCAATGATGGTGGGTAGGCCCGGTGCCCCGGGCGCCAACCAGGCCGGCGCTCGCGTGTTTGCCTTCTACGCCGGAATGATGGTCCTGCAGTTGCTGTTCGTGATACTCATGATGCCTGAGACCAAGGGCGTGCCGTTGGAGGCAATCCAGAAGAAGCTGGGGATCGAATGAGATAGATGACATCATTGATATTGCAGGCTTACTTCGTTGAATTGCAGCTTTACATTACGCCATTGTAAGTTTACTCCGTGGCTTGGGGAGGTTACATCGTGATATTGCGGGCTTACATTGGGGCGTTGTAATGTGGAGTTTGGGCGCGGAAACCGCATCTTGGGGCTTCAAACCCGATTTCCCTGCAAAAAGGCTCATACGAAGCGAAGAGCCGCGTTAGCGAATCCATATCTAACCGCTATACGCTAAACGCTATACGCTATCTTTTCCCTTGCCGGCAACTGCGAGCTTGGGCCTCACCTGCCGGTTCGTCGAGGGCTTTTACCCATGGCACGAGTTGCGCAGAATTCACCAGAATGCTTCGGGGCGCCGGACACCACGGGGCAATTAGTTATTCTTCTTTTCTTTTTTCAATCTTCGTTTTTCCTTTGGATTAAGCTTGGCCTTTTTCTGTTTTTCTCTTTTGCCTTTATCTTTTTTTCCACTATCGCCCATATCTGTTTCTCCTTTTTCAGACTATGTATAGTGCTCACGATTGAAATTTCCCCCGCCGCGGCGGGTTCGCGGGCAAGTAACCTTAAAACAACAATTTACAATCCTAATCGCGGGAATTTATACCCTTAAGGGTATAATAACAATGCTTATATCCGCCCGAGTTTACCCCTTATGGGGGCGGACATAAAACGGCAAATGCAGACTTCTTTCTTTCTTTATAACAAGTTCCCGTTGCCTCTTCAATATTTATCCTGAGCCGGTCGAAGGACTCGTCCAATTTATCCGACTATCAACAAAGCTATGTAGGGAATAAGATTGAACACAAAGACCAATATCTTGTATAGTCCGAGGAACGAGTAGAACGCCACGTTGAAGGTTTCTCGGGAAATGGAGAACCATTTGCTGTGTATTCGGTAGGCCCAGTCTCCGGCACAGAGACATATCAGCGACGAGAGAACCAGCAATGCTACGTTCAGAATCGTACACCACATAAAAAATGCTCTGATACTGTCGATATCCATGATACTTCTCCTTTAAATTAGACTGACATTTCCAATTTCACCCCGTTAGAGGCTTACAACAAAACATTTTTTGTTTCCTCAAATCAACCCCGTTAGAAGTCCCTTCGGGCGTCTTACTTCTAACGGGGTCAACATATATTTATAAACCATTTCAACTTCGCGCAAATATAATGAGCCTCTAATGGGGTAAACTCTTAAAAAGCATAATTTTCTCCATACGACATCAATAATTTTACAAAAATCACTTTGAACTATCAAGGCTCTTCTTTTCCGAGACTGCTTTCTTGAAAATTTACACGAAAACATGCATGGAACAGGGATTTCGATACGAGAAGGACTGTTTAAGTAAACCCCGTTAGAAAGCTCAGGTGGGGCTTTAAACCCCACCCTCGCTATCTATTTTTTACCCCGCCCAAAGGGCGGAGTCTTCTTTCTAACGGGGTAAAAAAGAGAGAACAACTTGTATCGGTAATGTAAACTCTGGAGACAATCAGAAGCGATTCAACGAGGAAAGAACGATGGAAAATAGCCTATAAACAAAAGGACGCCGCTATTTACGACGTCCTTATTGTTTTCTTGTTTGCCTTACCGGTAAAACAGCTTTTTATGTTCTCGGCTTTATTGGCAATTAGGGTCAGTACATTCGAGCCAATGGGCGCTAAATATATCGAAGTCGAGAAAATCAACCTGGCAATCATGATTAAAGTCACCAACCGGATATGGATGCCACGGGTCGCCACAGGTAGGAATATGGCTTATCGTCAGCAATACGGGATACGTTAGACCTTCCTCAATGCCCCAGACGGCCCCGAAATCCCAGGCCGGCTCGAAGGTGCTTTGCTGCATCATCTTTTCAGTTGTCTTACCTTCTGCCCCGGGGCTGGTCGGCTGGTCTGAAGTCTCAATATCCCAGTAGTTGTCGCTGCAGCTTCCACTGTTCCAACCAGCAAAGCCACCGATGTTATAAGCACCAATCACGGCTCCTGTGGAGTAGCATTTGGATATATCACCGTTGCTGCCGTTCTCGCCGGTAAAGCCGCCAACGTAGTCGGCGCCGTTTACATCCCCTCGAGCGTAACAGTTCTCGACAGAACCATCGTTATAGCCTATCAGGCCACCCGCATCGTCGCCCAAGCTGCTAATATCCCTGAGGGAATAACACTGGGATATCGAGCCTCGATTATCGCCCACAAGGCCGCCTACAACTGACGAGCCCTCGACCACTCCGCTATTGCAATAGCTTCTGCTTATATTATTTCCGCTGTGTTCGCTGTAACCAACTAAACCACCTACGCTCGTCCCTGCACTCTGAACGCTTCCCATATCGTAACAATCGGTTATAGTACCAACTTGCAACTTACCTACCAAACCTCCGATGTTATTGCCGGAACCATAAACAGGTCCCGTAACATAAGAATCATCTATATTCAATTGTTCATTAGCATGTTGATGTCTTTCCTGTCTACCAACTAAGCCACCAACATTATTGCCGCTGCCGGTCACCACCCCTGTAGAGTAACAATTGCTTATATCACCCGCATAGTTCCTGTTATAAACGCGGCCCACCAAACCACCTACGTTTTCGTGGCCATCCACATTGCCGGCAGCGTGGCAGCTACTTATATTGTCGCCCTCATAGTACATATATTGATAGCCGACCAACCCTCCATAATTGGAATTGTCAGCATTACCAGCAACATTGCCTTCGGCGTAGCAATTTGTTATCGCAGTGCAGTGATTATACCCAAACAGCCCACCGACATTCGCGGTGCCTGTTACCGAGCCAGTAGCATAACAATTTGTCGCTGGGCCTCCAACGTGATAGCCGCCAAGGCCGCCGCAATCTCCCCCGGTGCCTAAAACATCGGCCTGGGAGTGGGAATTTTCCATTGAACCGGATGCATGACCGACGAGGCCGCCAACGCTGGCGTTTCCCTGGACAAGACCTGAAGAAGCACAATTGCTTACAGAACTGCAATGGCCGGCCAGCCCCCCAACATAATCAGTGCCGTAAACTGTTATCAGTAACGAATTGCAATCGCTCATCGAGCTATTGTTCTTACCAACAAGACCACCCGTATAATTATTGGCTTTTACATACGCTTGCGAGACATTACAGAGGCTGATAGAATTATTAATCTCACCGGCCAAAGCCCCGGCGTAATCATTGCCGTTAACATATCCTCCTAACACATGGCAGTAACTCAAAGACGTATCGGTATAGCCGACCAGGCTTCCTGTGTAGTTATTGCCTGTTACGTTCGGGTCTTCTAAAGTAATGCTCTCAACCGTAGCATTGCTGCCCATTTTCCCGAACAGACCAACGTAATTAGTTGAAACCCTTTGTATATATAATCCGGATATTGTAAAGCCATTGCCCTGCAAATGGCCCACAAAAGGATGAGCTTCATCTCCAACAGGAACAAAACCAGCACCGGCGTTCCATGTTTCGGTCTCATAAGCATTGATGTCATTACCCAACTCATACCATGCATTTAAGGAATATTGAATTTCCTGGAGCTCATTTACATCGGTGATTATGTAGGGGTCTGGTTCTGTTCCGGAACCTGAGCCACTGAAGCCCGCGGCAGTTTCAACCAGCCCCAATATCAAAACTATGCTTACTAAACTTACACTTATCCTTTTCATTTTTGTTTCCCTTCAGAATTTAAGTTTTCTTTCTCAACCTGAAATCATCAACAATGAAAAAAACAAACATCTAACATCATAAGCAACCCTCCTTTGCCAACTCCGGCGCACTAAAAAGGCACCGCTACATCGTTCTAACTCAAGGCCCGGCAAGGCCCATCAGAAGACAGGCAAGCGATGCCCGTTTTGCCGACCTGGCAAACGAGCACCAACTTCTTTGCGTTCTTCTGATTCGATATTTGACGGTTTTGAGTCAAACGCTAAAAACTCAGTACAGTTCCGTATTTAATTGTTAAAAACACAGACATCTCAACTTCTGTCCTATAATAACAGAGAAAGACCGTTAAAACAAGCAAAATCTGCATCTGTGACATATCACGCTTAATATGCTACAACTCACGCTTCATCTGTGGCAAATCACCCTTCATCTGCGATATATTAAGCCTTATTTATTACGGATAACGCTTTATCTACGATAGATTAAACTTCATATATGGCATATCACACTTACTTTGTCATAGCTAAAGCCTTCTATAAGCTCTATTCTAACAAATTTTATTTCCTTTGCACAACTTAATCCGGGAAAACTTGTGCCTACGAAGGGGGCCGCTAAGGTGCTAAAAAAAGGATTAAAACAAAAAGAGATTTCATTGCTCTGTTGAAAACATCAGGCAAAGGTTTTGTCATTGCGAGCGAAGCGAAGCAATCTCAAACGCGACGATAGCTTTTTCCGATTAGCGGGCAAGAGATTGCCGCGGCCCTTCGGGCCTCGCAATGACTGTTGCAAGGATTTCAACAAAGCAAGATTTTTTCTCTATGACCTCTGTGCCAAAATATTTTCGTGCCTTTCTGCCTTCGTGGCCAATACGATGTTTGACAAGAATGAATCGGGGATTTATGATAAGCAGCTTAATCGAAAGCTTTTGATTATTGAGGATTTTTAGATGTCGGATAAGGACAACAATAAAAAGGAATTAACCACAGACAGCGCCCAGGAAATAAACAAACAATTTCCCGCAAAATCCGCGGCCGGTAAAGGTTATCGCGATACATTGTGCCTGCCGAAGACAGCGTTTTCGATGAAGGCGAACCTGGTCCAGCGTGAGCCGCAGATGCGAAAGAAATGGGCGAAAGACGATATCTACGGCCAAATCAGAAGGAAACGCGCCGGCGCGCCTATGTATATTCTGCACGATGGCCCGCCCTACGCCAACGGCGATATCCACATGGGGCACGTCATCAACAAGGTTCTCAAGGATTTCGTCGTCAAGTACAAGACGATGGCGGGCTTCGATGCTCCTTACGTTCCCGGCTGGGACTGCCACGGCCTGCCCATCGAGTCGAAGGTCGTTACCGACCTCGGCGATAAGGTCCGAGAGATGGGCAAGCTCGATATCCGGCGAGACTGCAAAAAGTACGCGAGCAAATACATCAAGGTGCAGAGCAAACAGTTTCAAGAATTAGGGATATTCGGCGATTTCGATAATCCGTATCTGACATTCAAGCCGCAGTACGAGGCGGGGATTCTGGAGGTATTCGCCGAATTGGTCGGCAGGGGATTGGTTTATAAACAGCTCAAGCCGATTCACTGGTCGATAGGCTGCGAGACTGCCCTGGCCGAGGCCGAACTGGAATATAAAGACATTTCCTCGCCGAGTATCTTCGTGAATTTCCCGGTCGCCGAGGAGAGCATCGGCAGACTAATCGAGCTTGGCCTTGTCGAGCGGGACCAGGCGACGGACGCGAATATCTGTTTAATGATATGGACGACGACGCCGTGGACCTTAGCGGCGAACCTGGCAATAGCGGTGCATCCGCAACTGGATTACTCGGCGCTCAGCTATGAGCAGAAGACGGAAGGCAGAAAACAGGAGACAGAGGACAGAAGACAGAAGACAGAAGACAGAAGGCAGGAAACAGGAGTCAGGCGGTTTATCTCCATAGTAGCGACGGAACGAGTTGAAGCGGTGGTCGCAGCCGGCGGTTTGAAAGAGGGCCAATACAGCGTCAGCGAAAAAACTGTCAGAGGCAGCGACCTCGTTGGGCTGCGGTATTCGCATCCGTTTGTGGAGGAAAATCCAACGGACAAAGATGCGTATATGGTGATAGAGGCACAATACGTTACGACCGAAGATGGTACCGGATTAGTGCATACTGCGCCGGGGCACGGGGTGGAGGACTATATGTCGGGGCAAAGGAACGGCCTGGCGATATATTCTCCGGTAATGGACGATGGGCGGTACGACCAGACGGTGCCGAGCTGGCTGGCGGGATTGGGAGTGCTGGAGGTCGATGGGATTGTAAACAGCGATTTGGAGAAACGGGGGCTGCTCTTTGCGAAGGGCAAGATTACGCACAGCTATCCGCACTGCTGGCGGAGTAAAGGGCCGGTCATCTTCAGGGCGACGGAGCAGTGGTTTATCAGCGTCGATAAGGAAGCGAAGGGACTGGGCAAAAATCTGCGCGATTTGGCGACAGAGAGCGTCAAGAACGTAAAATGGATACCGGCGTGGGGCGAAAAACGAAGCGCGGGGATGCTGGAATCGCGGCCGGACTGGTGTATCAGCAGGCAGCGCAGCTGGGGGCTACCGATACCTGTTTTTCTGAGTGCGAAGGGAGAGAGTTTGCTGACCAGGGAATCGGTTTTGGCGGCGGCGAAGCATATCGGAGAAAAAGGGTCGGACAGTTGGTTCACGGATTCGCCGCGTGAGATTCTGGGCGAGGATTTTGAGCTGCCGGAAGGCTTTGAACTCGACGAGCTGCAAAAGGAAGAGAATATCTTCGATGTGTGGTTCGAATCGGGGTGCAGCTGGTACAGCGTTTGCCAGAGAGGTGCGGGCTGGCCTATACCGGTGGACTTGTACTTGGAAGGCTCGGACCAGCACCGGGGATGGTTTCAACTGTCACTACTGCCGGGGCTGGGGGCGACGGGCAAGGCACCGTTCAAAGGGGTGCTGACGCATGGGTTTACCGTGGATGAGGAAGGCAGAAAGCAATCGAAGTCGTTAGGGAACTACGTTAACGCGCAGGATGAGGTGTCAAAATACGGAGCGGATATTCTGCGGCTGTGGGTGGCAAGCGTGAACTATCAAGAGGACATGCGGTGTAACGATGAGATAATCGGGCGAACGCAGGATGCGTATCGGAAGATTCGAAATACGCTGCGGTATCTGTTAGGCAATATCTACGATTTTGAGCCAAATGAAATGAGCGTGTGCTACGATGAGATGTTCGAGATAGACAAGTGGGCGGTGCGACAATTGCAGAAGCTGATTGGGAGCGTGAACGAGGCGTATGACAGCTTTATTTTTCATCGGGTGCATTCGCTGATTTATAACTTCTGCACGGTCGAGATGAGCAGTATCTATATGGACGTTCTCAAGGACAGGATGTACTGCGATGCGGCGGACAGCTCATCGCGGCGGAGCGCGCAGACGGCGATGTACAGGATAGCGGACAGCTTGATTCGAATGTTAGGGCCGATTCTGGTGCATACGGCGGAAGAGGCGTGGAAAGCAATGAAATCGTCGCTCGGCGCTCGTGACCCGTCGCTCGTAAAACCAAATGAGAGCGATGATACCGAAAGTGTGCACTTAGCGGAGATGCCGAAGGTCGATGAGTCAATTGACCTTGAAAAGGACGAGGCGAAATGGCAGAAGCTGATGGAACTGCGCGATGAGGCGCTGCGGGTACTGGAAGGGCTGCGGCAGGAGAAAAAAATCGCGAGCAACCAGGAGGCGCGCGTGACTATCAACTGCGATGAGGAATGTGCTAA
>JAUWPZ010000106.1 GCA_030611315.1 Sedimentisphaerales bacterium
TCGCACAGTCCGAAATCCCGGCCGAAACCCTGACTCTTGCGAAAACACTGCTTCATGTCCGGCAAAATATCGAAATCTACGCAAAGTCACCCCAAAGACAAGCCGCATAAGAACCGCCAGAATGCGTTGCGACACAGCCTCTTCGCTCAGGGCTAACGGCTCTTTTCGCTCGCAATTGTGTTCTTTTATAGTTCCCTCGGCTGCGCTCGGGATGACGGGAGAGGATAATTCTTGACAAAAGTGAGCACAAAGTACAAAGTACGAAGAGCGAAGTACGAAAGAGTTAATGTTGAGTTTTGAGTGCTTAGTGTTGAGTTGGGCGGTGTTTTATACAGGTATAAGGACTTATTCAAGGGGTTGGTTATGGCAGCAAAGAATCAGAAAGCTGGTGAAGTATCACGTAGGGATTTTATTAAGGGTTCGGCGGCGGTATCATTAGCGGCCATGGCCGGAGGGACGAGCCGAATGTATGCGGCGGGCTCGGACAAGATACGCTTCGGGCTTGTCGGCTGCGGCTCACGCGGCAACGGCGCGGCGATGAACTGCATAGATTCGGACAAGGGGGCGGAGCTTGTGGCGATGGCCGACGTGTTCAAAGATAAATTAGACGGTGCGCTTAACAATATCAAGAAAAAGTTCGGTGACAGGGTAAAGGTAACGCCTCAAAGCAGCTTTCTTGGCTTCGACGCATACAAGAAACTCATCGCATACGACCTTGATATCGTGATATTGGCGACTCCGCCGGGCTTTCGGCCTATGCAGGCCAAGGCGGCCATCGAGGGCGGCAGGCACATATTTATGGAAAAGCCCGGAGCGGTGGACCCGGTGGGAGTGCGCTCTTTGATAGCGACTTCGGAATTAGCCGAGAAAAAGAATCTATCCATCGTGGTGGGGACGCAGCAGAGACGAATGTATCAATATATCGAGGTTATGAATCGCGTCTTCGACGGGCAAATCGGTCAAATCGTCGGCGGGCAATGCTACTGGAACTGGGGCTCGTCGAAATGGCACTTCCAGAACCGAAAGCCTCAGTGGTCGGATATGGAATGGCAGATTCGCTGCTGGCCTTATTTTGTGTGGCTCTCCGGCGACCATATCGTCGAGCAGCACCTCCACAACATCGACATAATCAACTGGGCGATAGGCACGCATCCAATCCAGTGCATCGGGATGGGCGGCAGACAGGCCAGGACCGGGCCGGAGTTCGGCAATATCTACGACCACTTCACCGTGGAATTCGAGTATCCCGGCGACATTCGCGTGATGAGTATGTGCAGCCAGATTGCCGGCTCGACCAGCCGAGTGGGCGAGAGAGTGGTCGGCTCAAAGGGCTGGGCGTATCTGACCAGGGGCTCCGGGGAAATCGGGGGACAAAATCCCTTTAAGTACGACAAAAAAATGATAAGCGGTTTTGTCAAGGAACACGCCGACCTCATCGAGAGCGTCCGCGAGGGCAAGCCAATCAACGAAGGCAAACAGTTAGCGGAAAGTACGATGTGCGTGATTATGGGCCGGATGAGCGCTTATACGGGCAGGGCTTTGAAGTGGGACTGGGCAATGAAGGCATCGAAGCTGGACCTGTCTCCGGAAAAGTACGAACTCGGCGACTTGCCGGTGCGGCCGGTGGCCATCCCGGGAAAAACAAGACCGATTTGACGTGGAAACAGCAGACAGAAAACAGAAGACAGCTTGCCCCACAGGGGAGGGCAGAAGACAGAAGCAAAATAAAAACTGATTTGAAAGGGAGCGAAAGTGGCAGGTTTATCATTGAATCGACGCGATTTTATGAAGATAATCGCGCTGAGGGCGGCAGCGGGTATGCTGGAGAGAGAAGTGCAGCAAAAGAAAATGAATTTTGTTTTCTTTCTCGTGGACGACCTCGGCTGGACAGACACCGGGTGTTTCGGGAGCAGTTTTTACGAGACGCCCAACATCAACAAACTCGCGAAACGAAGTATGAAATTTACCAATGCCTACGCGGCGTGTCCTGTCTGCTCGCCGACGCGGGCGAGTATTATGACAGGCAAGTACCCGGCCCGGCTGAATCTGACCGATTACCTGGTCGGCTCGCGTCGCGGCAAGCTGAATCCGGCAAAATACATCCATCAGCTTCCGCTGGAAGAAGTTACTATCGCCGAGGCGCTGAAGGAGACCGGGTATGCAACCTTCTTCGCAGGCAAGTGGCATTTGGGGACGGAGGGGTTCTGGCCTGAAGAGCAGGGATTCGACGTCAACAAGGGCGGCTGGTCGCGAGGGGGACCTTACGGCGGCAAAAAATACTTCTCGCCATACGGCAATCCACGCCTTGAAGACGGGCCGGAAGGCGAACACCTGCCCGACCGGCTGGCATCTGAAACAACCAAGTTCATTGAGGCCAACCGGGAAAAACCGTTCCTTGCGTATCTGTCTTTTTATTCCGTGCATACGCCTCTGATTTCGCGTCAGGATTTGAAAGAAAAATACGAGGCCAAGGCAAAAACGCTAAAACCGTCCGGTCCGGCATGGGGCGAGGAGGGCAACCGCAAGGTCCGACTGGTTCAGAACCATGTGGTCTATGGCGGTATGGTCGAGGCGATGGACCAGGCGGTGGGAAAAGTGCTCACTGCGCTGGAACGGTTCAATCTCGAAGAGAACACCGCTGTCATCTTTATGTCCGACAACGGCGGATTGAGCACTTCCGAAGGGCATCCTACATCCAATCTCCCGCTGCGAGCGGGCAAGGGCTGGCTGTACGAGGGCGGTATCCGTGAGCCGATGATGATTCGTGTGCCGGGGACTACCAAGAACGGCAGCGTTTGCTCCGAGCCGGTGGTCAGCACCGATTTCTACCCGACGATGCTCGAAATAGCCAGGCTTAAGCTGAAACCTCAACAGCATATCGACGGCGTAAGTTTGATGCCGCTGCTCAAAGGCGACAAATCGCTCGGCCGCAAGGCGATATACTGGCATTATCCGCATTACGGTAATCAGGGCGGAAGTCCCGGCGGAGCCGTGCGAGTTGGTGATTATAAGCTGATTGAGTTTTATGAAGATAACCGCCTGGAGCTTTACAACCTGAAAGAGGACATCGGGGAGAAGAACAACCTCGCCGCAAAGATGCCCGACAAGGCCGCCGAACTGCACAACATGCTCAAAATCTGGCGCAAAGAAGTCGATGCGCAAATGCCAACGCCAAACCCCGACTATAAACCGAAGAATTAAAAGCAGCCAAAAATCCGGTACACCAGCTTTCGTGGGATTTGATTGCCCGGCCAGGATGAATACCTTGACGGGGCCATCGCCGAAAGCAGTGTCTTGTGCCTTCCAGCCGTCGAAGCCATTCTCAAAATCACAAAGCGTAGCGGCATTCCCAATCTGTGAAAAAACGAGTACACTGACAACGAACACTATCATTCGCTTCGTTTTTAAGCCCTTTCGTCAGATATCGCCGATGAGGATATTCTCCAGCGTCAAGGTCTTGCTTGTTCCCTTGACCGTCATGGTTTGCGGGGTGCTGTTTGCCGGCATTTGCTTCCAAAGGCACTGATTTCATTGATACTTGTTCCTTCCGGAGCCAATAACAGTTTCTCCCCATGCTCTGTTTTGAAGAACAGTTCCTTGCCTGTCACCTTTTGGGCCTCTTCCCCGTTTCGATAAAGAGTTACTTGTTTATCCGGCCAGGGATTCAGGATCTTACAATCTCTGCCCTTTTCACTTTTAATAATAACATATTGAACCAGTCCGTTATCAACGGCACTTGAAACCAGGAATGCTCCGAACGTTCTCAGCCGGTAATATGATGCCTTCTGATCTCCCGGAAATACAGGAAAAATGCGAATGACATCGCGATGACTCTGCAACATCATCTCATTAATCATACCTGGAATTGCGCTGCAGGTCTCAATCCCCCCTCCTTCAGCAGATATCCAGAGATTGGGATAAGAATATCTTTCGATTTTTTTCTTTGCTTTGTCAAACAGGATGTCCGGATCATATCCTACTCGTGCAGCACCAATTAAAACCGATTGAATCGAATTACCACTACTCAGCCATGTTCCGTCACCCCAGTTTTTCATGTCGTCAAGTATCATTTTCAAATGAGCGGGATCCGAACTCAACCCGATATTGGGCGCCGGGAAAACTAACCCGTGCATCATGTGCCACTTGAATCCTTTTAGGCCGGATGAGGAGCCGTTTCCTCCTTCACACGCACGAAATCGCTTCCTGCCATTCTCCATATAAACAGGAAAATCACTCAGGTTGGCAAGGATATGGTTCCATTTGCCCTGTTTATCTTCATCAATGCCCATATCCTGACTGATTTCGACCATCGCAGCAAAAAATATCTTGAGAAAACCCAATGAATTTATCGGATTAAAATCTCCGTAACCCTCTTCCCAATTTTTCCCCTGCCATGGTCCAACCTCGTGGAAACTATCATCATAGATCACATATCTGCCCCCTTCGAATACCAGATAATCTTCCCAGAATTCCGCTACCGCTTCCAGATAGGGATAGACCTTCTTAATGTATTCATTGTCATAAGTATAGTGATACCTCAGGATCATATTCATGCTTGCAAAGACGGCATTACTCTTCTGTCCTAAAAACATAGGTTGACCGGTAAGAACTTGATAGGCTCCGCTGCCGAATTTCTTCCCATATATTAAGTCCATTCCAGCCTTATCAAAAAATCTGGATGATAATCCTTTCGGGCCAATGCCAACACTTGCATAGGCTCCCTTCTTATTTAAATACTTTTTTGCATTTTCCCTGAAGATAGACAAATGTTCAAGCAAAGGAGCATCATAAGTATCCGTTATTTCAATCCGGTTGGATGAATACAGGGCCCAATATGGGGCTTCGTGATTATAATTAAGATGAATGTCACCCGCCCATGCCGTCCGGCTCATGGTGATCCAATTTCCATACAGACCGGGAGGGAAGTTAACATTCCTGCTGCAACAAGCCATGATGTAAATGGATGCGTAATAATATTTTTCCAACAGTTTATCTTCCATTTCAACAAATGATTTTGCCCAGAATGAGCTCCACCAATTGTTATGCTCTGATATTATCCTGCCTACTTCCGTCGGATTCAATCCAGCTACTTTTTCCCTCGCCTGTGTGTCATAAGTCTCCGACTCATTATTGGTAATGACGGATGCTACAATTGTTACCGGATCCCCCGGTTCCAGTGTAAAAGAGGCCGCATTGGAATCCAGGCAGCGCATGGCAATGGTGGCTGCCGAAGGATACATAAGTTCATCTGAATCGAATTTACGTGTCACCCAAAAAACATCTTTTTCCCGACCACTGTCAGTCTCCGATCCATATCCGTCTTTAGCCCACAAATCCAGATTTACTTTTACCGGTTTATTATTAACTTTGAGTTCAAGAATAATGACATTGTCTGTTGCCGCCACGCGTGCATCCATATTCACCATATTATCGGTCACTTCAAACTTAGAGGAGATGACCGGTTCATACAAGACCTGCTCGGCCTGATAGGATGCATCAGCAAGGTCCTGAATACGCACATCTATTCCGCCGATCAAACTCGGGCCGCATTGTTTAAAGTCCGGACCCGATTTCCAGAAATCATTTTTTGAAATCCAGTATCTCTGGCTGTCAGGCTTTCCGCTTACGGTCAATCCTATATCACCGTTACCTGTTATCGGGCCATCCACGACTTTGAAAGAGGGGGTATGTTTAGGAGGATCTGTAAACAGGGCTTTATGAGGTGAAATAATATTTTTTGCCTTACTATTGGCAAGATGCTCGCCGAGAAAGCCTCCGATGCCCGGCTGTTGCTCCATCCTGTCTTGCTTATCCGTCTCTGTCTTTATCGTTCCCTTGGCAGGGGCATCGCCGAAAGCAGTGTCTTGTGCCTTCCAGCCGTCGAAGCCATTCTCAAAATCACAAAGCGTAGCGGCATTCCCAATCTGTGAAAAAACGAGTACACTGACGACGAACGCTATCATGCGTTTCATTTTTGAGCCCTTTCGTCTTAATTGGCGGATTCCATTTCGATTATTAAGCAAGTACTTATCAGGGTGTTCTTCATCTTCAGCCTACTTCTCTTTCTTAGGAACAATAATGAAGGCTTCACGAGGCTTCTTGCGCTCCCCGTCACTATTACCCTGATATGTCTATGATAGCAAGTACACAGTCGTGGGGACAGAGAAAAGGGCTGTTAGGGCTTGCAGCACAAGACACCTATGAAGAGCTCAAAATCAAATGATAAAATCTCTGTTGGCACAAGTTGCCCGGGAACAAACGGGAAATTTCAATCGTTAGCACTATACATTCCATAGGATGGACGGGACGCTGTAAATTTAACAGATAGTTTTCATCACAACTTATCGGCCTTTTCGGCTTTTGAATATGAGCCTGAAAAGCTCAAAGATGAGTTTAGCAAAGATTTTCAATGTTGATTTTTCCAGAATATTCCAGTAAAATCAAATCTCAATCGCAAATCAAGGAGTTTACATAAGTCCTTGAGATTACAAGTATGGATTTTTTGGAAGGTACAAGTCCAATCATTCTGTTGGAACAGAGCCAAATATGGTTTTGTATTGACGGCCCTGAAAATAAGGGTAAAATGCCTGATTTACAGAGGGATGACCGAGCAAATCCTGAATAGTTGTTTATTTTTTTATTTTAATATTCACTAATCGAAAGTTTGTTATGTATTCAGATTATGTTCGTAATGTAGCCATAATCGCCCATGTCGATCATGGCAAAACAACGCTCGTAGACCAGCTTCTCTACCAGTCCGGCATGTTCAGAACCGAAGAGCTCGATAAATTAGCTGGCGGCCAGCACAATTTGATAATGGATTCAAACCCCATCGAAAAAGAACGCGGCATAACAATCCTAAGCAAAAACTGCGCTATCAACTATACCGACTCAAATGGCGATAAATATAAGATCAATCTGATAGATACTCCAGGCCATGCCGATTTTGGTGGCGAGGTCGAACGAGTTTTAAAAATGGCAGATGGCGTATTAGTCCTGGTAGATGCATTTGAAGGCCCAATGCCGCAAACAAGATATGTATTGACCAAAGCCCTCGAACACGAACTAAAACTGGTAGTAGTCATAAACAAAGTAGACCGCGAAAACAGCAGGCCGGACGATGTCGTTAATGAAGTATTCGACCTGCTCGTATCACTCGGCGCAGATGATGAGGCTCTCGATTTTCCACTTGTTTACGCATCAGCCAAAGAGGGTTGGGCAACAACAGATATGGCTAATAAAACCGATAATATCCAGGTGATATTCGATGCGATAATAAACAATATTCCCTCGCCAACAGTTGACCAGGATGCGCCGTTGCAAATGCTGGTGACAAACCAGGAGTATTCGGAGTATGTTGGACGAATAGCAATTGGCAAGGTTTTCGCGGGAATAATAACCGAAGGCCAGCTGGTTACAGTAATTGACATCGAGGGTTTGCATACTCAGCAAAAGGTCATGCAGATCCATCAGTTTTTTGGGCTTGGCCGGAAACAGGTCTCAAGCGTTCAGGCGGGTGATATCTGTGCGATATCAGGGCTTGACCCGGTGGAGATAGGCAACACTATTGCCTGTGCGGACAAGCCTTCGCAGCTTGCGGTTATTTCAGTTGATGAGCCGACAATGACCATGACATTTAGAATTAATGACGGTCCTTTCTCAGGAAAAGATGGAAAATACATAACCAGCAGGCATATTGGAGACAGACTCCAAAAAGAACTACATCAAAACGTTGCATTAAGAGTAGAACCCGGGGAAACGCCTGAAGAATTCAATGTTTCAGGCAGAGGTTTGATGCATCTTGGAATCCTACTGGAGACTATGCGGCGGGAAAGTTATGAGATTTGTGTTGGTAAGCCAAACGTAATTTTTAGAACAGTTGAAGACAGGTGTTATGAGCCGATAGAACTGCTTGTAGTGGATTGCCCATTGGGTTGCCAAAATTCTGTGATGAGTCTTCTGGGCGATCGGCGAAGTGAAATAGTTAAAATGGATGCCAAAAGCGGAGCCGGCGATTTTGTTCATATGGAATTTGTGATACCATCGCGTGGTTTGTTCGGCCTTCATGCCAAAATGATGAACGCAACCGCCGGCAAAGCGATTATGCATCATGCGTTTGAAAGATATGAGCCGATGCGTGGTGCGATACCTCAGCGTAAGGCAGGGGTTATGATCGCGACCACTACCGGACAGGTGACTGCTTATGCACTCGATTCCTTGTACGATCGAGGAGTTTTCTTTGTTGCCCCTGGTGAACAGGTGTACGAAGGACAGGTGGCAGGAGAACACTGCAAGGACAAAGATATACCTGTAAACGTGGTTAGAAGTAAGCAGCATTCTAACGTTCGGGCTTCGAGCAAAGATGAGGCGGCCAAGGTCCGGCCTGCCAGGAAGATGAGTCTTGAGGCGACGATGGAATACATTCAAGCCGACGAGCTTGTTGAGATTTGCCCATCTTCGATTCGAATCCGTAAAAGGCTGTTAAAAGAAACCGATAGACGACGACAAGCCCGCAATAACACTTGACAAAACTCCTTGCTGCCCTTAAATTGCATACATGTAAACCATCCTATTTCAATAGAGAATTGATTTTCTTGGAAAGGGTTATTCATGACTAAGCGTGAGATAGCATCATTAGTTCTAAAGTTGATAGGGGTATATATGGTCGTTCAGTTTATCGGCTACTTCCCGGCGATGTTTGGGAGTTTTGGTATGGTAATATTGCAGACTAAAGAAGCGGCTTCTTTTCAGATGGCTTTCAGTGCAGGCCTGTTAATACTGAGTGGGTTGCTGTATCTGGCGGGCTGTGTATTGTTAATTGTATACAGTGATAAGATTGCGGTGAAGATGGTTTCAGAAGATAAAACCCTTGAAAGTTGCACCGCGATATCCAAAAGCGATGTTTTGTCAATCGCATTCTGTTGTATCGGGCTATTGGTTCTGACTCGTTGTATTCCGCAGGTTATTAATCTGATAATCCGTTATATGACAATAAAGGGAATAAATGGCGGGGCGCAGATCTACTTTAACATTGGAAGCCTTGTTTCGGTGATCGTTCAGTTTATTATTGGTCTGTGGTTGTTCCTCGGCTCTAAGGGGATTGTTTTCTGGCTTAAGCTGAGAGGGGTAAACTGAAGGTAACAGGGCAAAACTCAAGACCAGCTGTTTTTTGGTGGTTTTATTCCTTTATAGAGTTCGTACTTGAGCAGTCGGCATTCTATTTTGCCGTTGTAGAATATCATACGGCGAGAAGCTTTTAGTCCGACTTTTGCAGCCAGCAGTTTGTTGCCTATAAATAGATATCCTGTATAACCGGCGCATTTCTGTTTGAAAAAGTCACCAATGCGTTTATACTCTTTTTCGAGCGGTTCAAGAACACCCAGGCGCAGCCCGTATTCCGGATTCATCACCACAATCCCCTCACCTTCCGGCACCTCGGTATCGGAAAAGTCACACACATCAAATTCTATCAAATGTTCGACCCCTGCCGTTCGCGCGTTCTGCCTGGCCTCTTCGATGGCTTGCTCATCTATATCCGTGGCGATTATACGTTTTCGCAGCCCTTCCCTGCGTATAGTCTTGCGAACATCATTTCGTATTTCTTCCCATATCTGCTTATCAAAAACTTTCACATGTTTAAAACCAAAATTGCTGCGCAGGCTGCCGGCCGGCTTGTTCATCGCTATAAGAGCAGATTCGACAGCAAGTGTACCACTGCCGCACATCGGCAGCACGATATCTTGCGAACCGTCATACCCTGTCGCCATGATAATCCCAGCCGCCAACGATTCGCGAAGCGGTGCTTTATGCGGCATTTTACGATAGTTCCGGTCAGAAAGTTTTACGCCGGAAGTATTAAGATATATCCACGCCCTGTCGTCCTTCCAGAAAAGATTGACGACGACTTTGTTTCTGTCCGGGCCACTATCAGGCCTGGAGCCGGCCTTTTTGTATATGCGGTCAACGATTGCGTCTTTGACCTTGAGACTCGGATACATGCTGTTGTTAATCGACCAGGTATCGACCCGCGAGAGTACGCACAGATACTCTTCCGGTGAGATGATATTTTCCCATGGCAGTTTGTTGACCTGCTTGTAGAGCGATCCGCTGCTGCCGCAACGAAACTCTTTTAGAAGATAAAGAACGTTATAAGCGGTCCTCAGACAGAAATTCAGTTTCATACAATCGATAAACGACCCACGTGTGACAACACTTCCGACATGACTGCTGACTATCTCAAAGCCCAATCCTTCAATTTCTGCCTGTAGATAATCTTTCAGCCCCGGCCCACAGGTAACTAATATATTTTTGCGCTCTTTAGTATCCATCTAAATTTTTTACGTTCAGCGGCATCTTTTGTCAACTCCAAAGCGATGGATGCGGTATCAATAGATTTAATTTATGTTTCATTGATAACAACATCTTGTGTATAATGCGAGAATTGCTCACTCTGATAATTTGAAAAAAGAAAGTAATTGTTTTTATACATGAAATTCACCGAACTTAACTTAAAGCCTCAGATATTAAAAGCCCTTAAGCAACTCGGATACAGGGAATTAACCCCCATACAGGAAAAAACATTTCCACATATTATTGCAGGCAAAGACATGATTGCCCTGGCAGAGACCGGTTCCGGAAAGACCGCCGCATGTGGAATACCAATTGTCCAATCGGTTGATCCTGCCAAAAACCAGATACAGACATTAGTCATGGTACCCACACGTGAGCTTGCTCTACAATATGCAACTGCCATCTCAGATGTCGCCAAATTCACTCATATCGCCCCATTTGCAGTCTATGGCGGTTTTCCCATCGAGATCCAGAAAGCAAAGCTGTCCCATGGCGTAAATATCCTCATTGCTACTCCCGGCCGTCTTATCGACCTTCTCCGTAACAGCCCTTTGAGCCTGTCGCAGGTTCAGACCTTTATACTTGACGAAGCGGACGAAATGCTGAATATGGGCTTTATCACCGATATCGAATTTATTATTTCATGCCTGATACATGAACACCAGACGCTGCTCTTTTCTGCGACAATGCCGAAAGAAATTAAACACCTGGCAAAAAAATACCTCAAGAATCCTGTCACTCTTGAACTCAATGTCGACCAGATAGCACCCCAAAGTCTCTGCCACCAGTTTCAGCAGACCACCGGACGCAAGAAACTTGCCTCACTACTTCAATACATAAAGGACACAAAGCCAACCCAGGCAATAATATTTTGTAATTCCCGAAGGAATTGCGAAAGTCTGTTTGATAAACTAAAAAAGGAAATTGATTCAGTTGATATCATACACGGAGGCATGGAACAGTCGAGGCGGTCGTCACTTTTCAATCGATTTAAGAAAAAGCAGCTTAAAATGATTGTCGCCACCGGCATTGTAAGCAGAGGTCTCGATTTTAGCCATGTAACACATGTGATTAATTATGATTTTCCTGACAGCCCGCTGGCATACACGCATCGGTCCGGCCGAACCGCAAGAATGGGAAGAAAAGGCTTCGCCCTAACATTCTTCAGCAATCATGATTTACATACATTAAAAACAATTATAAAAAATAACAATCTTGACCCCGTGTGGTTATCTGCCGAACCCCAACTGAATAATATCAGAAAGCCAAAAAATAGCCGCCGCCGATATCATAGACAATTTCCTTGATAGTCATTCCCATTGGCACCTCGACAAGGCCGGTATTCTTGATTTTGCCGACCAGGCTAAATATCTTCGTGCCGCTGTTGCCCTCAGTGCCTGTATTCGCAAACTTCTTGGCCCCAAGTCTAAAGATAAGTGGAATGTTTGCCCATGTCTCAACGTTGTTAATTGCCGTAGGTTTGCCGTCAATACCTTTCTGCACCGGGAACGGCGGCCGCTGGCGCGGCTCACCCATCTTACCTTCGATGGAGCGTATCAGCGCCGTCTCCTCACCGCACACAAATGCGCCGGCACCTTTGCCGAGGCTGATATCAAATGAAAAGCCGGTTCCGAGAATGTTCTCACCCAAAAGACCAAGCTGGTGTGCTTGTTTCAGCGCGATGTTCAAATGCTTGACGGCAACCGGATATTCATTGCGGACATAGACTATACCTTCCGTGGCCCCGGTCCCATAGGCGCCGATGAGCATTCCTTCGATGATGCTGTGCGGGTTTCCTTCCAGGACGCTGCGGTCCATATAAGCGCCGGGGTCACCCTCATCGGCATTGCACACAAGGAACTTGCCGCGTTTGTTTGGCTGTTTTGCCAGCATTTCCCATTTCAGGCC
>JAUWPZ010000034.1 GCA_030611315.1 Sedimentisphaerales bacterium
AAAGATTACTTTGAAAGCATCAAACAATTGACCATAGCTATTTCAGCTTGGGAGCGTTTGAGAAATAAAAACAAGATAGGCATAGACTGGCAATTCACTACAGCCGATGCCCGAGTAAAACTGAGAAAACTATACCCGACAATCTAGCGTGGACTGAGTACTAGGAACTTATGGAGAATTAGGAGATGAAATTGGAAGAAATGGTTATCCAATACTTTGGAAAAAGAATTTTTTGTATAAAGATGGGATTTTTAAGGATTTAAATATAGAGCTAGGGAATTACACTCGTGATGTTATTAATGATTTTGGAGAAGTACTTGCAAGAAATCCAGATTTATCTGGAAGCCGTAGTGTAATTTATAAAATAGATGGTGTAGTAGGGCTTAATTTTTGGGGTTCTGATCTGAATAATAAAGGAGAGGTATGTGGTTATTATGGTTATCTTTATAAGGATGGTGAAACAATTGAGCTCCCATTATTTTATGCTAGAGCAATAAATGATAACTCTCAAGTAGCTGGAGAAGTTCCTCTTGGTAAACCAGCTATTTGGGAAGAAGGCATTGTAACAAATCTTGAAACTCCTATTGGTACATATTGTAGAGCTTATGATATTAACAATAATGGTATCGTTGTAGGACATCTTATTGATGGACCTAAAAAATGGGCTTGTTTTTGGGAAAATGGAAAAATAACAAAGATTGAAACAAGAAGCGATGCTTTTTCTGTAAATGATAAAGGACAAATTGTTGGAGGAGATTCTGCTTTTTTATATGACAATGGAAAAATGATATATTTAAATGATTTTCTCCCAGAAGATTCAGAATGGCTAAATTTGAAAAGAGCAACAAATATTAACAATAGAGGACAGATAATTGGATATGGATACTTAAAAGAATATTCACATCATAATTACATCGGTTTTTTAGCTAATCCAATCCAAAAATCAAAAACCCTCACAGCAGATTCAAACAATGATGGAATAGTTAATGGCCTTGATCTAGCAGAATTTGCAGAGCAGTGGATGATGAGGGAGGATTGGTATTATACTGGCCCCCTGAAATGGTAAGATGTTTGAAGTAAAGCGCGCTAAAGTGGGGGGGGTGGAATAGGCTGGAGACGGGGAAAAAAACGAAAATTGCAGAACAAAAGGGCGATGGACAGCCGAAACAATAAGAAAGGTGCAAAATATTATTGGCTGAAGGCTGATTTTGGTGTAAAATGGATGAAGTGAGCTAAAGTGAACTAAAGTTTGGAAAGTGGTTTACGATGAAGGGTTTTGTATTTGGTAGTTTGGCGGTGTTGGTGGTTATAGCCTGCGTTTGCGCCGCTGCGCCCGAGCCGGCTATTGTGCCGGGACCCGGGATATGGACGGTTGACGTGGAGTTTACGCATCCGCAGCAGATTGTGGTTCGGGCCGGAAAGGGCGGTAAGCCGAGACGGTTCTGGTATTCGGTCGTAACGATTACCAACAAAACCCGGCGTGATGTGGATTTCTACCACAGATGCGACCTGATGACGGATACTTTCGAGATTATACCGGCCGGTAAAGGAGTGCCGCGGGGTGTTTTTGAGCTATTACAGAATCGTTATCGGAGCAGATATCCATTCCTTGAATCGCTGGACAAGACGAGCAGCAAGATACTTCAAGGCGAAGATAATACAAAAGATGTCGCCATTATATGGTCTGATTTTGATTCGCGAGCCAAGAGTGTAAAGATATTTATAACCGGCCTGAGTAACGAGACGGCCATAGTCGAGCATCCGGTGGCGAAGGACGAGAACGGTAAGGCGGTCAAAGTTTACCTGAGAAAAACACTCGAGTTGAGTTATGCCATCAGGGGCGATGCGGCCCTCAGGTCGGATGCCAGCCTGGCTTATAAAGATAAACGCTGGATTATGAGGTAGAAGAACGCATCCGGCGCTGCGTCTTTTGTATGAATAGGAGTTAGTAACCCGGTTATGCCCTCAGGATAGGCCCCAGGTCTTCGAGTTCTTTCTTGGCGGCTTTTTTCCCCTTTGCCTTTGCCCTGCCTTTTATGGCTTTTATTTTGGCCGTTGCCTTGTCCTGCAAATCGCCCGGCTGGCGGCCTTTGTCCAGCATTTCCTCCAGTGTGATTTTGCCGGTGTCGAATAGTTTCCAGAGGTGCTCATCGAGGAGCTGCATACCCAGCTTTTTTCCGGTTTGAATGCTGGAGTCGATACGGTAGGTTTTGTTCTCCCGGATGAGATTTGCAATGGCGGGAGTTACGACCATAAACTCGTAAGCTGCGATTCGGCCTTTGCCGGTCGCGAGTGGGCAAAGTGCCTGGCTTAGCACGGCAATGAGGTTGCTGCTTAACTGAATTCGGATTTGCTCCTGCTGGTTCACGGGAAAGACATCGATGATTCTGGTGATTGTTCCGGCGGCACTTGTGGTGTGGACGGTGCTGAAGACGAGGTGGCCGGTTTCAGCGGCCCTGACGGCGGCTTCGATTGTTTCGAGGTCTCGCAATTCGCCGACGAGGATGACGTCGGGGTCCATTCTTAAGATGCGTCTGAGGGCCTCGCCAAAACTGGGGACATCAATGCCGACTTCCCGCTGGTTAATAATGGACTTTTTATGAGAGTGATAATATTCTATGGGCTCCTCGACTGTTATAATATGGCGGTCAAAGTTTTCATTAATATAGTTGACCATGCAGGCGAGGGTTGTGGTTTTGCCGCTTCCGGTTGGTCCCGTGACGAGAAAAAGTCCTCTGGGCCTTCGGCACAAAGCCGCACAGATTTTGGGCAGGCCTATTTCCTCGAAGGACATAATTTTCGTCGGGATAAGACGTAAGACCAGCGAGATATTACCCTTCTGTCGGAAAATAGAGACTCGAAATCTTGCCGCATCGCCGTAGGCGAAACCAAAGTCAGTTCCCCCTTCTTCCTGGAGCTCCTGCTGGTTTCGATCGGGCGTGATACTTTTCATCAAAGCGGTAGTGTCATCCGGTTCGAGGACCTTGGTTTCGAGCGATCTGAGCCGACCGTGTATTCTCAAAACCGGCGGTCTGTTTGTAACAAGATGTATATCTGAGGCGTCCTGTGCGACACAGGCCTGCAGTAATCTGTCCATGTTGACTGTGACTGTTGCCATTTGAGAATCCCCAATAACTACTTTTTTTAATCTACGACGGCTCCTTCTGTCTGCGTTATTCTCACCACTTCCTCTGGTGTTGTTATACCGTTGAAAATCTTGATTTTACCATCCTCCATCAAAGGTCTCATTCCGCTTGCTTTGGCGGCTTGTCTCAGTTCGGTAGTAGGGGCCTTTGTAAAGGCGAGTTCTCTGATTTCGTTGTTCAACTCTATCATTTCAAATATAGCGATTCGACCTTTGTAGCCGGTACCCTGACACTGACCGCATCCTGTTCCTTTGTAGATGGGATGTTGTTCGATATCTTCGGGAGTAATATTGAGCGATTGCAGGAGATTCGGGTCCGGGTTCTCATCGACGACTTTGCATTTATCGCAAATAATTCTTATAAGCCTCTGTGCCATAATCGCCTGTATTGAACTGGCAACAAGAAACGGCTTAACGCCCATATCAATCAGTCTGGTAATTGCGCTCGGAGCGTCATTGGTGTGCAAAGTGCTGAAGACCAGGTGTCCGGTAAGAGCGGCCTGAATAGCGATATCGGCGACGACGCCATCACGAATTTCACCGATGAGAATGATGTTAGGCGCCTGTCGGAGCATTGACCTGAGAATCCTTTCAAAGGTCAATTTGATTTCATCTCTGACCTGGCACTGGTTCATGCCGTCGAAGCTGTATTCCACGGGGTCCTCGGCGGTGATGATTTTCTTGTCGGGCTTGTTAAGCTCCTGTAATGCGGCGTACAAAGTTGTGGTTTTGCCGCTGCCGGTCGGGCCTGTAACCAGGAAGATGCCATTGGGCCTTTTGATTATACGCAGGAACCGCTGATAATTATCCCCTTCGAAACCGAGAGATTCGATACCGATGTTGACGGCATCGGGTCGTAAGATACGCAGGACGATGCTTTCGCCGTGGTTACCCGGCAGGGCCGAGACACGGAAATCGATGTCCTGTCCTCCTATCTCACGTTTGATACGCCCATCCTGGGGCAACCTTTTTTCTGCGATGTCCATGCCGGAGAGGATTTTGAATCGGGTGGTTAGCGGGGCCTGCATATTCTTGGGAATATTGTCTTTTTCCAGACAGACTCCGTCGACCCGGTATCTTATTCTCACCCTGTCGTTCATTGGCTCGATGTGGATATCGCTTGCGCGCATATAATAGGCATTATCAATGATGAGGTTTACCAACCTGATGATTGGGGCGTCGTCATCGCCGCCGGCGGCCTGAATTCGGAGGGTTTCGGCCTGCAGCTCGTGCCCGGCCTCGGCGAGTTCGGCCGCAGTTGCGTCGATGCTGTGCTTGAGCCTGTCATCTTCGACCTGCGTTGCCTGTTTGAACATTTCCTGGATGTAAGAGCGAATTTTGGTGGGGTTTGCAAGATGACAATCCAGCTCTGTATTCAATCGAAAGCGAATGGCATCCATTGTGTCGAGGTCTGAGGGGTCGCTGATAATAACTTTCAATCTGCCGTTATCCATACTGAGAGGCAGGATATTATGTTTTTTTATCAACTCTTCGGGGATGAGCTTCGTTGCGTCGGCGGGAATTGTGATTTTGTCCAGATTTACGTATTGCAGCCCGTATTGCATGGCGATAGCCTTGGTGAGGTTTTCTTCGTCAACGAGGCCGAGGTCGAGCAATACCTGGCCGAGGTCCTTCTTGCTTGATTTTGAGGTTTTGACGGCATTTATGAGCGCCTGCTTCTTAATCAACCCGGCTTTGTATAGTATTTCACCTAAATGTCTGCGCTTCTTAGCCATATACTCCTCGTATTTCGGTAACACCAGCAGTGTTTATTATAACATTTTGTAAAGAATAAGTCAAATTTCCAAAATTAGCCGGAGCATATTAAGGGCTGTTTGTGCCGCTCTGAGGCGAATGTGCTTTCTATCGTGCGAAAAGAGGCATCGTTTTGTTTTGCAGCCGTTATTGGAATCAACACTAATGTGTACCAGGCCGACGGGCTTTTGTTCGTTTCCGCCGGTTGGACCGGCTATGCCGGTTATGCCGATTGCAAAGTCTGCTGCGGCCTTTTTTCTGGCGGCCCGGGCCATAGCGTCAGCGACCTGCTCGCTGACAGCGCCATGTTTGTCGAGCAAATCGGCCGGTATGCCGAGTTCGCTGATTTTGGCGTCGTTGCCGTATGTAACCCAGCCGTATGTGAAATATCGGCTGGCTCCGGGGATGTCGGTCAGAAGCCCGGCTAATGTGCCGCCTGTGCAGGATTCGGCGATGGCGAGAGTTTTTTTCTGCCGGGCTAATTCTTGCCCGACGACTTCAGCCAAGGTTTGCTCTGCGGCGCCAAAAACCAGTTCTCCAAGCGTTTTTCGCAGCGATTTTTCGTCATTATCGGCCATTTGCCGGGCCTTATTCGTATTTTCCGCTGTTGCGATAATGTCGAGGTTAATGACTCCATATTTGACCGTGCAGTTTATTAAGGGATTTCGGCCTCTTTGCATAACAGGGCCGAGCAATTCGGCGATTGTCGATTCACCTGCACCGAAGCATCTTAGTTTTCTCACTGCCACAGCCTGCCTGCCGGGGAGCTGCCGCAGTTCGGGGAGAACTGATTCTTCGAGCATTTGCTTCATTTCCGAGGGTACGCCCGGTAAAGCAACAAGCAATTTTTCTTTTACTTTCGCCATAATGCCGGGAGCTGTACCAAAATTATTGGGCAGGGCCTTTGCGCCGGCAGGTATATATGCCTGGATTTTGTTCTTCTCGGGCATTTTCAGATTTCGGCCGGCGAAAAAATCCTCCATCTTTCGCAGAAGCTCATCGTGCAATTGCAATTCGACGCCGAGGAATTCAGAAAACGCCTGGCGGGTCAAATCGTCATCGGTCGGACCCAGTCCGCCCGTTGCCAGAACGATATCGGCGTCTGCGGCGGCCAGTTTCAGCGCCCGGACAATTGCATCGGTTTCGTCGGGGACGGTGTAGAAGCCGACAACGGGTATGCCGATTGAAAGCAGTTGTTTGCTTAAATATGCGGCATTAGTGTCAACTGTCCGGCCGCTGAGGACTTCGTTACCAATGCTGACAATGCTTGCTTTTTTCATAGTTAGTTGTTCATTGTTGGTTCAGGCCCTTGTCTTTCCGCCCGAGACGTTTACGACCGTTCCGTGGATGTAACTGCTTCTCTCGGATGCCAGGAAGCAGACGGTGTCGGCAACTTCGGTAAGTTTGCCGCTTCTCCCGAGAGGTATGGCAGCTTTCTTGTATTTTTCGCGCAGCTTCTGGACGGTGATACCCCTGGTGTACGCCAGTGCCCGCTCGTATTCATCGGAGCGCAAGGCGGTTGCCTCGAGTATTCCCGGAGCGATACCGACAACTCGAACGTTGTGCCTGCCAAGCTCCTTTGCCCAGGAACGAGTCAGGTTATATACTGCGGCCTTTGTAGCTGCGTAAACGCTCTGGCCTTCGGAGCCTTCCATGCCCGACTCTGAGGCCATATTGATAATAACGCCTCCCTTGCCGGACTTGACCATCACACTTGCCGCTGCCTGTGCGCACAGGAAGGGTCCTTTTTGGTTGATTGCGACAACTTTGTCCCAAATTTCCTCTGTCAACTGCTCTTTGCCCGCGGGGTCAACAAGCAGCCGGGGAATGTTGATGCCCGCGTTATTGACCAGTATGTCAATCCGCCCTGGCGGACCAAAAGCATCAAGGGCCGCCTTTATCATAGCGTCAACGGAGGTTCTGAGAGTTACATCGGTCGCTGTGGCAATATGGTCGCCTGCGAAATTGTCTTTCAAATCGGCAGCGACCTGTTTTGCGCCTTGTTCGTCTATATCGGCGACGACTACCTTTGCGCCGACTTCGGCTAATCCGTTGCAGACGGCCCTGCCGATACCACAGGCGCCGCCGGTAACGATTGCTACTTTTTCTTCCAGATTAAGCCAGCCCATTGAAGTTTGTTCTCCAAAAAATGTGAATTTTACATAAGCTTACAGACTAATCATAGCTTTGATTACGCCATCGCGGTATCCCGATACCAGGTCGAAGGCTTCTTTTGCCTGTTCGAGGCCGAAGCGATGGGTTATCATAAAGTCAATGTTAACGGCTCCGGACTCAAGTAAGTCCAGCGCCGGCTGAACACAGAAATTCTGGCGTCGAATGTATCGTATGGACAGCTCCTTTCGTCGGAAACTGTCAACATCAAACCAGATTCGTTGTTCCTTGGGGATTCCGACAATGACCAGTTGGCCGCCCGGCTTGAGCAGGTCGAGGGCCTGGTCGAGCGCTTCCTGCCGGCCGCAGCATTCAAAGACAACATCCAGTCCATTCGGCTCAAGGGCGGAGCCGGCGCCGATTATTTTTTCAACAATATCAACGTTGTCCGGATTGCCGGCCCAGGTAACACCGAGGTCTTGTGCGGCTTTCAGGCGGGCGTCAATTTTGTCGGTAACGTATATTCTTCCGGCTTTGGCGACTTTCGCCGCCAGCAGCACGCTAAGGCCGATAGGGCCGGCGCCGAGAATGCCTATTGCCGCATCGGCGAGAGCAGGGCAGGTGCGGACAGTGTAAACGCCAATCGAAAGCGGCTCAGCAATAGAGGCCTGCTCGACAGTTGTTTTGTCGGAGATTTTGTAGCAGTTCCTTTCGGGCATAACGATATATTCACATAGAGCACCTTCGGCTTCATTCGGGCAACTGATGAACTTAAGGTTTCGGCAGGTATTTGGGCGTCCGGCCAAACACTGGTCGCACTCGAAGCAGGAGATGGCCGGCTCGACAGCGACTCGGTCGCCCGGTTTTACGCGTGTGACGGCAGAGCCGACTTCTTTGACAACGCCGGCGCATTCGTGGCCCACGACAAAAGGATATTCGACCACCTGGCTGCCGATTCTGCCGGTTTCGTAATAGTGAACATCTGAGCCGCATAAGCCGACAGATGCAACTTTTACGAGGACCTCGGTATCAGATTTAATTACCGGTTCGGCAATCCGGCGTACTTCAAGCTGCCGGATACCGGTCAAAACAACTGCCTTCATAAGTGAGCTAACTTTCCCCTTCCTTGCCGTTTAGACGTTGAATCTGAAATTGATGATGTCTCCGTCCTGGACGATGTAGTCTTTTCCTTCGAGGCGAATTTTACCGACGGCCTTTAGGGCCTTTTCGCTGCCTAATTCTTTTAGGTCATTGAGGCTGAATGTCTCGGCCCTTATGAAACCCCGCTGGAGGTCGGTGTGTATTTTTCCGGCGGCCTCAAGTGCGACGGCGCCCCGTTTAATGGGCCAGGCACGTAACTCACAGGATGCAACGGTTAAAAAGCTGATTAGGTTCAACGCCGAATAACAGCTCTTGGCGAATTTGCTTGCCGCCGACTCGGTGATGCCCAAATCAGTCATAAACTCGGCCTTGCTTTCGCCGTCCAATTGTGCCAGCTCATGTTCGAGCTTGGCACAAAACGTGATGACGGGCACGGAATCGTCAATCTGGTCGGCAAAATCGAATCCTTTGTCCAATTGGTCCTCGCCGACGTTTACCGCCACAACAATCGGTTTTAGGGTGAGAAAGCCGAGGGATTTTATCATCTTGCGTTCAGCTTGGGTTTCGACGGCGGAGCTAATCGGCTTTTCGGATTCTATTGCCTGCTGTAATTTTTTTTGCAGGGCCAGCTCGGCCTTGTCGTGTGCCTGGGTTTTGGTTGGTTTATGAACCTGCTTTTCGAGGTTTTCTATGCGAGTGGCAACAAGCTCTAAATCGGTGAGGAGCAGCTCGGTCCGCAGCTCGGCCAAATCAGCGGCTGGATTTATCCTGTTTCGATATGGCGGGACGGCCGGATTTTCAAAGGCGCGCACCACCAACACAAGCAAATCGACGGTCCTTATTTTGTTAATCAATCGCCTTGCGGCGGCCCGGCCATGCTCATCAGTGAAATTAAAACCCGGTACGTCAAGACAATCGATTGTCGCATGTGTAGTTTTTTTGGGCTTGTAGTATTCGGCCAGCCAATCAAACCTCTCGTCCGGGACGGGCACAATAGCTTCTTCAATCGATGTCGAGCCGGGCGCGGGAATCGTTTTGCTGCTGAGGGCTGCAAGAATAGTGCTCTTGCCGGACTGTAAAAGGCCAAGAAGTGCGACTTTCATCTTTTTCCTTATTTTTTTGCCACAGAAAGCACAGAGGCCACAGAGATTTTTAATTTTTTAACTTTCTTTGTGTTTTTCCTGGTCCTCTGTGCTTTTCACTTTTTATAGACACTGTTTCCATACGAATCATACGCAACGATGGCGGGGAAATCAACCACCTGCAATTTTCTTATTGCTTCGGCGCCGAGGTCCTCGTAGGCGATAATTTGGGCGGCGACAATGTGTTTGCTCAATAGCGCCCCGGCCCCGCCGATGGCAGACAAATGGACCGCGCCGTATTTTTTCAGGGCCTCTCTGACTTTTTCGCCTCGATACCCCTTTCCGAGCATTGCTTTTAAGCCGTTGGCAATAAGCGCGGGGCTGAAGGGGTCCATTCTTAATGAGGTGGTTGGGCCGGCGGCGCCGATTACTCTTCCGGGGCGGGCAGGTGTCGGGCCGACATAGTAAATAATCGCCCCTTCAAGCTCGAACGGCAGATTCCCGCCCGTATCTATCAATTGGCACAATCTTTTATGTGCCATGTCGCGGGCGGTGTAGATTAGGCCTGAGACGAGAACTTCGTCGCCTGCTTTGAGCGAATGCACGACGGATGCGGTTAGAGGAGTTTGAAGTTTATTTATTGTTGCCATATTTTTTGCTCATCGTTATTGTGAAGGCGTTTTGTATTTATAGCGCCCACGATTGAAATCTTCCCCGCCGCGGCGGGTTCGCGGGCAACTTGTGCCACAGGTAGTAACCTTAAAACAATCCGCCTGCGGCGGACAATCCTAATCGCGGGAATTTATTACCCTTAAGGGTATACTTCTCGGCTTTGGACTATTTGTTGGGCATTTTTAGAACAACTACGCCATCCAGAATTCCAACATCCCCTTTTCTGTTTATGTGCATACCATTGCCCATTATATAGTACCCTTTCGCACTACGGGGCAGCCCGGACTGCGTACCTGTTAATTTACCTTTCGTGATTGATTTTATTCGTACATACTCATGCGATGGATATTTGCCAGCACCTGGTGACGGGTCGTGAATAATCAGAATAGCAGGGTCAACATTACCCTTTTTATCAACGCCATATCCGACAAGTGTGACCCAATGGCCTCCGGTGCGGAGATATTCGCCGGTCGAAGAGTCGTTTTTATACCAGCCTACATTTAACCAGACGGCGGAATTACCTTTTAATCCTTCCTTAATCCAGCTCAAGTCCGGAACATCAACGGCCGTGCTAAACTGAGAGGGGTGTTTTCTCCAGCCTTGATACTTAAGGTAATGATATTCATATCCCCGGTCCTTTATATACCGCGAGACGCCCAGGGTAACACCTCCGGCTCCCGTACCCTTTGAAGTTGTGCTCATATACTTTTTTGAACCAAGTAAGCGTGCCATTTCGAATTGAGCTTGTTTGCGGCCTGACAAGGTCGGGAGCAAATTACCAAAACCGTTATTGGCAAGCCAGGCAAATGAATTGGAAACGGAAACAGGGCCGCAATGCGATCTGCCCTGGTTTGGCAGTTTGCCGTCGGGGTCGGTCTGGGTTAAATCCGGAGTGGGAACGACTTTTTCCGTGTATGCCTCCGGGATTTTTCGTGTTGATGGTTGTTCAGCGGCTTTGCACCGGGCACAGATAGACCCGATTGCCACGATAATGAGTGCGACAGCAGCGATATTCCTTCTCATTTGTCCTGTCTCCAGGTAAATTGTCGGTTACGAACATGCGGTTCAAACCTCTCCAGCGACAGGATAATCAGGGATTCATACTCCGTCAAACTAAAAGATTGCCGATTTAGGGCCTTTTTATACCCTTAAGGGTAGTAGATGTCCGCGAATAAAGCCGTAACTGGTTATTTTTAAGTTATTTACCCGCGGATAAACGGGAAAATTCAATTGAGATCAGTATATTTATTGCCGTCTGTGGTAAAATCAATGTTGCCCTTGAAGGGCTGTATAATTATAATAGAATTGTTATGGCTAAATATCCGATATTTCTCGAGTTGAGCGGACGTCGTGCAGTTGTGATAGGCGGAGGTGGCGTTGGTGTGCGAAAGGCCCAGGCGCTTCTGGCTGCGGGGGCCCGGCTGGTCGTTGTAGCCGAGCGTATCGACGATATGATGAAGGCCCTTTGTGCGGACAGCAAAGCTCAGGTTGTAAAATCTAGGTATTCAAAGGAGTATCTTGCCGGTGCGGTGCTCGCCATAGCTGCAACGAGCGACCATGAACTCAACAGGCGGATATACAAGGATTGTCAGGAGCTGGAGATTTTGTGTAATGTCGTTGATGAGCCGGAACTATGTGATTTTTTTGTGCCGGCCGTCGTCAAGCGCGACAATCTTCAGATAGCTATCTGTACCGACGGGTTCAGTCCTGCTTACGCCGGCCATATAAGGAAGAAGCTGGAAGATATTTTCACCGATGCACACGGCGAATTTCTGGTTGAACTGGAGACCCTTCGAAAACGCGTTATCACAGAAGTTCCGGACCAGGCCGACCGCAAGGCCCTGTTCGGACACATGGTAGATGATGAATCGTTCGAATATTTTGTTGAGAACGGTCCGGACGCATGGCGGGACCGAGCGGGAAAGATTATCGAAGAATACCTGCCGTAAGGACTATTTCAATGGCCGGGCCACTGCTGGGGATTTTCCGGTTCGATGACACCCTCTATGGGTGTTTCCTGGGCCTGAGAAATTGCGTTCACTCCGAAAAGAAGGTATCCCAAAGCGGCCAGAAAGTACCACAGGAAGGCCCACGGAAGATTCACGGTAGTTAATTCAAGGACCGTATTGACAATGATACATGGAGTAACGGCCACGACCGCCACGCGGAGTAGTGCCGCGTATGAAAGATTAGCGTTGCACAATGAGGCAAAAAGCAGTCCGATTGCAGCATAAATCAGGGCTTGAATAATTCTATACAAAAAAGAGCCGAAAAGAAGGAAGATAAAAGCTATCGGGAAAAACAGCGCTTTGAAAAAGGACAAAAAGCCCTGTATTGTATCTTTGTCCAGAACATGATGGCCCTCGATTTGCGCGAGGTCGAAGGTTTTTGTCACTGTATCGCTTTCGCGGTGTATCAATTGAGTTTGGGTCATCAGGATGAGTGCGTCGGTGTTATCCAAAGACTGTATTTCTCCGGTAGTGTCTATGATTGCAATGACGTCGTTACTATCGGGGGCTTTGATGTAATAAGGCTGCGGCTGGTCTATGGAAGCCCGGCCGTTGTCAATCGTGATTGTTGGGAACTGTTCGAGAAACGGGGGAGTTTCATTGTCGATAAAATTTGACAGGCCTCTGTGCATCTTGACCGTCAGGGGGAGCCAGCAGACAGCCAGGAGTAACAGCAGGTAACCGAACCCGGTTCCTTTCCATTTCAGCCCGACATCTATGTACAAATCTCTTGAGAAGAAGGACAGAAATGGAATGTGTACGATAGAATATCTTTTCACGGTGCATGTTTCATTTATGAACGACCGGTTATGCCAGGATTTTGTCGATTGTTACCTGTAGATATTTCTGGCGGTGGCCGATGCGTCTTCGGCTGTTTTTGCGTCTTCTAAGGTGCGTTGGATAAAGCTTTTTGCCTTTGACGAGGGCGTCTTCGGCGGTGGTCTTGAAAGAGGCGATAACCTTCGCACCTTCCAGATACGGCGCGCCGACCTTGGTATTCTCGCCGTCACTTACGAACAATACCTTGTCCATTTCTATTGTGTCCGCATCAGGTGGGACATCGATAAGGTCGATATTCAGAGTATCGCCCTCGGAGACCTTGTATTGCTTTGAGCCTTGTTCAATTACAGCATACATTCCAATAACTCCCGGCTTCTATATTTCAAAATACGAACAGAAGTGGTATTTTAGGTATTCGCTCTTTGTTTGTAAAGTAAATTATCAGATATTTTTATGTGCTATTGCGGGATATGAAGTTAAAATCCCGTTCGACAGTGATTTCCGGAGCTATTTTATGCAAATTGCCATGTTACAGGACCAAATCGTGCTGGCCGAGGAGCTTGAGCCGGTCTATCTCGACCGCGGTATTTTTTTCGGGGATGGAGTTTACGAGGTCGTGCGGAGCTACGACGGCAAAATCTTCGGACTCGAAGAACACCTGCAAAGATTTGCAAGAAGCCTTTCTGCGATTAATATAAAGGGAGTTGATATCGAGAGTATTCGTTCGCGTGTCAGCAGGGCCTTTAAGACGGCGGGTATCTCGAATGCAAAGATATATTTTCACATTACTCGAGGCTCGGAGCCGCGAAACCATGTTGGCCGGGCTGAATCGAAACCCAACTTCTTTCTGACCGTTACGGAGCTGGACGATGACAGCGAGGAAAAGACCAAAGGCATTGCAGTATCGACACATCCGGATTGGCGGTGGAAAAGATGCGACATAAAGTCGCTGAATCTTTTGCCCAATGTTCTTGCACGCCGGGATGCCGCCAAAAAGGGCTGCGCCGAGGCGATATTCGTTGACCGGAAGGGGCTTATTACCGAAGGGGCTGCCTCAGCATTTTTCGCAATCTTCGGGCGCTCGGATGTTGCAGAAAATCACAAAACAGCCCCTGCCGGGCAAATACTGCGAAGCGCTCCTCTGACGGCTAATATCCTGCCTTCCATTACGCGGGACTTTGTATTCAAAGCGGGCAGGAATATCGGATTGGCAGTAATCGAGAGATCGCTGACGCCGGAAGAGGCGAGCAGGGCGGATGAGCTTTTCATTACCTCAACCACAAAGGACATCGTTGCCGTGGTGAGATTCGACGATAAGCTGGTTGGAGACGGCAAGCCCGGTAAATATACGAAACTGCTTATGCGGGAATTTCGCAGGAAATATTGCGAGGAGCTGCCGGCTGTCTGATTGGCAAACCGATGAGCATTGACCGAACATTCAAGAACAAATTCAGACGCGCAGTAATGTGGGCCGCCCTGGCGCTTATCATACTGTTGATTTTTTTGTCCATCTACGGTGCGTTTCTCGGCCCTGAACGGGCAAAGGAGTTCTTTAACTCTCTGCCTTTGGCCGTCTATTGGGTAGGATTTGCCTTGCTGCTGACTGTTGGCATTGCCGTATTTCGGCGACTGCTCCACGTGCCCGGCCTTTTGCTTGTGCACGCCGGCTGCATTCTCGTTCTGACAGGGGCAATCTGGGGCTCAGACGCCGGGCATAAGCTCCGGAAAAAGGTCTTTGGAATAGACAAAATTCAAACAGGCCAGATGAGCATCTATGAGGGATACTCGGACAATCGCGTCATATTGGAAAACAACGAGATTAGGGAACTGCCTTTCTATATAGGGCTCAAAGACTTCCGATTAGAATACTATAAGCCCGATTACATTTTCATCCAGACCCGCCGGGGACAAGCGTGGAGGTTTCCTGTCGAAATCGGCGTTGAATTGGCTCTCGGCCCCGACCACGGCGCGATAACGGTTACAAGAGTGTTCAGGAACTTTAAGATAACAATTGAGGGCGACAGAAGTATGGCTGTTGACGAACCCGCCGCGGCGGGCTCGAATCCGGCCCTCGAGGTGCGGATTGAGTCGCCCGACGGCCAGGCAACTACAAGATACGTCTTTGAGCGTTTTCCCGGTCATATCCACGGCGAGGACGAGCTGCTTCTGAGCTATGAAAGAGTCGTCAGCGACTATATAAGCGAGCTGCAGGTCATTCGCGACGGCGAGGTCGCCGCCGAGAAGGATATTGAGGTCAATCATCCTCTGTACTTTGGCGGGTACCATTTTTACCAGCATTCCTACGACGACCAGGCCGGCGAATATACTGTTTTGATGGTAACTTCAGATACAGGGCTGGCTCCGGTCTATGCCGGATACCTGATGCTGTGCATCGGTGTTTTCTACCATTTTTGGCTAAGGGGATTATCCGGCCGGTTAAACAAGTTGATAAACACGGGGTCAAAAAGCGAATAAATGGAAATCAAGTACACAATCCAGGGTTTGCTGATTTACATTACCATTGCGTTCTATCTTTTTGCGATGCTTGCGAGCGTGCTGCGCCGGCACAGGACAGGGCACGTGCTGTACATACTGGGATTTATTATGGCGGTCTTATCTTGTGGATATCGCTGGTATCACGTTCGGCACGTGCCTATGCAGAATCTGTTTGAGGTGTTCCTGTGTATGGGAATGATTTATCCGGTCTCGGTTTTTTGCCGGCGTGTTCTGCGCGTTGGTGGGCGGTCGGGTGATATGCTCATAGGGGCGGTGGTGCTTGTTCCCGCCGGTTTTTACTTCAACGCCCAGCCGCTGAAGCTTCCCCCCGCACTACAAAGCTGGCTGTTTGCACCGCATGTCGCAGTCTATATCTTCTCATACATCTTTATGGCAAAGGCCGCCTTCCACGCGGTTTGGCAGCTCGTCGGCAAAGCTCACAGCCCCAATGAGAATCTCCTGCCGCCTGAAGAGGCAACCTATCAAGTAGTTTGTGTTGGTTTTCCCCTGCTGACGCTCGGACTTGTCCTCGGAAGCGTCTGGGGCAAGCTTGCATGGGGTGATTACTGGGGCTGGGACCCAAAAGAGCTATGGTCGCTCGCATCCTGGCTGGTTTACGTCGGATACCTGCATTTTCGTTATATGTTCGGCAGGAGGCATCCTTATATCAACAGCATCTGGGCAATTGTGGGCATAGTAGTTATTGTGATAACTATGCTCTGGGTGAATCTGTCGCGGCTTTTCGCCGGCCTTCATAGCTACGGCACCTGAATTTGAGATTTGAGATTTGAGATTTGAGATTTCAAATTTTCGGCAAGAGAATTAAGGCTTCTTTTATAATCTGAATTTTCAAGCTCATTTAGTCTGTGTTTTGCTCGGTCGATATAAGATACCGCCGCCTGTTTCGTCAAATCCACGGCGTCTGAATTGACAAACATCGTTCTTATTTGTTTCAGGCTGCCCGGGTCTGTTCTTTTTCTGAGCATATTTTTCAGTTCTTCCCTTTGGGGCCGGCTGGCGACGCCGAGCAGGGTCAGCAAAGGCAAAGTTATGTCCCCGGCAATTACGTCCTGCCCGGGCTGCTTTCCAAGCGTTTTCTCTTCGCCGATTATATCCTTGCAATCATCTATAATTTGAAAGGCCATGCCAAAGTTCAGTCCGAATTCTTTCAACGCTGTTTGGACGTTCCGGTTGTGATTGCCGATGATAGTGCCGGCGTGGCAGCAGGCCGCAAAAAGTGTGGCTGTCTTCTTTTGTACTATGAGCATGTAGCTGTCTTTAGATAGGTCGAAATTGCCTCGCTGGCAAACATGGGTCAGCTCTCCCTCCCCCATCACGTATATCGCCTCGCTTATACATTCGAAAACATCCGTGTTTTTACACTTTCCGATAAGCTCGAATGCCTTGGAATAGATATAGTCTCCGAGTACGATTGAAACATCGTCTCCCCATCTGGCATTTGTGCTGGCTATACCTCGACGCATCATTGCCTTGTCGAGAACGTCATCGTGAATAAGAGAGGCCATGTGGATTAATTCGATGGCCGCCGCTATTTTTATAAGCACCTGATTACATGACTTATTCCTGCCTGCGGAAGCGGCTTTTTCCGAGAGCAGCACAAGGGCGGGCCTTATTCTTTTGCCCGGTGATTCCAATAAGGAGTTACTCATTTCCAAAATCGACCGATTTTTCGATTCCTTAACGGAGCTTTCCAGAAAACTCTCCATCGTTTTGAGGTCATCTGCAATCGGCTGATAAATCTCCTCAAGGCTCATTGATAACCTTTCCAAAAACCCATTCCCAAATAAAATGTTACTACGAGATAAGCGAGCACTTTTGTTGGTTTTCCTATTTATCGTCCAAGTCAGTTTCTATCGCGAATAGCAAACTATCTATATATTATCACAACAAAGTGTATTATTCAACCGGCCCCGGCTGCCTGACCTCGTTTTAGTCGAGTGCAGGGACACTTTTGTTCAATTATGAGAATTTTTTGAGGATTGTCAAGCATTGTTGAATGTGTGTTCAAATAGCCGGGTTTTAGATGCCGAATCTTGTGGTTTGTGCAAAAAACTGAGGCAGTTGTTGAAATCAGGACGAGGCCTTGAAACGGGCGTTGAGCTTGAAGAGGTGTTTCATCGGCAAATTGAGGACTTGCGAGCTTTCAAGCGACAGAGCCGAACGGATTTGCTCAAGAATATCCTCGATTCTGCCGGTATCGACAGCGATTATTGTGAACCAGATATTGAAATCATCCTTGCGGAGATAGCTGTGGGTTACTTCGGAAAAGCCGCCTATTACTTTGGCCGCCTTCTCAACGAGATCCTGCGGGACGCTGACAGCAGCTAACGTACTGCAATAGCCGAGCTTATGAGAATCAAGGCTTGCCCCTATCCGGCGAATTACACCCTCAGCCATCATTTTTTGAATCCTGTCCCAAAGCTCGTCGCAGGGGATATGTAATTTGTCCGCCAGGATTTCATAAGGCCTTGTGCTTAAAGGAAAATCATTTTGGAGTGCATCAAGTATTCGGCAATCCGTTTTATCCATAATAGCGGCCTTTCAGGATTTTAACCGCCTTGTAACGTTTTGTATCTCTTTAGGCACAAGGCTTTATTTGGAACCCGCGTTCCATTTATGCTTTCACGAGTCCGAGCTATTAACTATTGTATCTTTTCGCTTGACCGGTGCGCGACAAATCAATATATATGGCACGGTAATAAAAAGCCGGCGGAATGTAAAGGCCGAAAGTTGCCGGAACTCGCCCGTCATTCTCATTTTTGAGAATGTTGATTTTTTTTTCAAAAAGCCGCTTGGTTTGGAACTGCAATGTCGCAAGGAAAAGTCTATCTTGTAGGTACGGGACCGGGCGATATCGAGCTGTTCACCATGAAGGGCTGTCGGCTGATATCTCAGGCCGACGTTATTCTGCATGACCACCTGATACCGTCTGGTTTGCTGCAGCTCGCTAAGCCAAATGCTGAAATAATATCTGTCGGAAAATTTGCGAGCAGGCATACGATGCCGCAGTCCGAGATAAATTCGCTGCTGGTAGAAAAAGCCGGGAGCAATAAAATTGTAGTCAGGCTCAAAGGCGGCGACCCGTATCTTTTTGGGCGAGGCGGCGAGGAAGCCGAGGCCTGCGTCGAGGCTGGGATAGAATTCGAGGTTGTACCCGGCGTTACCAGTGCGCTGTCGGCTCCCTGCTATGGTGGAATACCGCCCACTCACAGAGATTGCACATCCAACGTCGCCATAGTGACGGGACATCGCAAAGATGAAAAAGAAATCGAAATACCGAAAGCCGGTACGGTTATCTTTCTGATGGGTGTTTCGAACATTGAAAAAATCGTCGGTTCACTTCTTAAAGCCGGTTGGCCGGGCGAAACAAAAATCGCCGCGATTGAAAAGGGCACATGCTATGACCAAAGAGTTGTTCAGGGGACTCTGGACGATTTTCTCGAAACGGCCCAAGAAGCAAAACTGCGGACTCCGGCTGTCTTTATTGTAGGCAAGGTCGTGGAGCTTCAGGAGAAACTGGACTGGTTTGGAAAAAAACCGAGGATTCTTCTTCCCGGCACGCATCCGGAAAAGTACAGGCGCCTCGGAACTATCGTACACAGGCCGTTTATTAAATTAGTTCCTATTGAAGATTATACTCAGGCCGACAAGGTGCTCAAGAATCTTGACCCCTATGATTGGATAGTATTTACCAGCACCAACGGTGTTAAATTCTTCTTCGAGAGGCTGAACATAATCGGCCTTGACGCCAGGAGCCTTCATTCGACAAGAGTCGCGGCCATTGGCGGCACGACTGCCGAGATGCTCAGGAGTTTCGGTGTATTGGCGGACATGCAGCCCAAACTGGAATCGAGCGTGGGTCTGCTGGAGGAGTTTGACAAGGTCGGCGTCGAAGGCAAAAGGATATTGCTTGTCAAGCCCGAGGTCGGCTCGCCCGTGCTCTTTGATAAACTCACCGCCGCCGGCGCTGTTGTTGAAGCGGTAGTGGTCTATCGAAACATTGATATTGAGCCAGAGCCAACCGATTATGATTATATCGACCGGATTCTATTCACCAGCGCTTCGACGGTTCGGGCGTTCCTGAAGCGATACGGCTCTATTCCGGCCGGCCTCGAAGTGTATTGCCTCGGAGAGCCGACACTGAATGAGGCCAAAAAACATAACATACAGGGCAGGCTTTTGTACGGTTGAGGACACCGGAGGATAAAGGCAAATCAAATGGTAAACAAGGTAAACAGCAGATTGTTTTCACAGGCGCAAAAGGTAATTCCAGGCGGCGTGAACAGCCCGGTCCGTGCGTTTAAGGCGGTTGGCGCAAAACCAATATTCATCGAAAAAGCCAAAGGCCAATATCTGTATGATGCCGACGCCAATAAATACATCGACTATTGTCTTTCGTGGGGACCGATGATACTTGGGCACGCACGCAGGGAGGTGCTCGATGAAGTCAGGAAGGTGATGGCCAAAGGAACGAGCTTTGGGATACCCACCAAGCTTGAGACTCAGCTTGCAAAAATGATTGTCCAGGCCATTGCATCGGTTGAAAAGGTTCGATTAGTCAGTTCCGGTACGGAGGCTGTGATGACAGCCATTCGGCTCGCGCGTGGGTGTACCGGGCGGGATAAGGTCATAAAATTTATCGGCTGCTATCATGGTCACGTTGACTATATGCTCGTCCAGGCCGGCTCCGGGGCGATGACTTTCGGCGCGCCGAGCAGTCCGGGCGTACCCAAAGACTTCACAAAGCATACTATTCTGCTGCCGTACAACGACCCTGGGACGCTGAAAAAAGCTTTTGACAAATATGCAGGCAAAATAGCCGCTGTGATAGTTGAGCCGGTTGCCGGGAATATGGGCGTTGTGCCCCCGGAGAAAGGTTTTCTTAAAGCCCTCAGAAAAATGTGCACAAAGAACGGCAGCGTGCTAATCTTCGACGAAGTAATAACCGGCTTTAGAGTAAGATATGGAAGCGTCCAGAAGCTCTTTGGTGTAAAAGCCGACTTGACGTGTCTGGGCAAAATAATCGGCGGTGGTTTTCCAATAGGGGCCTGTGGAGGAAAGGCCTCGCTGATGGACAACCTGGCGCCGCAGGGCAAGGTGTACCAGGCCGGGACGCTTTCCGGCAATCCTGTTTGTGTCGCCGCCGGTATTGCCACGTTAAAACTGCTTAAGGCCCAAAACCCGTATCCTTCTTTGGAGCTTGCCGCGCAACGACTCTGCGGCGGCATAAGTGAGGCCCTTGCGGAACGTAGAGTAGAACACACGATAAACCGCGTCGCTTCGATGTTCACACTGTTTTTCAACCCGGGCCCGGTAACTGATTATACTTCCGCGGCCAGGTCCGACACCGCCCGATACGCAGGGTATTTCACCGCGATGCTCAAGGCCGGTATCTATCTGCCCCCGTCGCAGTTTGAAGCATGTTTTGTTTCGACGCAGCATACCCGGAAAGATTTGAGCAAAACGGTCAACGCGGTGCGAAAGATTGTGTTCTAAAACTTCCGGTTCTGTGCCGTCTGCAGATGAGCCCTGTTAAGATTGGTACAATAGAGAGCTACTCAGGCATTTGGAAGACCTCTCCCGTTCGTTCTAATTCGGCTTGTTTTTCTGCATCCAGGCCGATTTCGTCGTCGGTCAAATAGCAGGCGGGTTCCGGGGCCCACGGGTCGCCATAGTGCAAATCCGCACGCACCCTCAAACTACCGCCGCAGCCGTCAAAAAACTTGCACAATCGGCATCTGCCCTTGATGTAATCCCGGCGGTTCTTCAGGCCCCGAAGCACAGGGTCGCTCGTATCCATCCAAATCCGGCTAAAGGGCCTTTCCCGAACATCGCCGAGGTCGTAATGCCACCAAAACTGGTCCGGATGGACCTTCCCGTGAAAATCAATGCACCCTATCCCGACTCCACTGCTATACAATCCACCGCCGTTCCAGGTCAGCAGTTTCCAGACGTTGGCCGAGCGGGTAGGGTCTTCCTTGAGCAATTTCAGATACAGGTAAACGCCGTCAACATGGTTGTCAACGGTCAATATGTCCGTTTTTCTGCCGGCTTGCTTGAACTGTTTCGTTTTGGCCAGTATTGTCTCGATTGCTTCTCTGCTTTGGGCGCCGGTAAGGTCCTCATCCGCGATAGCGCTTCCTCTGCCGCTTGGTACGAGGTGGTAAAAGCACGCCCGCTCGATATTCTCCGCCTCGAAAAAGTCGAACAACGCCTTCAGGTCCTGAACGTTTCTCCTGGTCAGAGTCAATCTCAGGCCGATTCGCACCCCGGCGTCCCGGCAGTTTCTGATTCCCTTCACGGCCCTGTCAAAAGCGCCGGTTACTCCCCTGAACTTGTCATTAACAGGCCCTATCCCATCGAGACTGATGCCTACATACGAAACTCCCTGCTGTTTGATTTTTTTGGCTGCATCGGTGGTTATCAGTGTTCCGTTTGTTGAGATAACAGTGCGCAGGCCTTTTTCGCCCGCATATCCGAGCAGCTCGAACAAATCAGGCCGCATCAATGGCTCACCGCCGGAAAACAGCACAGATGGAACGCCGAACTGCGCAAGGTCGCCCAGTGTGTTCTTTGCTTCGTCCGTCGATAATTCATCAGAAGCTTTGTCCGCGCCGCTGTCGTTATAGCAGTGAACGCACTTGAGATTGCACGCTCGGGTGATGTTCCACACAACGATAGGGCGTCTTTCGGATGCCTGCTTCGGGATGACCTCTCCCTCACGTTCGCCGGAGCCTGCCTTGCCGTAGCGAATCCAGTCCCCTGGCGTTACCTCGTCACAGTATAGTTTGCTGATGTTTATCATACATTAACCGCTCAATCACAAATTCATGCCTAAACTTGACCGGCCGCTTCGGGTGGAATATATGCACAAAAAGGCTCTTCGGCCATGTAGTTGCCTGTTGCCGCGAAAGCTCTGGCGCGACAGCCGCCGCAAACCTCCCTGTAACCGCAGATACCGCATTTGCCTTCAAGAGCGCTGCTGTCACGCATTCTTGCCAGTTCCCCGCTATCGTTCCATATATCGGATAGCTTATTTTCGAGAATATTGCCGCAGTTCACGGGCAGATACCCACAGGGAAACACATCCCCCTGATGCCCGACAAAGAGCACACCGAGCCCTGCAAGACATCCGCGAGAAGGGCCACCATATCCGGTTCTGCCGGGGACCGTACCGCCGGGATGGGCCTTCTTGTTCTTACGGGCCTGATACAGACCCTGCTGCCTGATGACCCGCTCGTAATGAGGCCCGCAGGTAACCTTGACCTGCAACTGGCCCGCGCCGTCCAGGCGGCAAATCTCAAGCATCATCTGCTCGTACTGCTGCGGTGAAAGCATGTCCGTTTCAGCCAACACCTGCCCGCAGCCCACGGGAACCAGCATAAATATATGCACTGCCACCGCGCCGAGCGATTTTGCAAGCTCGTAAATATCCTCTAATTGTTCGGCATTGTGTTTAGTCAGCGTAATATTTATCTGAAAGGGTACATTTTTCTTACGGAGATGCCTGATGCCTTCGAGCGCTCTCTCGAAAGAGCCTTCCAACTGCCGCAGCTTGTTATGGACCTCGGCGGTAGCGCCGTCCAGGCTTACCGCAGCCCTTACAATCCCATTATCACGTATTCGCTCGGCCGTCTCTGCATCTATCAAAGTTCCATTGGTAGCAAGGGCCGGCGTAATCCCCAGCTTCTTTGCATGGCCGACCAGCTCGAAAAGGTCCTCGCGACAGAGCGGCTCTCCCCCTGAAAATACGAGCACCGGCATCATGGGCTGTTCTTTGCCCAACTCGGCCAATTGCTCTATCAGCTCTTTGGCCTGCTCGGTCGATAAATCGCTGATAACGGCTTCATCGGATTCCAGACGCCTGCAGTGAGCGCACGTCAAATTGCACTTTATCGTGGTTTCCCAAAATAGGAGCCTTAGAATCTGATTTGTGCGTAAGGGTTGCTTCACGATTGTACATCCTTAGAAACTATCTCGAAACACAATTTGTCATTCTGAGCGCAATTTGTCATTCTGAGCGCAATTTGTCATTCTGAGCGCAGCGAAGAATCTCTTATTTCAGCCAGCCAGACCCTTCGCTTCGCTCGGGGTGGCAGTTTTGAGATAGTTTTTTATTGTTATTGTTTAACTCGGACGATATTTCTTCTGCCTGCCGCACGATGCTGTCCACTAATTTAGCCGCCTCGGTCGTGCCGTGCTTTTTGGCTACGCCGTTGACGTTCTTGATTACGCAGTGCAGCAGCTTGTTGACAATGCGGTTTACCATTGTTTTCATTACCTCTTTGCATGATGCATCTTGCCTGTAACCGACGAAAAACCGCTCGAGCTCTTTCTCGCTGATTTGCCTGAACTGCTCCTTCATCCGGCCAATCAGAGGACCGATGTCCTTGGCTCCGAGCCATTCCATGAATTCGGCGACATTTTCATAAACCAGCTCCATACCCCGTGCGATGTCTTTTTCGCGGACCTTGCGATTTTGCTCGGCCACTCTCGAAAGGTCGTCGATGCTGTAAAGATAAACATCGTCAATTTCGTTCACGGCCGGCTCGAAGTTTCGCGGCACGGCAATGTCGATAATCAGAAGGGCTCCTTTGCGGCGTCTGTCCAATATTTTCGAGATGGCCTTCTTCGTAAAAAGGTAATCCTGCACAGCCGCGGAGGCTATGGCGATGTTCGCGAACGTTAGCTGCTCGTCGAGGTCTTCCCATTTCCCGGCCCGGACGCCGTAGTCGGCGGCTTTTTTGAGTCCACGGTCGTAGGAACGGTTGATGAGAGTTATGTTCCTGCATCCGACGTGCAGAAGGTGCTGAAGAAGCAGCTCGCCCATCTCGCCGGCCCCGATAACCGCGACATTCGCCGAGGAGATATCGGCAAAAAGCTGCATAGCTAATTCGACCGCAACCCCTGCGACACTGACCCTGCCGCTCGATATAGACGTGGTCGTATGTATCTTCTTGCTCGTGGCAAAGGCACAATGGAACAGGCGATTGAGCACTTTGCCGGTGCTCTTGGCCGTACAGGCGAGCCGGTAGCTTTCTTTGACCTGTCCGAGTATTTGTACCTCGCCAACAACCATGCTGTCTATGCTTGAGGTAACCGTCAGCAGATGCCTGACTGCATCGGCTTCTTTGTAAATATATAGCGAATCCTGGAAATCCGCCGGCTCAATATTATGAAACCGGGCCAGAAACTCTATCAAATGCTCGGCCTCAATCCCTCCTGTGCGTTTGTCGGCACAATACAATTCGACCCGATTGCACGTTGAGAGCAGCACAAATTCGGCTTCGGCGAATTTGTTTTTAAGCTCCCGCAGCGCCCTGAGCTGCTCAACGGTATCGAATGCCAGCTTCTCACGAATATCTATCGGAGCGGTTTTATGGTTGAGTCCGACAACTACAATTTTCATTTTTGCACTTATCTTCTTACTTCAACTCTGTTCGTGCCGTCCTTGTTGAAAACGTGTCCTGTACTACAGAAAATCGTGGTTACTACAAACGCACACAGAATGAGAATAAAAGTGATGATTGTCATATACGCTTGTGTTTTGCCTTTCATTGCGACTATGCGCCGCAGTATCAGTATCGACCCGATCAGTACCCAGGTTGCCGTAATAAGGACTATCTTGGCGTCAAAAACGCTTATTTCAATTGTGGCTGAGTTTGCCACAGCCATGACAATCCCGCTTGTCAGCCCGAGTGTCATTAGTACGAAACATCCCATTAACCCGAACTGGTTCATATGTTCGAGCCTCTCAATGTTGGGTACTCTGCCGAGCACCTGCATCACTTTCTTACGTTTGAGCTTGCGCCTGCCGAGCAGATAAAGAAGTGCGCTTGTCGTCGCGAACGCCATCGATGCCCCGCCCAGAATCATTGCGATTCCGTGAGCGATTGCCCAGCCAGTCGCGGCCTCTGCACGAGCTTCTGTGGCGGGCTCGGCAACAATCCCGGCTAATAATACCATTGCCAGGATTATCCATACCAGTACCGAACCGAACCAAACCTGCCGGATGGCAATGCTCAAAAAAAGGTATATCAGCCCGAATACAATCGTAAGAACGAGCATCGACTCGAATAATCCTGTCAGCGGGACCGCTTTTATATCGACAGCTCTGAATACGAGCAAGACTGCCTCCAGCGCTATCGCCAGACAGACGAGCGGCAGAAGAAGGCGTTTGTATTTGGCGCCACCGCCCAGCAGTTGGACGACACCCACTATTGCCGCTGCGAGATATGCCGTAACCACGAGGGCGAATATTATCTTTTCGGGCATTGGCAACTGGAACATCTTTATCCTTTTCGTATATGCGTATATGCGTTTATGGGTGTATGCGTTAATGCGTATATGCGTTCGCTCATTTACTCATTCACTCATTTACTCATCGGCGATGTATGTCGGCGGAACTTTCTTGAGCTCCTTTTCGGTAACGAGTACGCGGTAGCTGGAAATCCCGGACTTTTGGCTCATTTGTTCAACTACCTGCTGGACATTCTCAACGGTTTTACCATGGACTATAGTGTACAAACTAAACGGCCACACCTCGCTTCTCTGCCGTTCATAGGCATGGCTGACCTCATCGAAGCCGGCCATCAACTCGCCCACTTGCTTTATACGTTCGGTTTCCACCTGCCAGACTACCATTGCTGCGCCGCTTAGTCCTATTTTGAAGTGATTGACTATCGCTCCTATTCGTCGAAGCTTACCCCGGCCTTTCCAGTCCTCCAGGACTTTCAACAACTGCTCTGTATCTATTCCTATCTTTTGAGCCATATCTTTATATGGACTTTGGCTTTTAGGCAGACCTTTCTGGAGAGCGGCCAAAATATTCCGTTCAATATCTGATATGCGTTCTTTCATTATACAGCACTTTGTCATTCTGAGCATAACGAAGTGAAGCGAAGAATCTGGCCCTCGATACCTTGAAATTATTTGCTGCTCGAACCAGCTCCTTCGGCTGCACCTCAGGCCTGTCCTGAGCCTGTCGAAGGGATGACAACAAAAAACGGTCAGTTCGGGCTGATTATGACAAAATCAGCCGGCGATTGCAAGTTTAGTTTCACACTGTGCCGCCGTTGGGTGCCCGTCACGAGTGTAGGTAGATTTTTCAGGCCTTCAACTCCAATTTTCCGTCAATAATAGCTATCACCTCTCTATCATTCCCGCGAAAGCGGGAATCCAAGCCTTAAAGCGACTATCGACATACGAATAAGTCCAAATACACAGGTTTTTTACCTACAAAGATGACGTGCACCCCCGCCGTTCGCCGATTTGCCCTTTATTTGGACGAATTTCCCCGAACACTTGAATCTACCGAAATAATAGTGTAAAAGTTCAAAACAGCGCCGCGAAATAAATTTTGAAAGGGCAGGATGGAACCGATAAGAATCGCAAGCCGTGCCGGCAAACTGGCTTTGATACAGTCCAATCATATTCGCAGCCTGCTCGAGGGGCTGGGCTGCGACGTCGAAATTTCCATTGTAAAAATCTCCACCAAAGGCGACCGCGACAAATCGGATTTTCTGTATAAATCCGACTCGATTGGTTTTTTTACTTCTGAAGTTGAAAATGCCATTCTCGACGGCAGGGCCGACGTCGCTGTCCACAGCCTGAAAGACCTGCCCACCGCCGGCGCCGAGGGCCTTATAGTCGCGGCGGTGCCGAAAAGACAATCCGTCGCAGATGCCCTGGTGGCCAAAGGGCCGGTTAGCTCTATCGCCGACCTTCCCGCAGGAGCAACGGTCGGAACTTCGAGCCTCAGAAGGATTGCCCAATTGCGCCGGTTAAGAGACGACATCAATTGCGTCCCACTCAGGGGAAACGTCGAAACAAGGGTCTCGAAGGTCGCCGAAGGCCTGGTTGACGCAGCCGTCATCGCCTGCGCGGGCTTGAATCGTATGGGCCTGGAGGACAAAATCTCCGCGATACTGCCGCCGGAGCAATTTCTCCCTGCCCCGGGCCAGGGAGCTTTGGCGGTTCAGATTCGGGCCGAGGACGCAGAACTCGGCGAATTGGTAGGGCGGCTCGATGATAAAAATGCCCGGCTCGGAGCCGAGACCGAGCGACATATCCTTGCCTCAATGCACGGCGGATGCAGTATTCCATTAGGAGTGTACACGCGGATTTGCGACGATACTATTTCGATTGATGCGATTATCTGCGACCTTGAAGGCAAAAGGTATATCAAACGCTCGAAAACCGTCCCTGTAACCCAGGCCAAAACCACCGCCGAGGAGATGGCCGATGAACTCCTGAGCGCCGGCGGACGCGAAATCCTCGACGAGATTAGAAACACCCCGAATCAATAAAGCAAGCTTTGTCGCAGCCTTTTGCCTTCGTCCACAAGGCCATCAAAATGGCCTTTTTCAGAAGCCGGCTAAAAACGGTTCTTGTTAGCCACGAATAACTCAATAAGCATAAATTACACCCCATTAGATAACACTTCGCTATCTCACGGGGTAAACGAATTTTTGTAATTAGATTCATAGCCTTGTCTTACGCACTTTTACCTTTTAACTTCAAACTTATACCATTTGGTGTGTATCTGCTGATACGAGACTTGGGTTATCTTGCCTAAATTCGTGCGGTTCTCCGCTGTATCTTCCGCCGTCGGGCGGTTTACGTTTGCCTATTAGCTAGCAAACATGCGGGTATTTTAACAGATTTCCAAACAAAAGTAAACGAAAAAACGGCCAAAAAAGCAGTTTTTTTTGGTCCGACCGGCACCTCGCCTGCCGGTTCGTATAGGGCTTTCTGCTCAGAATTCACCGGAACGACTGAGTTCACCTGCATTTTGCTGCTGCTGTTACTCGTATTCCGCGTTGTCGGCTCGGTTCGGCTGCGGGAAACGATAACCGGGTTACAGGATAAGTACCGGATGGCCAACCAACGCAAGCAGGAGCAGATAAACTTCGAGGAGGCTCAGCTCCATTTTCGCAATGCGCGTACTTATAACCAATGGTGGTCTGCGATATGCAAAGCCGCCGAACAGATGGACTTTGCCTGGCTTTCTCTGAAGACCAAAGACAAAGATGGAACGGTCCAAACAGAAGTCTGGCGTCTGGCCAATGCTCAGCCGGGTCTCTCTGATGTCGTTATTATGACTGTCCCGGTCCGTAATCACCCTACGGCTGCACCGATGGAGTTTGAGATAGCCATCTTGATCAATGGCTCTCTCGAATCGGCGGGTCATCGAGCAAAGCTCTTCGGAAGACTAATCGACGAGCACGAAGTAATAAGCAGCGGATAGCTAATTCGTCGCTCGTCGCTCGTATCTCGTGAAGCGTATCTCGTGTAGATTATGGGTTGCATATTTTAACTCAATTTGTTACAATTATTTCTGTAAGAGTAGAATCAAAGTATTTTCGCTGATATATAGCAAAGTACAGAAAAACTGAGGATAGTAATATTCGCCAGGCAATCAAGGAATGTTTGGAGGTGCGAGAGGCCAAGGGCATGCCTCTTACGGTGAGTACCCGCCAGGTGGAGGTCGCGGTCTAATGCCACCCGTGCCGGTCTTGAGGCCGAGAGAAGTTGTGAAACCGTTTGAGAAACTTGGGAGTCTGACTGATGACTATTGACAAGCAGCAACCAACAATAAATAATCAAACAACCGGACAGTAGTGATCTGTGCATTTTGCAGAAGGGTTATAATTATAAGTGAAAGGAGTCGTGGATTATGGTCGAAGGATCGCAAAAGGGGAGCATTTATGATAGAATTCGATGGAAAGGATTGTTAAGTGTTGTTTGGAATTCAACACCTTATCCTTTAAGATTATTTGTTCTACCTTATGGTTTGTGGATATACAGAAGTTTTCTCAAGCGAACTTCAAATCCACAAGACTTATTCATCCTGCACAGTGACGAATACCTTCATTCCAAAATATTTAGACTGTTTAGGCCGCGATACCATAAAGCAACAAGGGTTCTTGAGACTTATGGTGTCAAAGAGCACTCAAAATAGGTCAGTGATGGGCGCTGAAAATTAGAGTGAAAGAATTTCTTAGACGGGATTTACAAGATTGACGGGATTTATTTTTACGTATCCTGTCTTATCCTGTTATCCTGTCAAAAAAACAATCTTATTCCGTGGAAAAGAAGCCTGACTGCATATTATTTACCTGCCTATAGAGCAGCGGTATGGAGCAAGGAACGAAAATGAGAATAATCAACGTTGTAGGCGCCAGGCCAAATTTCATGAAAATTGCCCCGTTGATGGCGGAATATCAAGAACACGATAAGATCGAACCACTGTTGGTGCATACCGGCCAGCATTACGATGAAGAGATGAGCAATCTGTTTTTCCGCGAACTTGAGATCCCGGAGCCCGACATAAATCTTGAAGTAGGTTCTGCCTCGCACGCTGTTCAAACCGCCGAGGTTATGAAGGCTTTTGAACCTGTTGTATTGGATTATAAACCCGATATCGTCTTAGTAGTAGGCGATGTGAACAGCACTATCGCTTGCGGTTTGGTCGCGGTCAAGCTGGGGGGTGAAGCTGGCACATGTGGAAGCCGGATTGCGCAGCGGCGATAGTTCAATGCCGGAGGAAATCAATCGTATCCTTACAGACTCTATAAGCGATTTGCTTTGAGGTATAACCGAAAGTTGTGGATGGCGTGATTGAAAAAGGCGGCGTATCGCGGCAAAGTTAGACGCGGTACTGCCGGCGATAACGCTATCGGTGATTTGCCTGATAGTGGTCAGTCTCTGCACGTATAATAAGCAACAAACGACTGAGCTATAACAATATTGATAAGGGAAACAGATGTTTGCGGAAAATGTATATATCGAAAGGCGCAAACGCCTGAGCAGCCAGGTTGGCTCAGGTGTGATACTGTTTTTGGGCAATGAAGAAAGCCCGATGAATTATCCGGACAACCAATATCCCTTCAGGCAGGACAGCTCATTTTTGTATTTTTTCGGATTATCTTTTCCGTCTTTGGCGGCTGTTATCGACGTCGATGAGGGCAAAGAAATCGTCTTCGGGGATGATGTGACTGTCGATGATATTATCTGGATGGGGCCACAGAGGGCGTTGAGTGAACGATGCACAGAAATAGGCGTTGACCAGAGCGCTGCACTGGAGAAATTGCAAGGTGTTCTTAAAAAGGCCGTTCAACAAAACCGGCAAATTCATTTTCTTCCGCAATACAGGGCTGAGAACCTGCTGAAAATCGAGCAATTATTGGGGATTCATCCGACGGCAGTTCAAAAAAACGTATCTGAAACGCTGATAAAGGCCGTGGTCGCGCAAAGGTCGATAAAAAGCGCCGAAGAAATCGGAGAAATCGAGGCTGCTCTCGATGTCTCATACGAAACGCAGACAACGGCGATGAAGATGGCGAAGCCGGGCATGTATGAGCGGCAAATCGCCGGTGCGATGGAGGGAATCGTTCTTAGCCGGGATCTTCGCATTTACCCATCCACGCATTATCTCATCCACG
>JAUWPZ010000215.1 GCA_030611315.1 Sedimentisphaerales bacterium
TGGTCCCGCCAGGGCGGACAGCGCATTCTGTATTTGCGATGCTTTGTTAAATCAAACAGATGGGATGTATTCTGGAAACAATATATTCAACTTAAACGGTCCGCATGAACAATGATTTTACGTAGAATGAAAACTACACCCATATTTATAGTGCTCACGATTGAAATTTCCTGTTTGTTCGCGGGCAAGTAACCTTAAAACAATAATTTACAATCCCAGTCACGGGAATTTATTACCCTTAAGGGTATATTAAGTGATTTGTATCAAGGTAAATTTTTGGAGGTCTTTGGATGATTTCCTGTTTCTTCTTCTCGCGATAGTGTTCTCAAGTCTCCTGTCTCCTGATATTTAATCCACATCAGACAAAGTCCTGCTGCCGGAGCGAGCGGCCCGGCTGCTGTTCGGTCCTTTGCTTCAAGAATCTGGTCTATCTTTTCCGGCTTCCATCTGCCCTGGCCGACTTCGACGAGGGTTCCGACGACATTTCTGACCATATTATACAAAAAGCCGTCCCCTTCCACATCAATATACAGCCAATCGTTTTCGTATTGCGTATCGCGCATCGCGCATTGCGTTCTGTCATTCCTGCGAAAGCAGGAATCCATTTTTACTTTCTCGCACGACGCATTCTTGTCCTGAGTGGAGCCGAAGGAACGCACTGCACACGATGAACAAACATCACATCGGAATATCGTTCGAACAGTGTTTTCTCTTTTGTCCGCTGCCGATGCGAAGGATTTGAAATCTTTTTTGCCGATAAGAAGTTTTGCCGCCTGGCTCATGGCCGTGGTGTCAAGTTGCCCGGGCAGGTGCCAGCAGTGCCTGATTTCCAGAACCGGCCGCACTCGACCCGTAAAAATCGTGTAGCGATACAGCTTGCTTTTGACCGCGCTTATCAAGTCGAAGCCTTGAGGGACTTCCGCCGCTTCGGTAACCACGATATCGCAGGGCAGCCTGTCCGAAATTACCTTGGCCAGATTCTCCGTCGGTATCGGCGAATCAATTTCCACAAGGCCGACCTGACCCAAAGCGCTCACCCCGGCATCGGTTCTGCTTGCCCCGAAAACTCTAACTTCGCACCCGATGAGGTTGCCGATTGCTTCTGTAAGCACCCCCTGAATGGTTTTCAGTCCAGGCTGAATTTGCCAGCCGTGATATTCGCTGCCGTCGTAGTTGATTGAAAGTTGTATATTGCGAACGGCCATTATTACCGAATCAGAGCAATTTTTCCGCGATTTGGACGGCGTTCAGCGCTGCGCCTTTTCGCAACTGGTCGCCGGCGACCCAGATATTGACCCCGCGATTTTCTGCTATCGACTCATCCTGCCGGATTCGCCCGACTAAAATATCATTTTTGCCGGAGGCGTCGATTGGCATCGGGAAGCGATTGTGCTCCCTGTCGTCCAATACCGAAACGCCCGGGGCCGTCTCCAAAAGGCCCCTGACCTCGTCCGGTGTTATCGGGTCGGTGAACTCGAGATTAATACTCTCACAGTGCGCTCGTAATACACTAATGCGAATACAGGTACAGGTAATAGCAATCTCCGGACAGTCGAATATTTTCCTGGTCTCGTTGACCATTTTCATCTCTTCGGCGTTGTATCCGTTCGGACCAAGCGCCGAATTGTGGCTGAAGGCATTAAATGCTATTTGATATGGGAACGCCTTGCACGTTGGCTCTTTCCCGTCGAGGATTTCTCGCGTCTGAGTTTCCAGTTCAAGCATAGCCGAGGCCCCGGCTCCGCTGGCCGCCTGGTACGTGCTGACGACCATTCGTTTGACCGGGTTTGCCTTGTGCAGAGGCCAGACCGGAACGATGCCGATAATTGTCGAGCAATTCGGATTGGCGATTATGCCTTGGTTTTGCTCGATTGCCTGCGGATTTATTTCCGGAATAACCAGCGGAACATTCGCCTCCATCCTGAACGCCGAAGAGTTATCGACCACGACCGCCCCGGCTTCCACGGCGGCGGGCGCGAATTCCTTGCTCCTTGCTCCTCCGGCGCTGAACAATGCGATGTCTATACCCTCAAAGCTGTTTTTGCCCAGCTCTTCGACGGTGTATTCTTTGCCTTTGAATTCGATTTTCTTGCCGGCCGACCGGCTGCTTGCAAGCATTTTCACCGAATCAAACGGAAAATCCCGTTCCTCCAGGATGCTCAAGAACTCCTGTCCGACGGCGCCGGTCACTCCTGCTATCGCCAGATTACAGCCCATATCTTAAAACTCCTGAAAATGTTCTTTTTTCGCCCAAACTTAAGGGCAGCCGGTACAAGACTGCCCACTTAAATTCGACAAAACATGATACAAACTGCAGAAAATTATACCTTCTTTCCCGCCAAAATGCAATAGTCCTCAGCTAATATATGTTATTTATTCTGCTACTGGCCCGCTCGGCCTTATAACGACCCGGTCATTAGGATAGGCTCTTTGAGTGAAATAGCGGTTCTGTAAATTGCGTAAATTAACAGCAATGAAAATTTGAAAAATTGGATTTTGGGGAAAATTGGCTTTGTTTGGGTTTGAAATTGGCTTTGATTGGGTTTAATTGGGTTTGAATTGGGTTTAATTGGCTTTGAATTGGGTTTGGTTTTTTCGCGTCCACGGAGACGAGCATTTTCATAATTCTTTGTTGTGGGGTAACTTATGTTCATTTTACCGTTCAGGAAATTGGCTTTGGGATTTTTAGGCCAAAAAACGATATCATCTTCATAACCCTTTGCTAAGACGGAACTTGCGTTCACCTGATTTTCCTGTAAATTGGGTTTGTATTGCATAATTAACTCATGACCACAAAGCCACTGAGGCACAAAGAAAATTAACCACGAATTTACACAAATTTTCACGAAGATGTTTAAACGCAGAGAGCGCAGAGAAAAGATAGAAAGACGATAAGAAAAATAGCCACAGAGCACACAGAGAGCACAGAGAATTAGTGAATAGTGGTACGTTGTGAGTGGTAAAATGGGTAATTGGTTAAATGGCATTTTGTGGCTCGTTGTCCCTATGGGATAAATTTTGGGGTTGGGATGCTATGATAAGGGCCTCCTGATGTAATATTTACGACTTTCGATTTACGATTTACGATTTGATATTGGCTTTTAAGTATCAAAGAGCAGTTATTAGTTAGATATGTATTATACAAAAATATATGTTAAGTGTCAAGTGAAATTTTAGAAACAGAGGAGCAGAGGGGCAAAGGTTCAAAGGCACGAAGAAGAAAGGGGCAAAGGGGCAGAGGGGCAAAGGGGCAAAGGTACGAAGAAGAAAGGTTCAAAGGGGCAAAGAAATAGATAGCCACAGAGGGCACCCCATTAGAAAACAGAAGGTATGTTTCTAACCCCGATGAGATAACGCTCTGCTATCTCACCCCGATGAGATAACGTTTCACTATCTCACGGGGCAGG
>JAUWPZ010000143.1 GCA_030611315.1 Sedimentisphaerales bacterium
TTTGTTCGGTCAGTAACATCTCATTCTATGGCCAGATGCTTCGCTTCGCCTTGCTGCGCTCAGCATGACATGAGGGAGTTTGCTTGCCAGAAAATAATTTCACACCCAAAAAATTCAATCCACAACATTTGACAATATCTCGTGTCCAGGTGCAAAAAATGCATCTGTCACATAACCTTCTGTAGTATGCATCTGTCTATAGGCATGCAATTAAATATCACAGTGTTAGCTCCTTACCCACGGCAAGAGCGACACTGGTCTTCGTTGCATCAATGACTACTATTAACTGAAGCGGACGCGAGCCAGATTTGTGGCGAATATTCCACTCACCGTTGTCATACAAGAAATCAACAACGTGACTGCCCATTCGATAATCCCTCAGGCTCATGTGATTCCATTCCTTTGGGACATACGGCCGGCAGGTAATGGAATGGTCGAAGGCGTTGGCACCGATTCCAAATAAGCCATTGATGATTGACTCCAGGTAAGGTCCTGCGCACCAGCTATACATGATTTTGTTTTGGTTACTTCCCTTGTCGGTTCTTGGATCCGGATTGATAGTCGAAAACGACCCCATCATTTTCCCGGTCAGTTCTGTGGGGCAGGCGGCCGAACTTCGGATTACTTTCAGGCCATATACTCCCTTGTCGTAGTTGAAGCAGCCAATCGCAAAATTGGAATTCTGCCAGACCGTGGGCGCGCTACCATGGTAGCTGAACCGGTCATCCATGGCGTCGGACTTCCAGACACTTTCCACTGCAGCCTGCCCTTTGTCCCAGTTTGCCAGCCGGTATTTCTGGGCATAATTGATTGGCGCCGTTTTGAATCCACTGAAAACGGTCTTGCCTGTATGCGCGCCCATTCCGACGGCCCAACAACTTTCTTCTGCGCACCACCATAGGCGATTAAAGCGTTCCTGCATCTGAGTCGCGAGTCTTTTGTATCCATCAGCATCCTGGGTCAGTCCCAATTCGTTCGCCATCTCGCTCAGCGCCTTTGTAGCCCACCACATGCGAACTGCCGCACCGACCATTTGGTAAGGCTCCCCGACCATATCCCTGACTCGCTCCGAAGTGCCCGGAAAGGTCATGCCCTCCGGCCAGAAATCACCGCTTGTGTCCCGTAGCCGATATGCCGCATGGATATGCTTCAGGCCTGGGTACATTTCCTCAAGCAGTTTGCGGTCTCCTGTCTGTTTGAGCAGCTCCCACGCCGTACCGATGTATTGAGTTCCTTCCTGTGACCAACCGCCGGAGGTCCCGTGGGTCCCGAACTGAGAAACATCGACCGGAATGCCGGTGAAATCCAGATTGCGTGAGAAATGGTGCAGGTTCTTCAGGTTGTCGATTGCAATATCAGTTAATCCTGCACCGGCTGTACCAATGCTTGCATAAAGCGAGTCTATACCGAACGATTTCTGATACGCCCGCTCGGGGCAGGTCATGATGGCTTTATGCTCGTAGAACGGGCGAATGTCCATCGACAATGCCATCATATTGTACTTGGCGCAGTAAAAAGCATCCTGAATGTTTTTGTCGGGGCATTCAAACTTTACTCCCCCCCCAAGATATGTTTGGCGTACTGTCCCGCCTTCTGTGCCAGCAGTTCGGATGCATGCCCCTTCAAACGGTTGAAATAGGCGATCGCGCCGTCGTCCGGTGCAGAAGTAATTGGGCCGGCTATCTTCTTACCATCAAACATAACAGCCAGGAATTCGAATGTCCGCTCTTCTCCGGGACCGAGATAGACCTGGTATTCGAGAATCCCGCGATTGCGATAGGGATTGCTCGTGTCCACAGCCTGCCGGTCCGGTCTCTGCGGTGAACCAAAAGCAATGGCGACCGGGCCGATTCGGGACCGCTCGCAGTTCAACTGTTGCACCTTGGCCGCCATTTTCGTTCGGTCCGTGGGCATTTCCTTCTTTGCCTTTGTCTTGGAGACAACCTCAGGCTGCAGCTTATCTTTCACCACTTGCCGCATGACCTCATCCCAGGGCACAAACAGTCCCTCGCCCCCTCACCCCTGGATTCGATAGTGTCTTTCCCGTAGCTCGTTGTCCAGGGCTTATGCCAGATCGGACGGATATTTTCCTGGAAAGTGAAGCGACGCAAAGCGGAACTCGTAAGCTGCAGAGAAAACTTTTCATAATTCTATCGTTTCTCAGGTTCAAAATAAAAAAATTCATTGTTCATATTTCATAGTTCATTGTTCGTTGTTTATAGTTCGTTGTTCATTGTTCATTGTGCATAGTTCATTGTTTGTTGTTCATTGTGCGTTGTTTGTGGTTCGTATCGCGTTCAGCCAACGGTATCAACCCTCACTCAACACCGGGCAGGTCGGCCAGGTTTTTCTTGACCTGCTCGGCGCAAAAACTGCTCGGATACAATTCGATAAAATCCGTCAGGGTCTTTCTTGCCTCAACTAAAAATTGCTTCTTCTGTTCCGAATTCGACTCGTCCTGCTGACGCCAAAGACTAATCTTCAAAAGCCCAAGTTCGTATAATGCCTGCATCCCGCCGTCGGTCTCCTGAAAATCCTTATGAAGCCGGTATAAACTCTCAGCCCGACCATGTTCGTCCGCCACAAGTTTTGCCCGGGCCAGCAGAACATTATCCCGAAGCCGGTCCTTATCACCCATTTGTTCCAGCAATCCGTCGAGGTACTGCTGATATTCGAAGGCGTGAGGATTCAGCATAACAAACCGCGCCAAACGCTCGACCGACTCGGTCTCATCTGTTCGGTTATGAGGACCTATCAGCATCCGAAGCTGATTCACGCGCCTTTGCAGCTCCGTCAGCTTAGATGCCGTCATCACCGAATCAGCCGGCGAACAAAACAGGCCGAATACTGCGCCGCTTTGTGTTTGCTGTTCTTCTTTGAGCCGCTTCAATCGCTCCGCAACCATCTCCTGGGCCCGAACAAGCAGCTTGTCGGCCTGCTCAAACTTGCCCTGGCCTGCCCAATCCTTCGCTATCCGCCATCGTGCCTCAAGCGACTCGCTGCTCTGAGGAAAATCGTCATAAAGACGATACCATATCAGCAAAGACTCACGGTGTGGATAGTCGTTATAAAAATGCAGTACCTCCTTCTGCCCCAGGGCCTTTGTATCAGGTCTGTACTCGCTCAGAAGAGCCTTATAGTAAAGCGCTATCGGCATTCGGTGACTTGTTAATCGCCGGTTTATAAACGTATCGTACTGCTCGAAAAGCCATAGCCTTTTCTCCTGAAACTTCAACTCATCCGGCACCATAAGCCAGCGTGGCCATCGGCCCTGACCTAACCGAATCACAATTTGCTTCTTCAACTCCACTCGCAGCGCCATCCGATCATCGATAGGATAAAAGAAACCTGCCAGATATTTCCTCACAGTAGGATCGTCTATCGTTTCAGTAAGGGCTTCCGTTATACTGTGGTCGTGAAACTCGGTCGTTTGCTCAGGATTATTCTTGGCCACATAGAGCTGATAGTCCAGCTCGTCAAAGCCTATCAACATTTCAAATTCAGCAATGGCCACCAAAAGCACAACTGTTGTAGCTATCCAGACAAGGCCGGGACGATAACGAGTAAAATGACCTATCCCGAGAACTATGCCGGCAATGCCCAATCCAGCCATCCACGCACAAATCCAGGGAGTAAATGTAAACGCCCGCTCAATAGGTTCGAGTCCCTTTGCACTGCCGAAATAACCCCAATAAAGCAGTTGCGGGGTTGTGCACAGCGCAATAGCTATGAAACGAGAGCGAAAACGAAGGGGACGACACGCAGCCGCAATACAACTTATCAAAAGGCAGATAGCAAAGCCCGGCAAATTGGCCAAGAAAAAAACCACTAAGATAAAGAGCAAACTGTGTCGGAAGCTCATAAGCTGTGATATCAAGACCGGCACAATTGCCAAAATACCCATGAGTTGACCCAAAACAAAAATCTGCCACGGATACTCGAATATGCTAACGCCCGTCACAAGACTCCGGCCCAAATGCCAGAACTCCAGAGATGCCACAGCTTGAATAATATCGAAAGACCGAAATGAGCCGGTCACTATCCTGGACCAGAAAATGCAGCTCATACAAAACGCCGCAAAAGCAAAAAACCAGCACCGCTGAACGTTCTGATGGCTGTAGTGCAGGGTCGGACCAACGGCCATAAAAGACTTCGAGGCCACTATAGACGTCTTTTCAGTCTCGTTATTATGCATAAGGAAAGCCCTCGATTCTCGATTTGCTCTTACGAGCATCCGACATCGAGTAACGAGCTATGTTCCTTCACCGCTGCTTGCGAGGTAAACAATCTGCTCGGCCGTAAGTTTGTCTATGCCAATCGACATTGACTTAAGCTTGAGCTTGCTTACCTGCTGCTCTATCTCCAGCGGGACATTGTGGACCGCAACTGCAAGCTTGCCGCGTTTCTTCATTACATATTCGGACTGTAACGCCTGCGTCGCAAAGCTCATATCCATCACGCACGCAGGGTGACCCTCGGCTGCCGCAAGGTTAATTAACCGACCGTCCGCAAGAAGATATACTCGCCTGTTGTTCTTCAGAACATACTCATCAACGTAGTTGCGGACGTTACGGCTCACCTTCTTGCTGATATTTTTCAACGCCGGTATATCTATCTCAACGTTGAAATGGCCGCTGTTGGCAACAACCGCCCTGTCTTTCATCGCTCTAAAATGTTCCGCCCTTATAACGTTTTTGTTGCCCGTAAGTGTTACAAATAGTCTGCCGACCTTCGCCGCCTCCGCCATCGGCATAACTTCAAAACCGTCCATAGCCGCTTCGAGGGCTTTGATAGGGTCAACTTCTGTAACGATAACGATAGCTCCCATCCCTCTGGCGCGCATGGCAAAGCCGCGACCGCACCAGCCGTAACCGGCCACGATAACCTTTGTCCCGGCCAGAAGAAAATCGGTAGCCCGAATTATGCCGTCAACCGTCGATTGACCTGTACCGTAGCGATTATCAAACAGTTGTTTCGTCGCAGCGTCATTCACCGCGATAACCGGAAACTTCAGCTTGCCTTCATTTGCCATCGCCCGCAGACGAATAACTCCCGTAGTAGTCTCCTCCATACTTGCTATAATACGGTGGGCCTCTTTCTTTCTCCGCGTATGCAGCTCGTTGACAAGGTCGGCGCCGTCGTCAAGCGTAATGACCGGCTTATAGTCGATCGCTGAGTTGATGTGTTTGTAATAGGTAGCGTGGTTTTCTCCGCAAATAGCAAAGACCGCTATCTTAAAATCCTTCACAAGCGAAGCCGCAACGTCATCCTGTGTGCTCAGTGGATTGGATGCGCAAAGAACAACATTTGCACCGCCCGCCTTGAGCGCCCTGGCCAGATTAGCCGTTTCAGCGGTAACATGCAAACATGCCGAAACATTTATGCCCCTCAAGGGCTTGGCTTTCGCGAACTTCTTACGTATCTTCGCCAAAACCGGCATATCATTATCCGCCCACAGAATTCGTTTCTTGCCCCCCGCCGCCAATGATAAATCAGCTACATCGTATTTCATTTATAATCCTTTCACCAAAAAATCTAAGCTCCGAATTGTAAAGCAAAGGGATGAAATTTACAACCTTTTATTTTAAGCAAATCATAATGCCCACAAGAGCCGGCAAGTATTTGCCGAATCGCTAAGATTACTCTAAAAACAACCTGCTAAGGAATATCGCTGCAAGATTATATGAGCCGTGTACCACAATCGCCACTGCAAAATATGGAAATGCGACGCTCAAATCCGCTCCCTTGCCGTCTAAGAGCTGTTTTTTCCACACCCGTATCATCCCCAGCGATGCTATTGCAGAACACGCCAAGTGAACGGCCGTACATACCGTCCAGCGGAATTGTGCAAATACCTCGGCATTTGCAACATTTACAGGGGGAACATAGACATTAACGTACAAAAGGTTCTCAATCGTCGCAAAAACAAACGCCGAAACAATCGCCGAGAAAACAAACTGCCACGCCGCAAAAACCCGGTAAGGCTTCTTCTCCATCAGGTATATCATGCCCGACTGTTTCAGGAACTCTTCGATGACCGGCGCAAAGACAACAATATACAGCACCCCGTACCAACCCTGGTTACCTGCCATAACCGCCCCGAACACCGCGAAAGGCCCCCCAAGTATCGCCGCCAAAAAAGCCACCCCAAGGTTGCCCGCCATCGAACATTCTGCGCGCTTCTGCTCTATCCATCTGCCAAGGTGCTGCTCGTCCACTCTCGTTGTTACTGCCGGCTCGTTGAAAACCGAATCACGGATAGATGCAATCTCATCCTGTTTTGCATCGACCTTCTCCGCACTCATTTCCGAAGGGTCACGTTCGAATCCACCCTCCCGATTACTCGGCTCGAATCTCGCGGACAGATACTCTTCTTTCATTACCTCTTCACCGCCGTCCCGTACACAAATACCTCAATTCCCCCGGGCCTCCTCTTGCCCTGTATAGTGGACGTCTCTAAGCGAACGTTCCAAACACTCCCGGCGTTAAGCTGCCGGGCCTGCTCAAGCATCCGAACCACCGCTTCTCGCCGTGCCCTGCTCATCAGCGACCGGTACGTTTTCATCTCTCCGCCGAACAAACCGCGCAGCCCTGCGGCAAAAACCTTGAAGTGATCGGTCGCAATAACAGCCGAACCCGTCACCAAAAAACTCTCCCGTTCACTCAGCTCCACCGGTATCTTCCGCAGATTGCATATACCAACGTCTCGCAGGGCCGCCTCTCGAAGAGCCAGCCTGCGCAAATGTCTCAATTCGATTACTTTACCGGTCACAAAACCGATAAATATCAGAGGAACAGAAATAAGCTGGATTAACACATTTCCCATAATAACGCCCCGCTAAGAAATCCCCTTACCATTGATTTACACCGGCTCAGCCGCGATTTTGCCTTCACTCGCAGGACTTACAGCCTCATCCTCGACAACCACCGCCGTACCATATACATAAAGCTCCGCAGCCCCCGATGTTATTGAGCTGGTCGCAAAACGCACATTGAGAACGGCATTTGCGCCGAGTTCCTCAGCCTGTCCAAGCATCCTGACCAGCGCTTCACGACGCGATTCGACAAGAAGCTCCGTATAGCCCTTCAGCTCCCCGCCGACTATGTTCTTCAGCCCCGCCACGATGTCCCTGCCGACGTGCTTCGCGCGAACCGTGTTGCCCTGCACAAGGCCTTTAATCTCCCTGATTCTCTTACCGGGAATGAATTCGGTATTCACAACTATCACTTTTCTTTCACCCCTTTCAATGCACAATCATTTTCTCTAAACTTCCCGCCGAATATACTCCCAATCACCGACGACCACAACCATTTATCCCCAAAACACACTCTTTTCAGCCCCGGCTTTCGACCGGGCCTTTCTGCCCAATCCGGTAAAGATGCACGTCCCACGCATCGAAGCTGTCCTTGAAAACACCGTCTCTCGATATAATCTCCCTGCCTTCGCCAAGCACCTCAACAACCCTCTCACCTTTCAGCCCGCGCACGGTAAACGTCGCATTTGTCCCGCCGTCGCGCATCCCAACGGCAAAAAGATACGTCGAGCCTCCGTAGCTCTTCACCATCATCGCCACGGGAACAGCTTCATTTCCCACCGACACGGTCGCCGCGTTTTTTATCGTTGCACTGTTCAGCACCGGCGCAAGCTCTGCAATTTGCCCGTTTATCCTCGTAACCGCCGAAAGCATCGCCGTGTCACTAAGAAGCGCCGATTCATTAAATCTCGGCTGCCACTCATGCACAAAGTAAATCAGCCCCATCGACCCGTGAATGATTGACATCCACACTTCGCACCGGACCTGGTGCGGCGTCGCTTTTTTGTCGGGATTTTTTATCCGGGTACATTCGATACAGTTCCACACTACCTTTTTCCCCTCGGTCCATCCCACTAACCGCTCAACACCCTTTGCGACATACCACAGCTTGCCCGCAACCTGCGGCCTGGAATGAGCCGCCGGATAGATATCGAACGAAGCAATATCGCACCCTTTCACATACTCAGGATAATCCTCCGGATGGCCCGTGCGAACGCCCCGCCCGTGCCACCCATCCCAGGCCACTGCCTGGCCCAGGTTCAAAATAACAGGCCGGCTGACATCAGCCCTGCGAATCTTCACATAATCCTCGATTATCTTTCTCGGTGGTATCGGCGGGCCATAGCCCTTGCCCTTGCCCAGTGACTGGGCGTTGTCCGGTTCATCACCGTGCATCCAACCGATAATAATCGGGTCATCAACGTGCCTAAGTCCGGCTTCGTTCTGATGACAGATAACTTTCATCCCATACCGCCTCAGTTCGGCAAGCTGTTGTTCCGTCGGCCCCTTCCACAACCCCACATACGTATTAAAACCGGCCTGTTTGTAATTGCCGGCCTTACTCGGGCTCTGCAGCCAGACCGCAATAGGGAAAAAATCTTCGGTCCTGGATGGGCCGTTCTTCCATTTCGAGTACGCATTTGTAACCGCAGCCATACAGCACTCACTGCCAATGCTTAGCACGAGCACTCCGGCGCAAATCGCTACAATAAGCCTTCGCCGCATAATAATCCACCTTTTCAGAAAGTTTTCTCATTCGTATTCAAAAACCACATTTTTCACCGCTCATTTCCGTTGCCGCACTTTTCTGCCGAAATCCCATAATATAGTGCTCACGATTGAAATTTCCCGTTTGTTCGCGGGTAAGTAACCTTAAAACAATAATTTACAATCCCAGTCGCGGGAATTTATTACCCTTAAGGGTATAACCTACCGCCCCAGTATTTTATGAGAGCCTTCGCATCAATGCAACCGATTAGATTTCACAGTCGTACTCATCTATGGTTTTTTTCACGAACTCGTTGCTATTTTTGGTCGTAAATGGTATACTTCCTACTGACTTACAATACTATAGTGCTCACGATTGAAATTTCCCCCGCCGCGGCGGGTTCGCGGGCAACTTGTGCCACAGGTAGTAACCTTAAAACAATAATTTACAATCTCAGTCGCGGGAATTTATTACCCTTAAGGGTATACATATTATGCGTAAAGTTATCG